>NZ_JBNAFN010000001.1:0-401979 GCF_049800695.1 Fluviibacterium sp. S390 | reverse complement strand
AGGAGGCCATCATGGCAAAGGAAAAGTTTGACCGCAGCAAGCCGCACGTGAACATTGGCACGATCGGCCACGTTGACCACGGCAAGACGACGCTGACCGCGGCGATCACCAAGTATTTCGGTGATTTCAAGGCCTACGACCAGATCGACGGCGCGCCGGAAGAGAAGGCCCGTGGCATCACCATCTCGACCGCGCACGTGGAATACGAGACCGACAACCGCCACTACGCGCACGTCGACTGCCCCGGCCACGCCGACTATGTGAAGAACATGATCACCGGTGCCGCGCAGATGGACGGCGCGATCCTGGTGGTGAACGCGGCCGACGGCCCGATGCCCCAGACCCGCGAGCACATCCTGCTGGGCCGCCAGGTTGGCATCCCGAAGATGGTCGTGTTCATGAACAAGGTCGACCAGGTGGACGACGAGGAGCTGCTGGAGCTCGTGGAAATGGAAATCCGCGAACTGCTGGAAAGCTACGAGTACCCGGGCGACGAGATCCCGATCATCGCCGGATCGGCGCTGGCCGCGATGGAAGGCCGTGATCCGGAAATCGGCGAGAACAAGATCCGCGAACTGATGGCGGCCGTGGATGAGTACATCCCGACCCCGGACCGCGCCGTGGACCAGCCGTTCCTGATGCCGATCGAGGACGTGTTCTCGATCTCGGGCCGCGGCACCGTGGTTACGGGGCGTGTCGAGCGTGGCGTGATCAACGTCGGCGACAGCATCGAGATCGTCGGCATCCGCGCCACCACCACCACCACCTGCACCGGTGTGGAAATGTTCCGCAAGCTGCTGGACCGTGGTGAAGCGGGCGACAACATCGGCGCGCTGCTGCGCGGCATCGACCGTGAAGGCGTGGAGCGCGGGCAGGTTCTCTGCAAGCCGGGTTCCGTGACCCCGCACACCAAGTTCGAAGCCGAGGCCTATATCCTGACCAAGGAAGAAGGCGGCCGTCACACGCCGTTCTTCGCGAACTACCGTCCGCAGTTCTACTTCCGCACCACCGATGTGACCGGCACCGTGACGCTGCCGGAAGGCACCGAGATGGTGATGCCGGGTGACAACCTGAAGTTCGAGGTCGAGCTGATCGCCCCGATCGCGATGGAAGAAAAACTCCGCTTCGCCATCCGCGAAGGCGGCCGCACGGTTGGGGCAGGGGTCGTTTCCAAGATCATCGAATGATCCAGGTTTGAAGCGCCCCTCGGCGCCTCAGGCATGACGATCAGGGGCCGCACCTTCGGGGGCGGCCCCTTTTTAATGACCGGCGGGGCGGGCGATGGCACCGGCGCGTCATACGGGTCCGGTGGTGAAGCTCAGGGCGGCACCGTTGATACAGTGCAGCGATGTCTTGCCCACGGTCAGGATGTGGCCCAGATGAGAGCCGCAGCGGCGGCAGTGTGCCTCGATGATGGACAGGACGCGGATGTCGGTCATCCCGACATAGGGATTGCCATCAATCCCCATCAGGATCGCGTTGGGTTCGGCATGCCGGAAGAAGGCCCAGCCGACACCCGGATAGACCTGCCAGACCGAGGAATAGAGGGTCAGGTCGCAGCCCTTGCAAGCATATTGACCTTCATCGTGGGCGTTCCAGAAGGGGCTGGAAAACTTCTCTTCGGTGCCGCCCTCGCGCAGGATGTGGTACTCTGTTTCGCTCAGGCGGGCGCGCCATCCGGCCTCGCTGCGGGTGATTTCGAACTTGAAGTCGTCGCCGGGCGTTTCGGCCGCAGCCGTGCGGATCTGGGCCGCGCCCAGGGCTGCGATGGCCGTGCTGCTCAGAAAGACACGCCTGCTCAGGGTCGGGGCCGTCATGGGGGGTCTCCTTGAAAACGGAACGGGAAGAAATCATGGCTCAGCCTACCGCCCCGACCGGGACACGGAGAAACCACCACTCGGAGAGCATCTTGTGATCTTCCCGCCGCTTTTGGCTTGCGGCCCGCAGCGAATACGCTTATCCAGCAGGCCGGCCTAGGGGTTTAGCTCAGTTGGTAGAGCATCGGTCTCCAAAACCGAGGGTCGTGGGTTCGAGTCCCTCAGCCCCTGCCAGTCCTTCAGACATCGTGAATACGCGCGCCTTCGGGCGCCCGGCGTTGTCCGGCGATTCCTCGTGACAGGGCGGCACGGCTTTGACAGGCTGTCATGGCGCAATCCACTTCCGGAGGGGCCATGACCGACGCGTTTCTCGACCATATCGGCACCACGCTGGACAGCCTCAGGGCCGACGGGCTGTATAAAACCGAACGCGAGATCACCTCGCCGCAGGGCGGGCGCATCGACGTGCAGCGCAATGGCACCGTGCAGAACGGAGTGCTGAACCTATGTGCCAACAACTATCTGGGACTGGCCGATCATCCGGCCCTGATCGCCGCCGCGAAGTCCAGCTATGACGACTATGGCTATGGCATGGCCTCGGTCCGGTTCATCTGCGGCACCCAGGACATTCACCGCAAGCTGGAGCGTCGCCTGGCCGCGTTTCTGGGCAAGGACGACGCGATCCTGTTTGCCGCCTGTTTCGATGCCAATGGCGGGCTGTTCGAGCCGCTGCTGGGCCCCGAGGATGCCATCGTCTCGGACGCGCTGAACCATGCCTCGATCATCGACGGGGTACGGCTGTGCAAGGCGCAACGCTATCGCTACGCCAATTCCGACATGGCCGATCTTGAGGCGCAATTGCAGGCCGCCCGCGATGGCGGCGCGCGCTTCGTGATGATCGCCACGGATGGCGTTTTTTCCATGGACGGCTATCTGGCCAAACTGCCCGAGATCACCCGGCTGGCCCGCGAATACGATGCGCTGGTGATGGTGGATGATTGCCACGCGACGGGGTTCATGGGGCCGCAGGGGCGCGGCACGCCCGCGCATTTCGGGGTCGAGGTCGATATCCTGACCGGCACGCTGGGCAAGGCGCTTGGCGGGGCCATCGGCGGCTATATCGCCGGGCCGCAGGTGGTGGTCGATCTGCTGCGCCAGCGGGCGCGGCCCTATCTGTTTTCCAACTCGCTGCCGCCGTCGGTGGTGATGGCCGGTCTGGCGGCGCTGGATCTGGTCGAGCAGGGCGACGCCCTGCGGGCGCAACTCTTCGAGAACACTGCCTATTGGCGAAACGGGCTGGAAAGCCTCGGTTTCACCACCTTGCCGGGGGAGCACCCCATCGTGCCGGTGATGCTGGGCGAGGCGCGGCTCAGCCAGGATCTGGCGGCAGCCCTGTACGACCGCGGCGTCTATGTCGCCGGGTTCTTCTTCCCGGTGGTGCCGAAAGGGCAGGCGCGCATCCGCACCCAGATGAACGCAGCACTGACACGCGAGGATCTGGATCAGGCACTGGACGCTTTCGCTGCGGCAGGCCGGGCCGTGGGGGCGCTGTCATGAGCAACCAGATGAAGGCCCTTGTGAAAGCCCGCGCGGAAATGGGCCTGTGGATGGAGCGTGCCCCGGTCCCCGAGATCGGCCCCGACGACGTGTTGATCCGCATCCGCAAGACCGGCATCTGCGGCACCGATGTGCACATCTGGAACTGGGACGACTGGGCCGCGAAGACGGTGCCGGTGCCGCTGATCACCGGGCATGAATTCGCCGGCGAGATCGTCGAACTGGGCCGTGACGTGACCGACCTGAAGGTCGGACAGCGCTGTTCCGGCGAGGGGCATCTGATCGGCCACCATTCGCGCCAGTCGCGGGCGGGCAAGTTCCACCTTGATCCGGAAACCCGTGGCATCGGCGTGAACGAGCAGGGCGCCTTTGCCGAATACCTGCGGCTGCCGGCCTTCAACGTGGTGCCGCTGCCCGATTCGATCCCGGACGAGATCGGCGCCATTCTCGACCCGCTCGGCAATGCCGTGCATACCGCGCTCAGCTTCGATCTGATTGGCGAGGACGTCCTGATCACCGGTGCCGGGCCCATCGGCATCATGGCCGCCGCCGTGGCCCGCCACGTCGGCGCGCGCCATGTGGTCATCACCGACATCAATCCCGACCGGCTGGACCTGGCGCAAGCGGTCACCGATCTGCGCCCGGTCAATGTGGCGAACGAAGACCTGAAGGATGTCATCGCCGAACTGGGGATGCGCGAAGGATTCGACGTCGGCATGGAAATGTCCGGCAACCAGATTGCGCTGGATCAGATGGTCGAAGGCATGGTCATGGGCGGGCGCATTGCCATGCTGGGCATACCGCCCGGAAAATCCCCCGTGGACTGGTCGCGCATCGTCTTCAAGGCGCTGACCATCAAGGGCGTTTATGGCCGCGAGATATTCGAGACCTGGTACAAGATGATCGCGATGCTGCAGAACGGTTTGGATGTTTCGCGCGTCATCACCCATCGCTACCCGGTGGACGATTTCGTGGAAGGCTTCGAGGTCATGCGCTCGGGCAAGAGCGGCAAGGTGGTTCTGGACTGGGGCTGACGCCCCAGCGCTGCCGCCGGTTTCGTCCCGTGGCGTCGCGCGCAAGAGGGCCGCTTGAATTCCCCGTCCGAAAGGCGTATCTGCCGCCCATTGCGCAAGAAGGACTCCGTAGACGATGGCGAAGACCAACCCTTTCCAGTTCATCCAGCAGGTGCGTGGTGAAGTAGCCAAGATCGTCTGGCCCAGCCAGCGTGAAGTGCTGCTGACCTCGGCCATGGTGCTGGCGATGGCGACGCTGACGGCCATCTTCTTCTTCTTTGTGGACTTCCTGATCCGCAACGGGCTGACGCTCACTCTGAACTTCTTCGGCAGCTGATCCCGCCCCGGCCCGGCGCCCCGACCGACATTGTGACTTGTCATTCGGGCGTCAAAGGTCTAGCACACCGTGTGTTCTGGATGAGGGCGTGCAATGATTCGTGTTGCGCGCCGCTTTTTTCTTCCGGAATGCTTGAAAAAATTACACACGATCAGGGCCTTACGGGGCTCGGCAAGACGACGTAAAGGCGGCGAGCAAGATGGCGAAACGGTGGTATTCGGTCAGCGTTCTTTCGAATTTCGAAAAGAAGATCGCTGAACAGATCCGGACCGAGGCCGTCGAGAAGGGCCTTGAGGACGAGATCGAAGAGGTTCTGGTCCCTGAAGAAGAAGTGATCGAAGTGCGCCGGGGCAAGAAGGTCTCGGTACCGCGTCGCTTCATGCCCGGCTACGTGCTGGTACGGATGGAAATGACCGATCGGGGTTACCACCTGATCAACAGCATCAACCGGGTGACCGGATTCCTCGGGCCCCAGGGCCGGCCGATGCCCATGCGCGATGCCGAGGTGAACCAGATCCTGAACCGCGTCGAAGAGGGCGAGGCCCAGCCGCGCACCCTGATCCACTATGAGATCGGCGAGCGCGTGAAGGTCAACGACGGCCCGTTCGAGGATTTCGACGGCATGGTCGAGGAAGTGGACGAAGACAACCAGCGCCTCAAGGTGACGGTGTCGATCTTCGGGCGCGAAACGCCCGTGGAATTGGAATTCACGCAGGTCACCAAACAGGCCTGACGTGTCAGACGTGGGAGGCTTTCCGGGCGCGCCCGGCCGGCTGAACCACGGCAACCCAAGGCCGCCGACGCGTTGGCGGCTGTTGTAGGGCGGGGCGACCCGCCGCTGGAAGAAGGAGAGGCCTCATGGCCAAGAAACTTGCTGGGAAGATGAAGCTTCAGATCCCCGCCGGCAAAGCGAACCCGAGCCCCCCCGTGGGTCCGGCGCTGGGTCAGCGCGGCATCAACATCATGGAATTCTGCAAGGCGTTCAACGCCAAGACGCAGGAAATGGAAGCCGGCGCGCCGTGCCCGACCGTGATCACCTACTATCAGGACAAGTCCTTCACCATGGACATCAAGACGCCGCCCGCGTCTTACTACCTGAAGAAGGCCGCAGGTCTGAAGCCCGTGGGCAAGCGCAACCGTCCGCGCGGTGCCGAGAACCCCGGCCGCGACACCGTGGCGACCGTGACCGTGGCCCAGCTGCGTGAAATCGCCGAAGCCAAGATGAAAGACCTCAGCGCGAATGACGTTGAAGCCGCAATGAAGATCATCGTGGGCTCTGCCCGCTCGATGGGCATCGAGGTGAAAGGCTGATCATGGCAAAGCTCGGTAAGCGTACAAAGGCAGCCCGCGCTGCTTTCGCAGGTAAAGACAACATCACCGTCGAAGAAGCTGTCGCACTGGTGAAATCCAACGCCAACTCTAAGTTCGACGAAACCGTCGAGATCGCGATGAACCTGGGCGTCGATCCGCGTCACGCAGACCAGATGGTCCGCGGCGTGGTCAGCCTGCCCAACGGCACCGGCAAGACCGTTCGCGTCGCCGTGTTCGCCCGTGGTGCCAAGGCTGAAGAAGCCCAGGCCGCCGGTGCGGATATCGTCGGCGCCGAAGACCTGATGGAGACCATTCAGGGTGGCACCATCGAGTTCGATCGCTGCATTGCGACCCCGGACATGATGCCGGTCGTGGGGCGTCTGGGCAAGATCCTGGGCCCGCGCAACCTGATGCCGAACCCCAAGGTCGGCACCGTGACCATGGATGTCGCCGAAGCCGTGGCCAACGCCAAGGGCGGTGAGGTTCAGTTCAAGGCCGAGAAAGCCGGCGTTGTGCACGCAGGCATCGGCAAGGTGTCCTTCGACGAAGCCAAGCTGGTCGAGAACGTGCGCGCCTTCGTGGCCGCCGTGTCGCGCGCCAAGCCGTCGGGGGCCAAGGGCGCCTACATGAAGAAGATCGCGCTGAGCTCGACCATGGGTCCGGGCGTCAGTGTCGACGTGGATAACGCGGCAGCCGCCGAGTAATCCCGCAAGATCGGGCGGGGCGACCCGCCTGGTGGCAGGGCCGACAGGCCCTGTCCTGTCCGAGACGGAGGGCGTGTCGCTGACCGGGCCGCAAGGCTGCTGAAGCGGGGCTTAATTTCCTTCCCGAGATGGGGAACGAGACATTTCTCTGAGTGCCGCGTGCGGCCCTCGGGCGATCTGCTCGGGACCCTGAGTTGAGGACCCGAACGCTGGGGAAACCCGGCAGAAGTGAGCCGAGGGGGCAACCTCTCAAACTTGGAGTGAAACTGTGGATAGAGCCCAGAAAGAGAAATTGGTCGATGAACTCGGCCAGATCTTCGAAAGCTCTGGCGTTGTAGTGGTTGCACACTACGCGGGTCTCACGGTTGCCGAGATGCAGGATCTTCGGGGGCGCATGCGCGCATCCGGCGGATCCGTGCGTGTTGCCAAGAACAGGCTCGCCAAGATCGCCCTCGAGGGCAAACCCTGCGCAGGCATGGGTGAGCTTCTTACGGGCATGACCGTACTGTCCTATTCCGAGGACCCCGTGGCAGCAGCCAAGGTGGCCGAGGACTTCGCCAAGGACAACAAGAAATTCGAAATCCTTGGCGGGGCAATGGGCGAGACGATCCTGGACCGGGCTGGTGTTGAAGCCGTGTCGAAAATGCCGTCGCGCGAGGAGCTTATTGCCTCCATCGTCGGCTGCATCGGCGCGCCCGCTTCGAACATCGCCGGTGCGATTGGCGCACCTGCTTCGAACATCGCGAGCATCCTTTCGACAATCGAAGAGCGCGGCGAGGCCGCGTGAGATCCCGCGTGTGGAAATCATCGCACGTTGGAACACATCTAAAGATACGGAACAGAGAAAATGGCTGATCTGAAAGCACTTGCTGAGCAAATCGTCAACCTGACGCTGCTGGAAGCACAAGAACTGAAAACCATCCTGAAGGATGAGTACGGCATCGAGCCCGCCGCAGGCGGCGCCGTGATGATGGCTGGCCCGGCCGGCGACGCCGGTGGCGACGCTGCCGAAGAGCAAACCGAATTTGACGTGATCCTGAAAGCCGCTGGCGGCGAGAAGATCAAGGTCATCAAGGAAGTTCGCGGCATCACCGGTCTTGGCCTGAAAGAAGCCAAAGAGCTGGTCGAAGCTGGCGGCAAAGCTGTCAAAGAGCAGGTTTCGAAAGAAGAAGCCGAAGACATCAAGGCGAAGCTGGAAGCAGTCGGCGCCGAGATCGAGCTCAAGTAATCCGTCGGGCCATCTGGCCCGTAGGTTTCAAGATTGGCTGGGCCCGGGGATACTCCGGGTCCAGCTGTCCGCGTCTTGGCGAGGCCCTGTTGACAGGGGTTCTCCAAGAAGCGGTCAAAGGTCGGGAGGCACCCCGTGGGAAGGGCGCCAGGCATGGACCGACCGTTTCGATGTTTCAGGGATGCGCCCCGTGGCCCCGGCGGTGGCGGTATTCCGGTGAAACGAAAGGCAACGGCACTTATGGCGCAGACTTATATCGGCCAGAAACGACTCCGCAAATATTACGGCAAGATCCGGGAAGTTCTGGAAATGCCGAACCTCATCGAGGTTCAGAAATCATCCTACGACCTGTTCCTGCGGTCCGGCGACAGCGATATTCCGCTGGATGGCGAAGGCATCAAGGGCGTGTTCCAGTCGGTTTTCCCGATCAAGGATTTCAACGAAACCAGCGTTCTGGAATTTGTCTCCTACGAGCTGGAAAAACCCAAGTATGACGTTGAGGAATGTCAGCAGCGCGACATGACCTACAGCGCGCCGCTGAAGGTGACCCTGCGCCTGATCGTGTTCGATGTGGACGAAGATACCGGCGCCAAGTCGGTGAAGGACATCAAGGAGCAGGACGTGTTCATGGGCGACATGCCGCTCATGACGCCGAACGGCACCTTCGTGGTCAATGGTACCGAGCGTGTGATCGTTTCCCAGATGCACCGTTCGCCGGGTGTGTTCTTCGATCACGACAAGGGCAAGACCCACGCCAGCGGCAAACTGCTGTTTGCCTGCCGCATCATTCCCTATCGCGGCTCGTGGCTGGATTTCGAATTCGACGCCAAGGACATCGTCTTTGCCCGTATCGACCGTCGCCGCAAGCTGCCGGTGACGACGCTGCTCTATTCCCTGGGCATGGATCAGGAAGGCATCTGCGACGCCTATTACGACACCGTTTCCTACAAGCTGGAAAACAGCCGGGGCTGGGCGACGAAGTTCTTCCCGGAACGCGTTCGCGGCACCCGTCCGACCTATGATCTGGTGGATGCAGCCACCGGCGAAGTCATCGCCGAAGCCGGCAAGAAGGTCACCCCGCGCGCCGTCAAGAAGCTGATCGACGAAGGCAATGTCACCGAACTTCTGGTGCCCTTTGACATGATCGTCGGCAAATACGTCGCCAAGGACATCATCAACGAGGAAACCGGCGCCATCTACGTGGAAGCCGGCGATGAGCTGACCTGGGAACTGGACAAGGACGGGGAAGTGACCGGCGGCTCGCTGAAAGAGCTGCTGGACGCGGGCATCACCGAGATCCCTGTGCTGGACATCGACAACATCAACGTCGGTCCCTACATCCGCAACACCCTGGCGGCAGACAAGAACATGAACCGCGACACCGCGCTCATGGACATCTACCGTGTCATGCGTCCGGGCGAGCCGCCCACCGTCGAAGCGGCCTCGGCCCTGTTCGACACGCTGTTCTTCGACAGCGAGCGGTATGACCTGTCCGCCGTGGGCCGGGTGAAGATGAACATGCGTCTTGCGCTGAACGCGGAAGACACCCAGCGCACGCTGCGCAAGGAAGACATCGTCGCCTGCATCAAGGCGCTGGTGGAACTGCGCGACGGCAAGGGCGACATCGACGACATCGACCACCTTGGCAACCGCCGGGTGCGTTCGGTCGGCGAACTGATGGAAAACCAGTATCGCGTCGGTCTGCTGCGCATGGAGCGTGCCATCAAGGAGCGCATGTCGTCGGTCGAGATCGACACGGTGATGCCGCAGGATCTGATCAACGCCAAGCCGGCCGCGGCCGCGGTGCGCGAATTCTTCGGCTCTTCGCAGCTGTCGCAGTTCATGGACCAGACCAACCCGCTGTCGGAAGTGACGCACAAACGCCGCCTGTCGGCGCTTGGGCCGGGCGGTCTGACCCGCGAGCGTGCGGGCTTTGAAGTCCGCGACGTGCACACCACCCATTACGGCCGGATGTGCCCGATCGAGACGCCGGAAGGTCCGAACATCGGTCTGATCAACTCGCTGGCCACCTTCGCCCGCGTCAACAAGTACGGCTTCATCGAAACCCCCTATCGCCGGGTGGTCGAGGGTCACGTGACCGACGACGTGGTCTACATGTCCGCGACCGAGGAAATGCGTCACACCGTGGCGCAGGCCAACGCGACGCTGGATGAAGACGGTAACTTCGTGAACGACCTGGTGAACACCCGCCAGTCCGGCGAATACACCATGGCGCCGCGCGAAAACGTCGACCTGATCGACGTGTCGCCCAAGCAGTTGGTGTCGGTTGCGGCCTCGCTGATTCCGTTCCTGGAAAATGACGACGCCAACCGCGCCCTGATGGGATCGAACATGCAGCGTCAGGCGGTTCCGCTGTTGCAGGCCGAGGCCCCCTTGGTCGGCACCGGGATCGAGGAAATCGTGGCCCGCGACTCGGGCGCGGCCATCGTTGCCAAGCGCGCCGGTATCATTGACCAGGTTGATGCCACCCGGATCGTGATCCGGGCCACCTCTGATATGGCACCGGGCGATCCGGGCGTCGATATCTACCGGATGCGCAAGTTCCAGCGGTCGAACCAGAACTCCTGCATCAACCAGCGTCCGCTGGTGAAGGTGGGGCAGGAAGTCACCAAGGGCGAAGTCATCGCCGATGGTCCGTCCACCGACATGGGGGAACTGGCGCTCGGCAAGAACGTCGTCGTCGCCTTCATGCCGTGGAATGGCTACAACTACGAAGACTCGATCCTGATCTCGGAACGCATCGTGCGGGATGACGTCTTCACCTCGGTGCATATCGAGGAATTCGAAGTCGCCGCCCGTGACACCAAGCTGGGGCCGGAAGAGATTACCCGCGACATCCCCAACGTCGGCGAGGAAGCCCTGCGCAACCTCGACGAAGCGGGCATCGTCTATATCGGTGCCGAGGTTGGCCCGGCGGATATCCTGGTCGGCAAGATCACTCCGAAGGGCGAAAGCCCGATGACGCCGGAAGAAAAGCTTCTGCGCGCCATCTTCGGCGAGAAAGCCTCGGACGTGCGCGACACCTCGCTGCGCCTGCCGCCGGGGGACTACGGCACCATCGTGGAAGTTCGCGTCTTCAACCGTCACGGTGTGGACAAGGACGAACGCGCGATCCAGATCGAGCGCGAGGAAGTCGAACGTCTGGCCCGTGACCGGGACGACGAGATGGCGATCCTCGAGCGCAACATCTATGCCCGTCTGCGCACGCAGATCATGGGCAAGGTGATCGTGAAGGGGCCAAAGGGCGTCAAGCCGGGCTCGGAAGTCACGCCGGATCTGCTGAGCACCCTGTCCAAGGGGCAGTGGTGGCAGTTGGCGCTGGAAGACGAGGCCGAGGCGAAGATCGTCGAGGCGCTCAACGAGCAGTACCAGAACCAGCGCCGTGCCCTGGAAGCCCGCTTCGAGGACAAGGTCGAGAAGGTGCGTCGTGGCGACGACCTGCCGCCGGGCGTCATGAAGATGGTCAAGGTCTTCGTTGCGGTGAAGCGCAAGCTGCAGCCGGGCGACAAGATGGCCGGTCGCCACGGGAACAAGGGCGTGATTTCGCGCGTGGTTCCCATGGAAGACATGCCGTTCCTTGCCGATGGGACCCCGGTCGACTTCGTTCTGAACCCGCTCGGCGTGCCGTCGCGGATGAACGTCGGGCAGATTCTGGAAACCCACATGGGTTGGGCTTGCCGTGGTCTGGGCCTGAGGATCGACGAAGCACTTGGCGATTATCGCCGGACCGGCGACATGACCCCGGTGCGTGATGCGATGCGTCTGGCCTATTGCGACGATGTCTATGAAGAGGGCATCGCCGGCATGGACGACGAGCAGCTGCTGGAAGCGGCGGGCAATGTCACCCGCGGTGTTCCGATCGCAACCCCGGTCTTTGACGGGGCGCGAGAGGAAGGCGTCAACGACGCGCTGAAGCGGGCCGGGTTCGACCAGTCCGGTCAGTCGGAACTGTTCGATGGCCGTACCGGCGAACAATTCGCCCGCAAGGTCACCGTCGGCATCAAGTACCTGCTGAAACTGCATCACCTGGTGGACGACAAGATCCACGCGCGTTCGACCGGCCCGTACTCGCTGGTCACCCAGCAGCCGCTGGGCGGCAAGGCGCAGTTCGGTGGTCAGCGCTTCGGGGAAATGGAGGTCTGGGCCCTGGAAGCCTATGGCGCCGCCTACACCCTGCAGGAAATGCTGACCGTCAAATCGGACGACGTGGCAGGCCGGACCAAGGTCTACGAAAGCATCGTGAAGGGCGAGGACAACTTCGAAGCCGGCGTGCCGGAATCGTTCAACGTTCTCGTCAAGGAGGTCCGGGGTCTGGGCCTCAACATGGAACTCCTGGACGCGGAGGGCGAGGAATAAGGCCGGCGGCGGCGGGGTGAACCCCGCCCTACGCAGCCCGGCAGGGCGGGGATCTCTCCGCCTTCACTCCCCCAAAACGCCCGTATTCTGAGGAAACTCAATGAACCAGGAACTCTCGACCAACCCGTTCAACCCGCTGACCCCGCCGAAGCAATTCGACGAGATCAAGGTGTCGCTGGCCTCTCCCGAACGGATCCTCTCGTGGTCCTACGGCGAGATCAAGAAGCCCGAAACCATCAACTACCGCACGTTCAAGCCCGAGCGTGACGGCCTGTTCTGCGCGCGCATCTTCGGTCCGATCAAGGACTACGAATGCCTGTGCGGCAAATACAAGCGCATGAAGTATCGCGGCGTCGTCTGCGAGAAATGCGGCGTGGAAGTCACCCTGCAGAAGGTCCGCCGCGAGCGGATGGGCCATATCGAACTGGCCTCGCCGGTGGCGCACATCTGGTTCCTCAAGTCGTTGCCGTCGCGCATCGGCCTGATGCTGGACATGACCCTGCGCGATCTGGAACGCATCCTCTACTTCGAAAACTACGTGGTGATCGAACCCGGCCTCACCGATCTGACCTATGGTCAGCTGATGTCGGAAGAGGAGTTCATGGACGCCCAGGACACCTATGGCATGGATGCCTTCACCGCCGGGATCGGCGCGGAAGCCATTCGTGAGATGCTGTCCCAGATCGATCTGGAAGCCGAAGCAACGACTCTGCGTGACGACCTGAAGGAAGCCACCGGCGAGTTGAAGCCCAAGAAGATCATCAAGCGCCTGAAGGTGGTTGAGAGCTTCCTGGAATCCGGCAACCGCCCGGAATGGATGATCCTGACCGTTGTGCCGGTCATCCCGCCGGAACTGCGTCCGCTGGTGCCGCTGGATGGCGGCCGCTTCGCGACCTCGGATCTGAACGATCTGTATCGCCGCGTCATCAACCGCAACAACCGTCTGAAGCGGCTGATCGAGCTGCGCGCACCGGACATCATCATCCGCAACGAAAAGCGGATGCTGCAGGAATCCGTGGATGCGCTGTTCGACAACGGCCGCCGTGGCCGCGTCATCACCGGCGCCAACAAGCGTCCGCTGAAGTCGCTGTCCGACATGCTGAAAGGCAAGCAGGGTCGTTTCCGCCAGAACCTTCTGGGCAAGCGGGTGGACTTCTCGGGCCGGTCGGTCATCGTGACCGGGCCGGAACTGAAACTGCATCAGTGCGGACTTCCCAAGAAAATGGCGTTGGAGCTGTTCAAGCCGTTCATCTATTCGCGCCTTGAAGCCAAGGGGCTGTCTTCCACCGTGAAGCAGGCCAAGAAACTGGTGGAAAAGGAACGTCCCGAGGTCTGGGATATTCTGGACGAAGTGATCCGCGAACATCCCGTCATGCTGAACCGGGCGCCGACGCTGCACCGTCTGGGCATTCAGGCGTTCGAGCCGAAGCTGATCGAAGGCAAGGCCATCCAGCTGCACCCGCTGGTGTGTTCGGCCTTCAACGCCGACTTCGACGGCGACCAGATGGCCGTGCACGTCCCGCTGAGCCTTGAGGCCCAGCTTGAAGCGCGCGTCCTGATGATGTCGACCAACAACGTTCTGTCGCCCGCCAACGGCGCGCCGATCATCGTGCCGTCGCAGGACATGATTCTGGGTCTGTACTATGTGACCCTGCAGCGGGCCGGCATGAAGGGCGAAGGCATGATCTTCGCCGATGTGGAAGAAGTGCAGCACGCGCTGGACAGTGGCGAAGTGCATCTGCACGCCAAGATCACCGCACGGATCAAGCAGATCGGTGAAGACGGGCTTGAGATCTACAAGCGCTTCGAAACCACGCCGGGCCGGGTCTTGCTCGGGGCATTGCTGCCGCTGAACGCCAAGGCGCCCTTCGATCTGGTGAACCGCCTTCTGCGGAAGGGCGAGGTTCAGCAGGTCATCGACACCGTCTACCGCTATTGCGGTCAGAAAGAGTCGGTCATTTTCTGTGACCAGATCATGACCATGGGCTTCCGCGAAGCCTTCAAGGCCGGCATTTCCTTCGGCAAGGACGACATGGTCATCCCCGACAGCAAGTGGACGATCGTCAATGCCGTGCGCGACCAGGTCAAGGAGTTCGAACAGCAGTACATGGACGGCCTGATCACCCAGGGCGAAAAGTACAACAAGGTCATCGACGCCTGGTCGAAGTGTTCCGACACCGTGGCCGACGCCATGATGTCCGACATCTCTGCCATGCGGGTCGAGGATGGGGTCGAGCAGGAGCCGAACTCGGTCTACATGATGGCTCACTCCAAGGCGCGGGGGTCTCCCGCTCAGATGAAACAGCTGGGCGGGATGCGCGGCCTGATGGCCAAGCCCGACGGCTCGATCATCGAAACGCCGATCATCTCGAACTTCAAGGAAGGTCTGACCGTTCTTGAATACTTCAACTCGACCCACGGCGCCCGGAAGGGCCTTGCGGATACCGCGTTGAAGACGGCGAACTCGGGCTATCTGACCCGTCGTCTGGTCGACGTGGCGCAGGACTGCATCGTGCGGTCGCACGATTGCGGCACCGACAAGGCGATCACCGCCGAGGCGGCCGTCAACGACGGCGAGGTCGTGGCGACCCTGGGCGAGCGTGTTCTGGGCCGCGTGGCCGCGGATGACGTTCACGTGCCGGGCACCGAAGAGGTGATCGTGGCGGCGGGCGAGTTGATCGACGAACGGCGTGCCGATCAGATCGAAAGCGCCGGCGTGGCCAAGATGCGCATCCGCAGCCCGCTGACCTGTGAAGCGGACGAGGGCGTCTGCGCGGCCTGCTACGGTCGTGACCTTGCACGCGGCACCCTGGTCAACCAGGGCGAGGCCGTGGGCATCATCGCGGCCCAGTCGATCGGCGAACCGGGCACCCAGCTGACGATGCGGACCTTCCACATCGGCGGCATCGCACAGGGTGGCCAGCAGTCGTTCCAGGAAGCCGGTGCCGAGGGCAAGATCGAGTTCCGCAACCCGGCGCTCGTGACCAACTCCAGTGGCGAAGCCATCGTCATTGGCCGGAACATGCAGATGGCGATCATCGGCGACGACGGCGAGGAGCGGGCCAGCTTCAAGATCGGCTACGGCACCAAGATCCTGGTCAAGGACGGGGCCGCCGTTGGCCGCGGCGACAAGCTGTATGAATGGGATCCCTACACACTTCCCATCATCGCCGAGAAGAGCGGTCAGGCGAAATTCGTCGATCTGGTTTCGGGCATCTCGGTGCGCGAAGATACCGACGATGCCACGGGCATGACCCAGAAGATCGTCTCGGATTGGCGGTCGGCGCCGAAAGGCAGCGACCTGAAGCCCGAGATCATCATCATGGATCCCGAGACCGGCGAACCGGTACGCAACGATGCCGGCAACCCGGTCAGCTATCCGATGTCGGTGGACGCGATCCTGTCGATCGAAGAAAGCCAGGATGTTCATGTGGGCGACGTCGTTGCGCGGATCCCGCGCGAAGGCGCCAAGACCAAGGACATCACCGGGGGTCTGCCGCGGGTGGCCGAGCTTTTCGAAGCCCGCCGTCCGAAGGACCACGCCATCATCGCCGAGATCGACGGCTACGTCCGCTTTGGCCGCGACTACAAGAACAAGCGCCGTATCTCGATCGAGCCTGCAGATGAGAATCTGGAGCCGGTGGAATACATGGTGCCCAAGGGCAAGCACATCCCGGTCGTCGAGGGCGATTTCGTCCAGAAGGGCGACTACATCATGGATGGCAACCCCGCGCCGCACGACATCCTGCGGATCATGGGCATCGAGGCGCTGGCCGACTACCTGATCAACGAAGTGCAGGACGTCTATCGCCTGCAGGGCGTGAAGATCAACGACAAGCACATCGAGGTGATCGTGCGGCAGATGCTGCAGAAGTTCGAGATCCTCGACAGCGGCGAGACCACGCTGCTGAAGGGCGAGCATGTCGACAAGGCCGAGCTGGACGAAATGAACGAAAAGGCGCTGGCCGACGGACGTCGCCCGGCCGAGGCGGAGCCGATCCTTCTGGGGATCACCAAGGCCTCGCTGCAGACCCGCTCGTTCATCTCGGCGGCATCCTTCCAGGAGACCACCCGCGTGCTGACCGAAGCTTCGGTTCAGGGCAAGCGCGACAAGCTGATCGGTCTGAAGGAAAACGTCATCGTGGGCCGTCTGATCCCGGCGGGCACCGGTGGTGCCAGCCAGCGCGTGCGCCGCATTGCCGGCGAGCGCGACCAGAAGGTCATCGAACAGAAGCAGGCCGAGGCCGAAGCGGCACTGGCGCTGCAGGCGCCGGAAGGCGAGGGTCTGGGCGATGTCTTCGGGGATGCACCCGGCGACACCCTGGTGGACACACCGGAGCGCGGCGAGCTCTGATCGCCCGCTGACACGCACAAGGAACCCCGCCCGGAACAGGGCGGGGTTTTTCATTGGTCGGCTTTCGCGGCTGGCCTGACGATCCAGGGAACCCTGCCGTGCCTGCTTTGGCCGAAGACAGCTCTGTTGCCAGCCGCAACCTGCGCGGCGCCTTCCTGATGACCCTCTCGATGGCGGCCTTCGTCGGCAATGACGCCTGCATGCGGGCCATGGCCGGGACCCTGCCGGTCGCGCAGATCCTGGTTTTGCGCGGTGGCTTGACCGCGCTGATCCTGCTGGCGCTGGCCATCCACGGCGGCATTCTTGTCCAGCTTTTCCGTCTGGAACGCCGGGGCTGGGCACTGGTCGCCCTGCGCAGTTTTGCCGAAATCTGGACCGCCTTCAGCGTGCTGATCTCGTTGCAGCACCTGAGCCTGTCCACATTTACCGCGATCATCCAGGCCGGGCCGCTGTCGGTGGCGCTGGCCGGGGCGGTGTTCCTGAAAGAGCCGATAGGCTGGCGCCGTCTGGTGGCGATCCTGATCGGTTTTGGCGGGGTGATGATCATCATCCGGCCCGGAACCGAGGTTTTTGACATCTGGTCACTGGCGGGCCTGTCGGCGGTGGCCGGGTTTACGCTGCGCGATCTGGCCGCGCGCCGCGTTCCGGCGCATTTCTCTCCGATTCTGACAGCGCTGTGCGGCGCCATCGCGGTGTTGCTGGCGGCGGCGGTGATCAGCCCCGCGGTGACCTGGCAGATGCCGACCCCGTCGCTGTGGGTGGGAATTGTGGCGGCGGCGGTGTTCTCGGCGGCGGCCTATATCCTTGCGGTGCGCTGCATGCAGGTGGGCGAGATCGCCTTTGTCATGCCCTTCCGCTACACTGGCCTGCTGTGGGCGCTTCTGCTGGGCGTGCTGTTCCTTGGCGAACGCCCGGATCTGCTGACCCTGGTCGGGGCGGCGATCGTGCTCGCCACCGGCGGATTCACCCTGTATCGCGAGCATCAGGCCCGCCGACGCAGCCGTCAGACGTGATCCGGCGCGCAGAGCGCCCGCTGGATGTTGACACCCCCTGCGACTCTGTCTATACGCCGCGCAATCGGGTGGGGTTTTCCCTGTCCTGACCCAAGATTAGTCGTGGTCATGATCCGAACGCTTGGCGCTCCGATCCTCTGGAACCCGCCGCATCGCCCCTGAATGCAGGAGGCGGGAGCGGCTTTTTCGCTTGTCCGTATATCAATCGGGCAGCGCCACGAGATAAGAAATGAACCGCGCGTCGTCTTGGCGTGCACCGACAAGACGAACGATGAGCAAAGCGGAGTACGAACCGGAATGCCAACGATCCAACAGCTGATCCGCAAACCGCGGCAGCCGAAAGTGAAACGCTCCAAGTCGCAGCACTTGGAATCCTGCCCCCAGAAGCGCGGCGTCTGCACGCGCGTCTACACCACCACGCCCAAAAAGCCGAACTCGGCCATGCGGAAGGTGGCCAAGGTGCGTCTGACCAACGGCTATGAAGTCATCAGCTACATTCCGGGTGAAAGCCACAACCTTCAGGAACACTCGGTGGTCCTGATCCGTGGCGGCCGTGTAAAAGACCTTCCCGGTGTCCGTTATCACATCCTGCGCGGTGTTCTGGATACCCAGGGCGTCAAAGACCGTAAGCAGCGCCGCTCGAAATACGGCGCCAAGCGCCCCAAGTAAGGAGAGACGCACATGTCCCGCCGTCACGCTGCCGAAAAGCGCGAAGTCCTGCCCGACGCCAAATATGGCGATCGCGTGCTGACCAAATTCATGAACAACCTGATGGTCGACGGCAAGAAGTCCGCCGCCGAGCGCATTGTCTACAATGCCTTCGACCGGGTTGAAGCCAAGCTGAAGAAGGCCCCTGTCGAGGTTTTCCACGAAGCTCTGGAAAACATCCAGCCGTCGGTCGAAGTGCGGTCGCGTCGTGTGGGTGGTGCCACCTACCAGGTGCCCGTCGAAGTGCGCCCCGAGCGCCGTGAGGCCCTGGCCATCCGCTGGTTGATCATCGCTGCCCGCAAGCGCAACGAGAACACGATGGAAGAGCGCCTGGCCGGCGAACTGATCGACGCCGTGAATGGCCGCGGCACCGCTGTGAAAAAGCGTGAAGACACCCACAAGATGGCCGACGCCAACAAAGCGTTCAGCCATTACCGCTGGTAAACAATACTCCGCCTAAGGACCGAACCCATGGCTCGCGATTATCCCCTCGACCGGTACCGCAACTTCGGTATCATGGCGCACATTGATGCAGGCAAGACCACCTGCTCTGAGCGTATCCTGTTCTACACCGGCAAGTCCCACAACCTCGGCGAAGTGCACGATGGCGCGGCGACAATGGACTGGATGGAACAGGAGCAGGAGCGGGGCATCACCATCACCTCTGCTGCAACCACCACCTTCTGGGAGCGCACCGAGGACGGCGTAACAGCCGACACCCCGAAGCACCGCCTGAACATCATCGACACCCCCGGCCACGTTGACTTCACCATCGAAGTCGAACGCTCGCTGGCGGTTCTCGACGGTGCCGTCTGTGTTCTGGACGCCAACGCCGGTGTCGAGCCGCAGACCGAAACCGTCTGGCGTCAGGCCGATCGCTACAAGGTTCCGCGCATCGTTTTCGTCAACAAGATGGACAAGATCGGCGCCGACTTCTTCAACTGCGTGCGCATGATCGAAGATCGCACCGGCGCGGTTGCTGTTCCGGTGGCTCTGCCCATCGGCGCGGAGAACGAGCTGGAAGGCCTCATCGACCTGGTCACCATGAAAGAGTGGCTGTGGAAAGGTGAAGATCTGGGCGCGTCCTGGGAGAAGGTCGATATCCGCGACAGCCTGAAAGACGTGGCTGAAGAGTGGCGCGGCAAGATGATCGAAGCGGCCGTCGACATGGACGACGACGCGATGGAAGCCTACCTCGAAGGCGAAGAGCCCGATGTGGCAACCCTGCGCAAACTGCTGCGCAAGGGCACTCTGGCCATGGCTTTCGTTCCGGTTCTGGGCGGTTCGGCGTTCAAGAACAAGGGTGTCCAGCCGCTGCTGAACGCCGTGATCGACTATCTGCCCAGCCCGCTGGACGTGGTCGACTACATGGGCTTCAAGCCGGGCGACGAGGAAGAAGTGCGCGACATCCCGCGCCGTGCGGATGACAACATGCCGTTCGCCGGTCTGGCGTTCAAGATCATGAACGACCCCTTCGTCGGTTCGCTGACCTTCACCCGGATCTATTCGGGCAAGATGAACAAGGGTGACTCGATCCTGAACTCGACCAAGGGCCGCAAAGAGCGCATCGGTCGGATGATGATGATGCACTCGAACAACCGCGAAGAAATCGATGAAGCCTTCGCAGGCGACATCATCGCGCTGGCGGGTCTGAAAGACACCACCACGGGCGATACCCTGTGTGACGCCAAGGATCCGGTGGTTCTGGAAACCATGACCTTCCCGGATCCGGTGATCGAGATCGCGGTCGAGCCGAAAACCAAGGCCGACCAGGAGAAGATGTCCCAGGGTCTGGCCCGTCTGGCCGCTGAAGACCCGTCCTTCCGCGTGGAAACCGACCTGGAATCGGGTCAGACCATCATGAAGGGCATGGGCGAACTTCACCTCGACATCCTGGTGGATCGTCTGAAGCGCGAATTCAAGGTCGAAGCCAACATCGGCGCGCCGCAGGTGGCCTACCGCGAGACCATCGGTCACGAGGTCGAGCACACCTACACCCACAAGAAGCAGTCGGGTGGTTCGGGTCAGTTCGCCGAAGTCAAGATGGTCATTTCCCCGACAGAGCCTGGCGAAGGCTTCTCGTTCGAGAGCAAGATCGTTGGTGGCGCCATTCCGAAGGAATACATTCCTGGCGTCGAAAAGGGCATCAAATCGGTTATGGATAGCGGCCCGCTGGCCGGCTTCCCCGTCATCGATTTCAAGGTCGCGCTGATCGACGGCAAGTTCCACGATGTGGACTCCAGTGTTCTGGCGTTCGAAATCGCGGGCCGGATGTGTATGCGCGAAGGCATGCGCCGTGCCGGTGCCAAGTTGCTGGAACCGATCATGAAGGTCGAAGTGATCACGCCGGAAGAATACACCGGTGGCATCATCGGCGACCTGACGTCCCGTCGGGGTCAGGTGCAGGGTCAAGACACCCGCGGCAACGCGATCGCGATCGACGCCTTCGTGCCGCTGGCCAACATGTTCGGCTACATCAATACGCTGCGGTCCATGTCTTCGGGCCGGGCAAACTTCTCGATGCAGTTCGATCACTATGATCCGGTGCCGCAGAACATCAGCGACGAGATCCAGGCAAAATACGCCTGATCGGGACGGCGGGGTTAACCCCGCCCTACCACCCACCGTAGGGCGGGGCTCACCCCGCCGACCGTAAAAAGATAGCAGGAGGCCATCATGGCAAAGGAAAAGTTTGACCGCAGCAAGCCGCACGTGAACATTGGCACGATCGGCCACGTTGACCACGGCAAGACGACGCTGACCGCGGCGATCACCAAGTATTTCGGTGATTTCAAGGCCTACGACCAGATCGACGGCGCGCCGGAAGAGAAGGCCCGTGGCATCACCATCTCGACCGCGCACGTGGAATACGAGACCGACAACCGCCACTACGCGCACGTCGACTGCCCCGGCCACGCCGACTATGTGAAGAACATGATCACCGGTGCCGCGCAGATGGACGGCGCGATCCTGGTGGTGAACGCGGCCGACGGCCCGATGCCCCAGACCCGCGAGCACATCCTGCTGGGCCGCCAGGTTGGCATCCCGAAGATGGTCGTGTTCATGAACAAGGTCGACCAGGTGGACGACGAGGAGCTGCTGGAGCTCGTGGAAATGGAAATCCGCGAACTGCTGGAAAGCTACGAGTACCCGGGCGACGAGATCCCGATCATCGCCGGATCGGCGCTGGCCGCGATGGAAGGCCGTGATCCGGAAATCGGCGAGAACAAGATCCGCGAACTGATGGCGGCCGTGGATGAGTACATCCCGACCCCGGACCGCGCCGTGGACCAGCCGTTCCTGATGCCGATCGAGGACGTGTTCTCGATCTCGGGCCGCGGCACCGTGGTTACGGGGCGTGTCGAGCGTGGCGTGATCAACGTCGGCGACAGCATCGAGATCGTCGGCATCCGCGCCACCACCACCACCACCTGCACCGGTGTGGAAATGTTCCGCAAGCTGCTGGACCGTGGTGAAGCGGGCGACAACATCGGCGCGCTGCTGCGCGGCATCGACCGTGAAGGCGTGGAGCGCGGGCAGGTTCTCTGCAAGCCGGGTTCCGTGACCCCGCACACCAAGTTCGAAGCCGAGGCCTATATCCTGACCAAGGAAGAAGGCGGCCGTCACACGCCGTTCTTCGCGAACTACCGTCCGCAGTTCTACTTCCGCACCACCGATGTGACCGGCACCGTGACGCTGCCGGAAGGCACCGAGATGGTGATGCCGGGTGACAACCTGAAGTTCGAGGTCGAGCTGATCGCCCCGATCGCGATGGAAGAAAAACTCCGCTTCGCCATCCGCGAAGGCGGCCGCACCGTCGGCGCTGGCGTGGTGTCGAAAATCATCGAGTAACAAGACCTTCGGGAATGACTGTGGGGCGCCCGATAATGGGCGCTCCACCTCTCTTTTCTGTGCCGCGAAAGGCGACAAGAATGCAAAGCCAAAACATTCGCATCCGGCTGAAGGCGTTTGACTATCGGGTTCTGGATGCCAGCACCCAGGAGATCGTCAATACCGCCAAACGGACGGGCGCAACCGTGCGCGGGCCGATCCCGCTGCCGAACAAGATCGAGAAATTCACCGTTCTGCGTGGTCCGCACGTGAACAAGAAATCTCGTGACCAGTTCGAGATCCGCACGCACAAACGCCTGCTCGACATTGTTGACCCGACCCCGCAGACCGTGGACGCGCTGATGAAGCTCGACCTCGCGGCCGGCGTTGACGTCGAAATCAAGGTTTGAGGAGGGCAGACATGATGCGCTCTGGCGTTATTGCGAAAAAGGTGGGCATGACCCGCCTGTTCATGGAGGACGGGAAGCAGATCCCCGTCACCGTTCTTCAACTCGACAACCTGCAGGTCGTTGACCAGCGGACCACTGAACGCGATGGCTACACCGCGGTTCAGCTGGGCGCCGGCACGGCCAAGGCCAAACGTGTGAGCCAGGCCATGCGCGGTCATTTCGCTGTTGCGAAAGTGGCCCCCAAGCGCAAGCTGGTGGAATTCCGCGTGGCCCCGGAAAACCTGATCGACGTGGGCGCCGAGATTTCGGCTGACCATTTCGTCGAAGGCCAGAAGGTCGATGTGTCCGGCACCTCGATCGGTAAAGGCTTTGCCGGTGCCATGAAGCGGCACAACTTCGGCGGCCTGCGCGCCTCGCACGGCGTGTCGATCTCGCACCGTTCGCACGGTTCGACCGGCCAGTGTCAGGATCCCGGCAAGGTGTTCAAAGGCAAGAAGATGGCCGGTCACATGGGCGCTGCCCGTGTCACCACCCAGAACCTGGAAGTGGTTCGGACCGATGCCGACCGTGGCCTGATCATGGTCAAGGGCGCGGTGCCGGGTTCGAAAGGCGGCTGGGTCACCATCAAGGATGCCGTGAAGAAGAAACTGCCCGATGGCGTGCCGTTCCCGGCTGCCCTGAAAGTGGTGGAAGCTGCGGCGACCGAAGCACCGGCAGAAGCTCCGGCTGAAGCCCCTGAAGGAGGTGCGGTAGAATGAAAGCGCAAGTGATCAAGCTCGACGCTTCTGAAGCGGGCGATGTCGATCTGAATGACGACATCTTCGGCCTGGAGCCGCGCGCAGATATCCTGCAGCGTGTGGTCCGTTGGCAGCGCAACAAGGCGCAGGCCGGCACCCACAAGGTCAAGACCCGGTCCGAGACCAGCTACTCGACCAAGAAGATCTATCGCCAGAAGGGCACCGGCGGCGCACGCCACGGTGACCGGAACGCACCGATCTTCCGCAAGGGCGGTATCTACAAGGGTCCGACCCCGCGTAGCCACGCGCACGATTTGCCGAAGAAGGTCCGCGCTCTGGGCCTGAAGCACGCCCTGTCGGCGAAGGCACAGTCGGGCAACCTGGTTGTGATCGAGGATGCGGCTCTGGACGCGGGCAAGACCAAGGCTCTGGCCACTGCGGTCAAGAACCTGGGCTGGAAACGCGCCCTGATCATCGATGGGGCAGAAGTGAACGCGAACTTCGCGCGCGCTGCGTCCAACATCGAAGGTCTGGACGTGCTGCCGTCGATGGGCGCCAATGTCTATGACATCCTGAAGCGTGACACCCTGGTGATCACGAAAGCAGGTGTCGAAGCGCTGGAGGCGCGCCTGAAATGAGCACCAAAGCCGAACTCTACGACGTGATCCGCAAGCCGATCGTCACCGAGAAAGCGACCATGGCCTCCGAGGCCAACGCGGTTGTTTTCGAAGTGGCCATCGACGCCAACAAGCCGATGATCAAGGAAGCCGTCGAGACCCTGTTCAACGTCAAGGTGAAGGCCGTCAACACGACCATCACCAAGGGCAAGGTCAAGCGTTTCCGCGGCATGCTGGGCAAGCGCAAGGACGTCAAGAAAGCCTATGTGACGCTCGAAGAGGGCAACACGATCGACGTCTCCACCGGTCTGTGATCGGGACGGCGGGGTGAACCCCGCCCTACGAAATCGGAAAGGCCCTCGCAGCGATGCGGGGGCTTTTCTTTTGCTCCGGGGAATTGTGGGGGTAGGGTGGCCCGAGACTGGGAAGGCAGGCCATGATCACCGAGGTTGAGGACTTTTTCACGCGTGGTTGCGGACGGTGTTCACGGTTCGATACGCCGGCGTGTTCCGCGCACCACTGGGCCGAGGGGCTGGCGTCTCTGAGACGGATCTGTCTGCAAGCAGGTCTTGGGGAAGCCGTGAAATGGGGGCATCCCTGCTATATTCACGCAAGCCGCAATATCGTTCTGATGGGTGCTTTCCGGGAAGATTTCCGGTTGACCTTCTTCAACGCCGCGTTGTTGAAAGATCCGGCTGGCATTCTGCAACGCCGGGGGCCGAATACCCAGAACCCCGACACGGTGGTTTTTACTTCCGCCGCCGGGGTGCGGGACCGAGAGAGCCTTCTGCGCGCCTATCTGGAGGAGGCCAAGGGCTATGCAGAGCGCGGCATCAGGGCGCCCAAAGTCGTGCGAACACTGGATCTACCGGTGGAACTGGAAGATGCGCTGACGGAGGATCCAGAGTTGGCAGAGGCGTTTTCAAATCTGACGCCGGGGCGCCAACGCAGCTATGCCATTGCCCTGAATTCCGCCAAGAAGCCGGAAACCCGAGTGGCCCGAATTGCCAGATTTCGCCCCGGGATTTTGGCAGGCAAGGGGGCCCTTGAACGCTGAGGTCAGGTTTTTCCGGGCCCGCGCTTGACCCTCCCCTGAGGCTCCTTTAGAGGGAACCATCCAATCGGCCCCGGATTCGTCCGGGGCTGATGGTTTTTATGAATTCGGGCACCTTCGGGGGCCTTTAGCCAGGGGCGCTTGCGTCCCGCCAACAACGGAAGACAGAAAGCATGGCACTCAAGTCGTACAAACCGACGACGCCTGGCCAGCGTGGGCTGGTTCTGATCGACCGTTCGGAGCTCTGGAAAGGGCGCCCGGTCAAATCCCTCACCGAGGGTCTGACCAAGTCGGGCGGCCGGAACAACACCGGACGGATCACCTCTCGCCGCCGTGGTGGTGGCGCGAAGCGTCTCTATCGCATCGTCGATTTCAAGCGTCGCAAGTTCGACGTCGAAGGCGTTGTCACCCGGATCGAATACGACCCGAACCGGACCGCGTTCATCGCCCTGATCACCTATACCGACGGCGAGCAGGCCTATATCCTGGCCCCGCAGCGTCTGGCGATTGGCGACAAGGTCGTCTCGACCGAGAAGGCCGATATCAAGCCGGGCAACGCGATGCCGTTCTCGGGCATGCCGATCGGGACCATCGTTCACAACATCGAACTGAAGCCGGGCAAGGGCGGTCAGATCGCACGCGCCGCGGGCACCTACGCCCAGTTCGTCGGCCGTGACGGTGGCTACGCCCAGATCCGCCTCAGCTCGGGCGAACTGCGCCTGGTGCGTCAGGAATGCATGGCCACTGTCGGTGCCGTGTCGAACCCCGACAACTCCAACCAGAACTACGGTAAAGCCGGTCGTATGCGCCACAAGGGCAAGCGTCCGTCGGTCCGTGGTGTCGTCATGAACCCGATCGATCACCCCCATGGTGGTGGTGAAGGCCGGACTTCGGGTGGCCGTCACCCGGTGACCCCCTGGGGCAAGCCGACCAAGGGTGCCCGCACCCGTGACACCAACAAGGCGTCGCAGAAGCTTATCATCCGCTCGCGTCACGCCAAGAAGAAGGGCCGCTAACATATGGCACGCTCCGTTTGGAAAGGGCCTTTCGTTGACAGCTACGTGCTGAAGAAGGCCGAGAAAGTCCGCGAAAGCGGCAAGAACGAAGTCATCAAGATCTGGTCGCGTCGTTCGACCATTCTGCCCCAGTTCGTGGGTCTGACTTTCGCCGTCTACAACGGCAAGAAACACATTCCGGTTGCCGTGTCCGAGGACATGATCGGCCAGAAGTTCGGCGAATATTCTCCGACCCGGACCTATTACGGTCACGCGGCGGACAAGAAAGCGAAGCGGAAGTAAGTCATGGGCAAGGCAAAGAATCCCCGCCGCGTGGCTGAAAACGAAGCAATGGCGAAAACGCGCATGCTTCGGACCAGCCCGCAGAAACTGAACCTGGTTGCGCAGATGATCCGCGGCAAGAAGGTCGAGAAGGCACTGACCGATCTCACCTTCTCGAACAAGCGGATCGCTGGCGACGTGAAGAAATGTCTTCAGTCCGCCATCGCCAACGCCGAGAACAACCACAACCTGGACGTGGACGAGCTGGTCGTCGCCGAAGCCTATGTCGGCAAGAACCTGACCATGAAGCGCGGTCGCCCGCGTGCCCGTGGCCGGTTCGGCAAGATCATCAAGCCGTTCTCGGAACTGACCATCAAGGTCCGCCAGATCGAGGAGCAAGCCTAATGGGTAACAAAGTCAATCCCGTCGGCATGCGCCTGCAGGTCAACCGGACCTGGGACAGCCGCTGGTACGCCGACAGCAAGGACTTCGGCGACATGCTTCTGGAAGATGTTCGCATTCGCGAATTCATCTTCAAGGAATGCAAGCAGGCCGGCATCAGCCGCATCATCATCGAGCGTCCGCACAAGAAGTGCCGCGTGACCATTCACTCGGCGCGTCCGGGTGTGATCATCGGCAAGAAAGGCGCGGATATCGAGCTGCTTCGCAAGAAGCTGGCCAAGATGACCGACAGCGAAGTGCACCTGAACATCGTCGAGGTTCGCAAGCCGGAACTGGACGCACGTCTGGTCGCCGAGAACGTCGCGCAGCAGCTGGAGCGCCGGGTGTCTTTCCGCCGCGCCATGAAGCGCGCCGTGCAGAACTCGATGCGGATGGGCGCCCTGGGCATTCGTCTGAACGTCGCCGGCCGTCTGGGCGGTGCAGAGATCGCGCGGACCGAATGGTATCGTGAAGGCCGCGTGCCTTTGCACACCCTGCGGGCCGACGTGGACTATGCACTGGTCGAAGCCGTCACGCCGTATGGCATCATCGGCATCAAGTGCTGGATCTTCAAAGGCGAGATCATGGAACATGATCCTCAGGCGCGTGACCGCAAGGCGGCCGAGCTTCAGGATGGTCCTGCCCCCCGTGGCGCAGGCGGCGGTGGCCGTCGCGACCGCGACCGCTAAGGAGAGCGACAAATGCTTCAGCCAAAGCGTACAAAATTCCGCAAGCAGCACAAAGGCCGTATCCACGGTCAAGCCAAGGGCGGTTCGGACCTCGCGTTCGGAACCTACGGCCTGAAGGCCCTGCAGCCGGAGCGTGTTACCGCACGTCAGATCGAAGCCGCACGCCGTGCCATGACGCGTCAGATGAAGCGTCAGGGCCGTGTCTGGATCCGCATCTTCCCGGATGTGGCCGTGACCTCCAAACCCACCGAAGTCCGGATGGGTAAAGGTAAGGGTTCGGTCGACTTCTGGGCAGCCAAGGTCAAGCCGGGTCGGATCATGTTCGAGATCGACGGCGTCAGCGAAGCCGTCGCCCGCGAGGCCCTGCGCCTTGCGGCGATGAAGCTGCCGATCAAGACCCGCGTGGTGGTCCGCGAGGACTGGTAAGCGGCGGCGGGGTGATCCCCGCCCTGGGAAATGGACCCCTGTCGAGCGATCGGCGGGGGTCTTTTCGTTTGGCCTGCGTTCAGGCTACATTCCAGCATTACGATGTTTTAATCTTCCGGCTTTCGCCCTAGGCTCTGCCCGATCAGAAGGAGCCAAGGCATGAGACATCCGATCATGGGAAAAGCGCGCGGGGCAGGCCCCGTCATGGCCATTGCACTGGCGGGTCTGACCCTGGTGGCGGTACCCTCCGCCGCCCAGATGGGGCAGGGCGGGCACAGGATGCAGCATCATGGCGCCGATGGCACCGGCCACGACATGCGCGTGATGCCGGGGCTGCGCGGCGACAACGCGACGCCGCAGGAAAGCGCGGAATTGCAGGTCCTGTTCCACCATTTCGATACGCTGAGCCGCGAGGTTGAATTGCTGCCCGATGGCATCCGCACCGTGACCCGCGCCTCGGATCCCATGGTGGCCGAGGCGCTGATCAGCCATGTGGTCGGCATGATCGGCCGGGTGGAAGCCGCAGACGATCCGCAGATCTATATCCAGAGCCCGACCCTGGACATCTTCTTTCTGCGCGGGGACAGCATCACCTCGACCATCGAGACGACCCAGGACGAGATCGTCGTCATCCAGACCTCGACCGATCCCGAGGTGGTCGCGGCCCTGCAGACCCATGCAGCCGAGGTCACGCGCATGGCGGACCAAGGGATGCATGCCGTCCACATGATGATGATGGAGCGGGCGCAAAACTGACCCCTGATCGCGTACGGGTGGGGCAAGGCTTGGGCGTGCGGAACAGGGCTGCTATCAAGGCCGCACTTCTGTCACCACATCCGGCATTGCGTGCATGACCAATCCCTTCAAAGACGGCCCTTCAGCACAGGATGCTGGCGCCCATGGCCATCCGTGGAAAATCTCGGATGTGGTTCTGTTCCCGTTGCTGGGATTGGGGCTTGTCCTTGAATGGGTCTGGCCGACCACGCTCCCGCTCTGGCGTGTGCCTGGAGGTGTGCTAGGGGCTGCGCTGTTCCTGTTCGGGTTCTGGCTGATCCACCGCGCCAAGACGGAGTTGGACAAGGCAGACCAGCCGTCGCTGCCGGGGGCTGCGACGACGCGGCTTGTCACCACCGGACCCTTCGCCTGGTCGCGCAATCCGAACTATCTGGGGGCAGCGCTGGCCGGGATCGGCGGGGCGCTGGCGCTGGAATCCTGGTGGCTCATCGCCACGACCCTGCTGGCCTGTGCGATTCTCGAGGTCTGGATGATCCGGCCCGAGGAACGCTATCTTGCCGAACGGTTTGCAGGGGAATACCAAGACTACCGACGCCGGACCCGGCGCTGGTTGTGACGACCGGCAGTGGCGCGGCCACAGGAGATCACCGCATGCCTACCATCGAATCCCTCTTTGTCACCCGCCTGTATCGCGCCGCCCTGTCAGAGTTCGGAACACCCGTCGATCCGGCCGAACTGGAATCCTCCTGCATGGTCATCGCGCAGGATGACGAGGCCGGGCAGGACTGGTGCGAGGAAAACGGCTATCCCGGCTATACCTCTTACGCCTCGCTGACCGACCTGCCGTGGCGGTTTCCGATCTTTGCCGATGTGGTGGCAGCCCTTGATCTGCATGTGGCGGAATTCGCCAGGGATCTGGAGTTCGATCTGGACGGCCGCGCGCTGAAGCTGGAAGACATCTGGATCAACATCCTGCCCGAGGGCGGCATGCACGCCTCGCACATCCATCCGCATTCGGTGATCTCGGGCACGACATATGTGGCGATGCCGGAAGGGGCCAGCGCGCTGAAGCTGGAAGATCCGCGATCCGCCCGCATGATGGCCGCGCCAGCGCGCGCGAAACAGGCCCGGCGCGAGTTGCAGACCTTCGTCTACGCCAAGCCAACGGTCGGCGACGTGCTGCTGTGGGAAAGCTGGCTGCGACACGAGGTGCCGATGAACATGGCCGAGAACGAACGGATCAGCGTGAGCTTCAACTACGGATGGGAATAGGGCACAAGTTGCCCGTTTGATCGCCCGGACGCGGCCTCACTGGCTGTTTTCCACATTCTCCCTTGCCACCAAAGCCCCCGTCTTGTAGGCAGCGCCATCTCACGGATTCCCGCTTGCGGGATTCGTGGTTATTGCCATTCAACCACCGGGCTTCGGGTGACCCTGAACCAACCGTCAGGGGCTTGCTGGTGTATTGAGAAAGGAACGGCGCATGAACGCCACTGAACTGCGTGAAAAGACGCCCGATCAGCTTCGTGATGAGCTGGCCGCGCTGAAAAAGGAGGCCTTCAACCTCCGCTTCCAGAGCGCCACGGGTGCCATGGAAAACACTGCTCGTACCCGCGTTGTCCGTCGTGACATCGCGCGTGTGATGACCGTGCTGAACGAAAAAGCCGCTGCTGCAGCCGCCGAATAAGGAGCCTTAGACATGCCCAAGCGTATCCTGTCCGGCACTGTGACCAGCGCCAAGAACGACCAGACCGTCACCGTATCGGTAGAACGTCGGTTCAAGCACCCGGTTCTTCAGAAGACCATCCGGAAATCGAAGAAGTACCGGGCCCACGACGAGGCCAACACGTTCAAGGAAGGCGATTTCGTTCGCATCCAGGAATGTGCGCCGAAATCGAAGACCAAACGCTGGGAGGTCGTGACCGCTTAAGGTCACGCCAACCGGTTTCATCGAAACCCTGGGGCCTATGTCTGTAAAGCGGTCCCAAAGGTCGGGAGTATCCCATGATCCAGATGCAGACAAATCTGGATGTTGCTGACAACTCTGGCGCTCGCCGAGTTCAGTGCATCAAGGTTTTGGGCGGATCCAAACGGAAATATGCCTCCGTGGGCGACATCATCGTGGTGTCGGTCAAGGAAGCCATTCCGCGTGGCCGCGTCAAGAAAGGCGACGTTCGCAAGGCTGTCGTCGTGCGCACCGCCAAGGAAGTTCGCCGTGAAGACGGCACCGCCATTCGCTTCGATCGCAACGCTGCTGTTATCCTGAACAACAACAACGAGCCGATCGGCACCCGGATCTTCGGACCGGTTGTGCGCGAACTACGCGCGAAGAACTTCATGAAAATCATCTCGCTTGCTCCGGAGGTGCTGTGATGGCTGCCAAACTCCGCAAGGGTGACAAGGTCCGCGTTCTCGTGGGCAAGGACAAGGGCCGCGATGGCGAGATCCAGTCCGTCGATCCGAAAGCCGGCAAGGCTGTCGTGGAAGGCGTGAACATGGCCATCCGCCACACCAAGCAGACGCAGAACTCGCAAGGGGGTCGCGTGCCGAAGGCAATGCCGATCGACCTGAGCAACCTGGCTCTGCTGGACGCCAACGGCAAACCGACCCGCGTCGGCTTCCGTGTCGAAGACGGCAAGAAAGTGCGTTTCGCCAAGTCCACCGGGGAGGCCGTGTGATGCTGGATACCGCAGACTACACCCCGCGCCTGAAGGCCCAGTATAGGGAAACGATCCGCGCCGCGCTGAAGGAAGAATTCTCGTACAAGAACGAGATGATGATCCCGAAGCTGGAAAAGATCGTCCTGAACATGGGTGTCGGCAAAGCCGTGCAGGACACCAAGAAGGTGAAATCGGCCCAGGCCGACCTGACCCTGATTGCCGGTCAGCACGCTGTCGTGACTCGCGCCAAGAAATCGGTGGCAAGCTTCCGCGTTCGCGAAGACATGCCGCTGGGAACCAAGGTGACCCTGCGCGGTGACCGGATGTATGAATTCCTCGACCGTCTGATCACCATCGCGCTGCCGCGCGTGCGTGACTTCCGGGGCGTGAAAACGACGTCGTTCGACGGCCGTGGCAACTATGCCATGGGCCTGAAAGAACACATCGTGTTCCCGGAAATCGAATACGACAAGGTCGATGAAGTCCGCGGCATGGACATCATCATCTGCACCAACGCATCCACCGACGCGGAAGCCAAGGCGCTGTTGAAAGCTTTCAACATGCCCTTCACCAGCTGAGCCGCGGGAGAAATCACGACATGGCAAAAAAATCGATGATTGCTCGGGAAGTGAAGCGTCAGAAGCTGGTGGAGAAATACGCCGCCAAACGCGCTGAACTGAAAGAGATCGCAACCGACGAAAACCGCCCGATGGAAGAGCGCTTCAAGGCGCGTCTGAAGCTGGCGAAGCTGCCGCGGAATTCCTCGGCAACCCGTCTTCATAACCGGTGTCAGCTGACCGGCCGTCCCCACGCTTACTATCGTAAGCTGAAGGTCAGCCGTATCGCGCTGCGGGAACTTGGCTCGAACGGCCAGATCCCCGGTATGGTCAAATCGAGCTGGTAAGGAGCGTATATAATGAACGATCCTCTCGGTGATATGCTGACCCGTATCCGCAACGCGCAACTGCGCGGCAAGTCCACCGTGACTTCGCCCGCGTCCAAACTGCGTTGCTGGGTGCTGGATGTTCTGGCCGACGAAGGCTACATCCGCGGCTATGAGAAAACCACGGATCTCAACGGCCACCCGGCCATTGAAATCAGCCTGAAATACTTCGACGGCACCCCGGTCATCCGCGATCTCAAGCGCGTTTCGACCCCTGGCCGCCGCGTCTATGCCGCCTCGCAAAACCTGCCTCAGGTCAAGCAAGGCCTGGGCGTTTCCATCGTCTCCACACCTCAGGGTGTGATGTCGGATGCAGCTGCACGTTCTGCCAATGTTGGCGGCGAAGTGCTCTGCACCGTATTCTAGGGAGGTCCGGAAATGTCTCGTATTGGCAAGAAACCGGTCGACATTCCTTCGGGCGTGACCGCGAACGTGTCGGGTCAGACCATTGAAGTGAAGGGCGCGAAAGTGACCCGCAGCTTCACTGCGTCCGACGACGTTTCGGTCTCCGTGGAAGACAACACCATCGTGATCACGCCGCGTGGCATGTCCAAGCGGGCGCGTCAGCAGTGGGGTATGACCCGCACCATGATCCAGAACCTCGTGACCGGTGTTACCACCGGGTTCAAGAAGGAGCTGGAGATCAACGGTGTGGGTTACCGGGCACAGATCCAGGGCAACTCCCTGAAGCTGGCGCTTGGCTACAGCCACGATGTCGACTTCGCGATCCCCGAAGGCATCACGGTCACCTGCCCTAAGCAGACCCAGATCGTGGTCGAAGGGACCGATGAACAGCTCGTTGGCCAGGTTGCGGCAAACATCCGCGAATGGCGTGCTCCGGAACCCTACAAGGGCAAGGGCATCAAGTACAAAGACGAGTTCATCTTCCGTAAGGAAGGCAAGAAGAAGTAAGGACGCGAGAAATGGCAAACAGCAAAAGGGAACTGTTCCTGAAGCGCCGTCTGCGCGTTCGGAACAAGCTTCGCAAGATGAACTCGGGGCGCGTGCGCCTGAGCGTTCATCGTTCGAACAAGAACATCAGCGTCCAGCTGATCGACGATGTGAAAGGGGTCACCCTGGCCTCGGCCTCGTCGCTCGAAAAGGATCTGGGCATCACCGGCAAGAACAACGTCGAGGCCGCCGCGAAAGTGGGCACCGCGATTGCCGAACGTGCCAAGGCAGCTGGTGTCGAAGAATGTTACTTCGACCGTGGCGGCTTCCTCTTTCACGGCAAGGTGAAGGCTCTGGCCGACGCTGCGCGTGAAGGCGGACTGAAGTTCTGAGGAGACGATAGATGGCAAGAGAAGATAACCGCCGGGGTGGTCGCGATCGCGACGAAAATCCGGAATTCGCCGATCGTCTCGTGGCGATCAACCGGGTCTCGAAGACCGTCAAGGGTGGTAAGCGTTTTGGCTTCGCCGCACTTGTGGTCGTCGGCGATCAGAAGGGCCGTGTCGGGTTTGGCAAGGGCAAGGCGAAAGAGGTCCCCGAGGCCATTCGCAAGGCCACCGAGCAAGCCAAGCGCAACCTCATCCGTGTGCCGCTGAAAGAAGGCCGCACGCTGCACCACGACGTCCACGGGCGTCACGGGGCAGGCCGGGTGACCATGCGCACGGCACCGACCGGGACCGGCATCATCGCCGGTGGTCCGATGCGCGCCGTGTTCGAAATGTTGGGTGTTCATGACGTGGTGGCGAAGTCCATCGGGTCGCAGAACCCCTACAACATGATCCGCGCAACGCTGGACGGGCTTCAGAGCGAATCCAGTCCGCGTATGGTGGCGCAACGCCGTGGCAAGAAGGTTGCCGATATCCTGCCCAAGCGGGATGACGCACCGGCGGCCGATGCGTCGGCCGAAGCGGCTGAAGCCTGAGGAGACTGACCCATGGCGAAAACCATTGTTGTAAAGCAGATCGGCTCGCCGATCCGTCGCCCCGCCAAGCAGCGTGAAACGCTGATCGGCCTGGGCCTGAACAAGATGCACAAGACCCGTGAACTGGAAGACACCCCTTCCGTGCGCGGCATGGTCAACAAGATCCCGCATCTGGTCGAAATCATCGAAGAACGGGACTGATCCTGATCTTCTGATAGATTGATGGCGTCCCGCGATAGCGGGGCGCTTTTTTCGTTGTGCATTTGCTGGAGTGACCAGATGTTCTTTCCCCAAAAATCCCTGTTCGACGCCATGCAGACATGGCAGCGGGCCAATCTGGCCACTGCCGAGATGATGATGGCGGCGAACCTCGTGATTCTGAACCGGACGACCCAGATGATGCTGGGGATGATGTCCTCGCAGGAAGCGGCGCGGATGATCTTCGAGAAACCCGCCGCCTTTGCCAAGTCGATGGAAATGGCGGCCCGGGCGCAGGCCGCAGGGCGGGGCCATGCGGCGATGGCGCTGGCTGCGGTCAGGCCGATCCGCACCAAGACCCGCGCCAATGCGCGGCGGCTGTCACGGCCCCGTCGCTGAAGGCTGTCGCAATCAACTGGGCTGGCGCAGCCACAGCAAGATGGCCAGGATCACCAGAAGGCTCAGCCAGATCGCGCCATTGATGAGGCTGTGCCGCTTGGCGCGTTTCTTTTCGTACCAGCGCCGGGGGGTGATGCCGCGTGTCAGCATCACCGCCTGCGCCGACAGGTTGATGCAGACGATGTTCATCAGCAGCATCACGCCGGCCTCCAGCGCGTGGTAGCCTTGGCTGAAGCCCAGAAACAACCCGATGGCCGTGGCCGGCGGCAGCAGCGCCACCGCGACCATCACCCCGACCAGCGCCGAGGATACCCCGGTCACAAGGCTCAGCGCGGCGGCCGCCCCCGAGGCCAGGGCAATCGCCAGCCCGTCAAAGCCGATGTCGGTGCGGCTGAGCAATTCGTCCGCGTCCGAGATCGGCATCAGCAGCCCGATCACGAAGCCAAGCGCGATGCTCAGCACCGTGCCGATCACCAAGGCTGCCGCCGAGCGCAGGATCAACTTGCCGTCGCCAAGCGCGACGCCCACCGACAGGGCCAGGTTGGGGCCCAGCAGCGGCGCGATCACCATGGCGCCCAGAACCACCGGCACGTTGTCCTCCAGCATCCCGAAGGCCGCCACCACGGTCGAAAGCAGCACGAAGACCAGATAGGCGCGGTCGATCCGCCCCTGCTTTTCCACCTGCTCATAGATCTCTTCCCGCGACAGCCCGCCGGGAAGTTTCATGGCCTTTTCGGCCTCTTCCTCGGGATCCGGTTCGGCGTCTTCCTCCTCCTCCTCTTCCTTGCGGGGGAGGGACGTGTCGACCGGTACGATGGCAAGGCGCCAGCCGTCCTGGCTGTCAAGTTCGGTCTGGATGGCGTCCAGCAGGTTCTGACGGCAGTCGTCATCGGCCAGGATATGCAGGGTCCAGCGGGTCTTGTCGCCGGAATCCTCGCGGTGTTTCATCACCGCGCCGTCGCAAATGTCCTTGGCGGTGGCGAAGATCTTGTCGCAGGCGTGGTTGGGAAGACTGAGGATGATCAGGCGCATCCTTCCTTGATACGGCAGCAGGCGGGCCTGCCAAGCCCAAAAAAGCGTGGGGCGGGCACGCGCGAACGGTCTTGATCCCGCCCGGCAACGGCCCTATACGCACCCGGTGGTTCCAAAGGGACCCGACTCAAGCAACAAGAAATGCCGTGGCTGGCCCCGTTTTCGCTTCGGGGGCTACATCCGGCAAGGAGAAGCGACATGAAACTGAATGAACTGCGCGACAACGACGGCGCCGTCAAGAAATCCAAACGCGTTGGCCGTGGCCCGGGTTCGGGCAAGGGCAAGATGGCTGGCCGTGGTATCAAGGGTCAGAAATCGCGTTCGGGCGTGGCCCTGAACGGCTATGAAGGCGGCCAGATGCCGCTGTACCAGCGCCTGCCGAAGCGGGGCTTCAACAAGCCCAACCGCAAGAAGTTCGCGGTCATCAACCTCGGCATCCTGCAGAAATTCATCGAAGCCGGGAAGCTGGACACCGCCAACCCGGTGGACGAAGACGCATTGGTGGCTTCGGGCCTGGTGCGCCGCAAGCTGGACGGCGTCCGGGTGCTGGCGAAGGGCGAGATCACCTCGGCCGTCAACCTGACCGTGACCGGCGCTTCGCAAGCCGCCGTCGACGCGGTGGCCGCGGCCGGTGGTTCGCTGACTGTCGCAACTCCGGCGGCCGCCGAGTAAGTGGTTGTGGGCGGCGTCCAAGCCGCTTACATCCTCTCAAAGGTTTTCAGCGCCGCCGACCGGAAACCCGGTTCGGCGGCGCCCGCATGAAAGAGACACCACATGGCATCAGCAGCGGAACAGATGGCCGCGAACATGAGCTGGGGCGCCTTCGGCAAGGCGACCGAGCTGAGGCAGCGCATCCTCTTCACCCTGGGACTACTGATCGTCTACCGCCTGGGCACCTATATTCCGGTGCCGGGCATCGACGGCGGCGAATTGCGTGCCTTCATGGAACAGGCGTCCGCCGGCATTGGCGGCATCCTGAACATGTTCACGGGCGGCGCCATCAGCCGGATGGGCATCTTCGCCCTAGGCATCATGCCCTATATCTCGGCCTCGATCATCATTCAGCTTCTGGCCTCCATGTGGGCGCCGCTGGAGCAGTTGAAGAAAGAGGGCGAGCAGGGCCGCAAGAAGATCAACCAGTACACCCGGTATGGCACCGTGGCGCTGGCGCTGTTCCAGTCCTATGGCCTGGCGGTCAGCCTGGAATCCGGCGGCCTTGCCCATGATCCGGGCTGGTTCTTCCGCATCGCCTGCATGATCACGCTGGTCGGCGGCACCATGTTCCTGATGTGGCTGGGCGAACAGATCACCCAGCGTGGCATCGGCAACGGCATTTCGCTGATCATCTTCGTGGGCATCATCGCCGAGGTTCCCGCAGCCCTGGCGCAATTCCTGGCGTCGGGCCGCTCGGGCGCCATCAGCCCGGCTGTCATCATCGCGGTGATCGTCATCATGATGCTGACCATCGGCTTCGTGGTGTTCATGGAACGCGCGCTGCGCAAGATCCACATCCAGTACCCGCGCCGCCAGGTTGGCATGAAGGTCTATGACGGCGGCTCGTCGCATCTGCCGATCAAGGTGAACCCGGCGGGCGTGATCCCGGCGATCTTCGCCAGTTCGCTGCTGCTGCTGCCGACGACACTGGCCACGTTCTCGGGCAATTCCACCAGCCCGGTCATGTCGACGATCCTGGCCTATTTCGGGCCCGGTCAGCCGCTGTACCTGCTGTTCATGGTCGGCATGGTGGTGTTCTTCACCTACTTCTACACCCACAACGTCGCCTTCAAGGTCGAGGATGTGGCGGACAACCTGAAGAACCAGAACGGCTTTGTGCCGGGCATCCGTCCGGGCAAGCGCACCGCCGAGTACCTGGAATACGTGGTCAACCGCGTCCTGGTACTGGGGGCTTCCTATCTGGCGCTGGTCGTGCTGCTGCCCGAGATCATGCGTTCGCAACTGGCGATCCCGTTCTACTTCGGGGGCACCTCGGTGCTGATCGTCGTGTCGGTCACCATGGACACGATCCAGCAGGTGCAGTCGCATCTTCTGGCGCACCAGTACGAAGGGCTGATCGAAAAGTCGCAACTGCGTGGCAAGAAGCGCAAGAAAGGCCCGGCGCGGCGCTAACATCGCCGGTCAAGCCGCTTGGTGCTTGCCTGGGAACCCCAAAGGCCCTTTTACTGGTGGCATACGCACCGGTGAAAGGGCCTTTGTCATGAAACGAGCACTCACGATCCATCTGCCGCTGACGGCGGCATTGGCCATGGGCGTGGCCTCGCCGGTGATGGCCGAGCTGGAATACACCAACGGCACCGGCGGCAGCGCGCGCGTCTACGGGCAACTGACCCCGGCCTGGCTGAACGTTGACGACGGCAAGGACACTGACGGCAATCTGGTCGACAACTCCCGTTCGAACTCGCGGGCGGGCATCTGGCTCGATCAGGAGTTCGATAACGGACAGATGCTGCTGTTCAACTTCGAAGCGGCACTGGGCGCCCCGCAAAGTTCCAAGTTCAGCCAGAATTTCCAGCCGGACTGGGATTGGCAACGAACTGACCTGCGGAAGCTGGAATTCATCTATAGCGGCAATTTCGGTACCGTGTTTTTCGGGCAGGGCTCGATGGCGTCGGACAACACGTCAACCCTTGATCTTTCGGCGACCACCCTTGCCAGCACGGTGACGGTGCCGGACGCGGCCGGCGGCTATTTCTTCCGCCAGAAGGACGGGACCCTGTCCAGCGTCGCGGTCAGCAACGTCTTCAAGGACTACGATGGCGGTCGCAAGGCGCGCATTCGCTATGACACGCCCCGGTTCGGGGGCACCGAGCCCGGCAAGGGGATCAGCATCGGCGCGTCCTACGGGCAGGACCTTCTGAATTCCAGCGACGATGCCGAATATTACGACATCGGCCTGAACTACAGCGACACCATCAGTTCGATCACCGTCAGGGCCGGGTTGAGCTATGCCTGGAAAGACGACGATGGCACAACCGAGCGCTACGGCGGCTCGATCTCGGCGCTCAGCGACGTCAACGGGCTGAACGGTACACTGTCCTTTGGCGGCGACCCGGATGGTGGCCAGTTCGGCTATATTAAGCTGGGCTGGATCACCAGTTTCTGGACCATCGGCGACACCGCGTTCTCGGCGGATTACTATTCGGGCAACGATATCGCCGGGTCGGATGGCACGTCCACATCGACCGGCTTGCAGGTGGCGCAGTATTTCGACGACACCAACCTGTCGATCTACTTTGGCTACAACCGCCTGACCTATGACGACAAGGCGGCCTCCTATGACGACATGGATGTCATCCTTGCCGGTCTGCAGTGGAAATTCTGATCCACTGGGGTCTGGATTGCCGCGCCAAGGAACGCTAGACTGAACCCCAGACAGGCCAATGTGCCGTCTGGGGTCGAATTGCCGCGAAAGCGGCTTGACCTGTTTGCAAATTCGCAATACCCGATGCTCTCTCGTCACAGAACCGATTCCGTGACCGCGATGTTCGCGCGTGGAATGGTTCCGTGTTAAATGGCTGCGGCCGGGTCCTTGCCCGGCCAATGTTGTGAAAAAAGGTTCTGGAGCTACGGAACCGCAACGGAAAAGGAACGACCACTTGGCACGTATTGCCGGCGTCAACATCCCGACCAACAAACGGGTGCCCATCGCCCTCACTTACATCCACGGTATCGGCCCCGCAGCGGCGGCCCAGATCTGTGAAGCCGCCGGCATCGCGACCGAGCGCCGCTTCAACGAACTGTCGGATTCCGAGGTTCTGGCGATCCGCGAACAGATCGACGCCAACTTCACCGTCGAAGGTGACCTGCGCCGTGAAGTTCAGATGAACATCAAGCGTCTGATGGACCTGGGCTGCTATCGCGGTCTGCGCCATCGCCGCAACCTGCCTGTGCGCGGTCAGCGCACCCACACCAACGCGCGTACCCGCAAGGGCCCCGCGAAGCCGATCGCCGGCAAGAAGAAGTAAGAGGGGGCAGGTTATATGGCACGCGATACAAAAGCACGTGGCGGCAAGCGCAAAGAGCGGAAGAATATTGCCGCTGGCGTCGCACATGTGAATTCGACATTCAACAACACCAAGATCCTGATCTCGGACGTGCAGGGCAATGCGATCGCATGGTCGTCGGCTGGCACCATGGGGTTCAAAGGCTCGCGGAAATCGACGCCCTACGCAGCACAGCTGGCTGCAGAAGACGCCGGCAAGAAGGCTCAGGAACACGGCGTGAAAACGCTGGAAGTCGAAGTTCAGGGGCCCGGTTCGGGCCGTGAATCGGCGCTGCGCGCACTGGCCGCGGTTGGCTTCAACATCACCTCGATCCGTGATGTGACCCCAATCGCCCACAACGGCTGCCGTCCGCCGAAGCGCCGCCGCGTCTGATCCAGACCAAATTTGGTCGGGCTGCGTCCTTGGGCGCGGCCCGGCTTTGTCATTTTACCTCGGGTGTTTCTGACTTTGGTCATCGGTCGGGAACGAGCATGGAGGCGACAGGCATGATCCAGAAGAATTGGCAAGAACTCATCAAGCCCACTCAGCTTGACGTAAAGCCGGGGAACGACCCGGCGCGTCAGGCAACGGTGGTTGCAGAACCGCTGGAGCGGGGCTTTGGTCTGACAATGGGCAATGCCCTGCGTCGCGTATTGATGTCGTCGCTGCAAGGCGCGGCCATCACCAGCGTTCAGATCGACAACGTGCTGCACGAGTTCTCTTCGGTCGCCGGGGTGCGTGAAGACGTGACCGACATCGTTCTGAACCTCAAGGGCGTTGCCCTGCGCATGGACAACGAAGGCCCCAAGCGGCTTTCGATCTTGGCCAAGGGGCCGGGCGTGGTCACCGCGGGCGACATCTCCGAAACCGCAGGGGTCGAGGTTCTGAACAAGGATCACGTCATCTGCCACCTTGACGATGGTGCCGATCTGTTCATGGAACTGATCGTCAACACCGGCAAGGGCTATGTCTCGGCGGACAAGAACCGCCCTGAGGATGCGCCCATCGGCCTGATCCCGATCGACGCAATCTATTCGCCGGTCCGCAAGGTCAGCTACGACGTGCAGCCCACCCGCGAGGGCCAGGTGCTGGACTATGACAAGCTGACCCTGAAGCTGGAAACCGACGGCTCGGTCACCCCCGATGACGCCGTGGCCTATGCCGCGCGTATCCTTCAGGACCAGCTGCAGATCTTCGTCAACTTCGACGAGCCGGAGCCCGCACGTTCCGAAGCCGACGACGATGGTCTGGAGTTCAACCCGCTGCTGCTGAAGAAGGTCGACGAGCTGGAGCTTTCGGTCCGTTCGGCAAACTGCCTGAAGAACGACAACATCGTCTACATCGGGGATCTGATCCAGAAAACCGAAGCCGAGATGCTGCGCACCCCGAACTTCGGCCGCAAGTCGCTGAACGAGATCAAGGAAGTGCTCTCGGGCATGGGTCTGCACCTGGGCATGGATGTCGAGGACTGGCCGCCAGAGAACATCGAAGATCTGGCCAAGAAGTTCGAAGACCAGTTTTAAGGTGGTGGCGGGGGAAACCCCGCCTCGCCAAATGCCCGGACAGCCGGGGAATACTCGGGCCCACGCCCCAAGGTGAGCGGTTGACACGCATCAGCCGCCTGACAAAGCAAAACACGCAAGACAAGGATAGATACCATGCGTCACGCCCGCGGATACCGCCGCCTGAACCGTACTCACGAGCACCGCAAGGCGCTCTTTGCCAACATGGCCGGCTCGTTGATCGAGCACGAGCAGATCAAGACCACGCTGCCGAAAGCCAAGGAACTGCGCCCGATCATCGAAAAGCTGATCACCCTGGGCAAGCGCGGCGATCTGCACGCGCGTCGTCAGGCCGGTTCGCAGCTGAAGCAGGACGCCTATGTGGCGAAACTGTTCGACGTTCTGGGCCCGCGCTACAAGGATCGTCAGGGCGGCTACGTCCGGGTTCTGAAAGCCGGCTTCCGCTATGGCGACATGGCGCCGATGGCGATCATCGAATTCGTCGATCGTGATGTCGATGCCAAGGGCGCTGGCGACAAGGCCCGCGTTGCCGCTGAAGAAGACGCCGCGGAATAATCCCGGCCCTTTCGACAGCTCGAAGCCCCGCCTCTGGTGGGGCTTTTTTCTTGGCCGGACAGGACTGGAGTGGCGCCATGGCTCAGGCAGGATACTCAGGAAAACCCTTGTACAAGAAGCTGAGCTTCAAGCCGGGTTTCCGCGTCGGGCTGGTGGCCGCACCGGACCACTACGGCGACCTGCTGGCCGGTGTCGAAGAGGTGACCTTCGAAGGGCCGCGCGCAGGCGATCTGGATGCGATCCACATGTTTCTGAGCAGTCCCAACGACATCGCCCAGACCATCACCGATGCCCTGCCGCGTCTGCGGCCCGGTGGGATGCTTTGGGTGTCCTGGACCAAGAAGTCCTCGGCTTTGCACACCGGTGTCACCGAGGATGCGCTGCGCGATGCGGTGTTGCCACTGGGCTGGGTCGATGTGAAGGTTTGCGCGGTGGATGCGGATTGGTCGGCGCTGAAATTCCTCAAGCGGAAAGGGTGAGCCATGGTTGATCTCTTCTCCAGCGGCGCCTCGGATGCGTCCGACACCGCCCCGCGTCCGCTGGCGGACCGGCTGCGCCCGGCGACCCTGGCCGAGGTTGTGGGGCAGGAGGGGGTTCTGGGCCCCGAGGCGCCGCTGGGCGCGATGCTGGCGTCCGGGCGGCTGGGCTCTCTGATCCTCTGGGGGCCGCCGGGGGTGGGCAAGACCACCATCGCGCGGCTGCTGGCCCATGAAACCGACATGAGTTTCGTGCAGATCAGTGCCATCTTCTCGGGCGTGCAGGAGCTGAAAAAGGTCTTCGAGGCCGCCAAGCTGCGCCGTGGCAACGGGCAGGGGACGCTGCTGTTCGTGGACGAGATCCACCGCTTCAACAAGGCGCAGCAGGACAGCTTCCTGCCGCACATGGAAGACGGCACCATCCTGTTGGTGGGCGCCACCACCGAGAACCCCTCGTTCGAGTTGAACGCCGCACTGCTGTCGCGGGCGCAGGTGGTGGTGCTGGTGCGGCTGGAAGCCCCGGCGCTGGAAGCCCTGCTGGTCCGCGCCGAAGAGGTCGAAGGCCAGCCGCTGCCGCTGACCGAGGCTGCCCGCGCCGCGCTGATCGAAATGGCCGATGGCGATGGGCGGGCGATGCTGAACCTTGCCGAAACCGTGCTCAGCTGGAAGCTGAAGGCGCCGATCGATCCCAAGGCGCTGTCGGCGCGGCTGGCCCGGCGGGCGGCGCAATATGACAAATCCGGCGATGCCCATTACAACCTGATCTCGGCGCTGCACAAATCGGTGCGCGGGTCGGATCCCGACGCTGCCCTGTACTGGCTGGCGCGCATGCTGGAAGGCGGCGAGGACCCGCGCTATCTGGCCCGCCGCATCACCCGCATGGCGGTCGAGGACATCGGCCTTGCCGACCCGCAGGCCCAGACCCTGTGCCTGGGGGCCTGGGATGTCTACGAACGGCTGGGCAGCCCCGAGGGCGAATTGGCGCTGGCCCAGGCGGTGGTCTATCTGGCGTTGGCCCCGAAATCCAACGCCGCCTACACCGGCTACAAGGCCGCGCGGAAGCTGGCCAGTGACAGCGGCTCGGCCCCGCCGCCCAAGCACATCCTGAACGCGCCCACCGGGCTGATGAAGGAGCAGGGCTATGGCGACGGCTATGCCTATGACCATGACGCCGAGGACGGGTTTTCGGGCCAGAACTATTTTCCCGACGGGATGGACCGGCCCAGCCTTTATGCGCCGGTCGAACGCGGGTTTGAGCGGGATCTGGCCAAGCGCACTGCCTATTTCGCGAAGCTGCGCGCCAAGCGCCAAGACGGTTGACAAGCCTGCCGTCCCGGGAAAGAGAAAGCCCATGTTCAACACAGCAGCAACAGACGCGCGCGCCGCAGGGGCCGCCCGAAACCCGATGGGGGTCGCATGAGCGGAGTGCAGATGCGCCAGGTAGGCGCCGACGAGGCCGAGCAGCGGCTGGACCGCTGGTTCCGCCGCCATTTCCCGCAGATCAGCCAGGGCCGGATCGAGAAACTGTGCCGCAAGGGCGAGATCCGGGTCGATGGCGGACGGGTCAAGGCCTCCAGCCGGGTCGCGCCGGGCCAGACCGTGCGCATCCCGCCGCTGCCAGACGAGGCCGCGCCCAAGCCTGAAGCCCCGCGCCTGTCCGAGGCCGATACCCGGATGATGCAGGACATGGTGTTGTACCGGGACGAGCATATCCTCGCCATCAACAAACCGCCCGGCCTGCCCAGCCAGGGCGGCAGCGGCCAGACCCGCCATGTCGACGGGCTGGCCGAGGCGCTGCGCTATGACAAGCCGCTGAAACCGCGACTGGTGCATCGGCTGGACAAGGACACCTCGGGCGTTCTGTTGCTGGCCCGCACCGGGGCCGCGGCCACCGATCTGACCAAGGCGTTCCGCGCCCGCAGCACCCGCAAGATCTATTGGGCCGCCGTGGCCGGGGTGCCACATCCGCAGATGGGCACCGTGAAGTATGGCTTGGTCAAGGCGCCGGGGCATGGGCCGCGCGGCGAGGGCGAGAAGATGCATTGCCTCCACCCGCGCGAGGTTGACGGCACGCCGGACGCCAAACATGCCACCACCGATTACGCGGTGCTCTCGGCGCTGGCCAAGCGCACCGCCTGGGTGGCGCTGGTGCCGATCACCGGGCGCACCCACCAGTTGCGCGCGCATATGGCCGAACTGGGGCATCCGATCATCGGTGACGGCAAATACGGCGGCTCGGGGCAGGAAAACCTTGGTGATGGCTGGGGCGCGCAACTGGGCGGGGACATTTCGCGCAAGCTGCACCTGCATGCCCGCTCGATCAGCTTTGACCATCCGGTGACCGGCGCGCGGGTGACCGTGACCGCACCGCTGCCCGCGCATATGAAGCGCACCTGGAAGGAATTCGACTGGCGCGAGGCGGATGTGCCCGAAGATCCGTTCGAGGAATTCCTGTGAGCAGCGGTCTGAAACTGGCGATCTTCGATGTCGACGGCACGCTGGTGGACAGCCAGGCGCATATCCTACGCAGCATGACGGCGGCCTTCGACAGCGTCGGCCGCGAGATGCCGGAACGCGGCGCGGTGCTGGAACTGGTGGGCCTGTCCCTGCCGCTGGTGATCGCGCGGCTCTGTCCCGATCTGTCCGACACGGTGCGCGACGGCATGGTCGCGACCTACAAGGACACCTTCGCCGCGACGCGGGTGGCCGACGGGGCGGCGACCGCGCCGCTCTATCCCGACATTGCCGAAACGCTGGACCGGCTGGCGCGGGTCGAGCCGCTGCTGCTGGGCGTGGCGACGGGCAAGTCGCGGCGCGGGCTGACCCATGTGCTGGACCAGCACGGTCTGAACCGCCGCTTCGTGACCCAGCAGGTGGCCGACGATCACCCGTCGAAACCGCATCCGGCGATGCTGGAGGCCGCCTTGCGCGACACCGGGTGTGATCCCGCCGACGCGGTGATGATCGGCGACACGGTATTCGATCTGGAAATGGCGCGGTCCGCCGGTATTCCCGCCATCGCGGTCGGTTGGGGCTATCACCCGGTGGCCGACCTGCAACGGCTGTCGCCGCGTGCGATGGTGCAGGACACCGGCGAACTGGCCGCGACGATCCTTGACGTTCTGGGAGTGAGCGATGACTGAATGGGCGCAGAAACGGTTCTGGAAAGAGACCAGCGTCGAACCTGCGGAGGGCGGATACACGGTCCGCCTGGACGGGCGCGGCATCCGCACCCCGTCCAAGGCGCCGCTGATCGTACCCACCGAGGCGCTGGCCCGTGCCATGGCCGATGAATGGGATGCGCAGGAAGAGGCCATCCAGCCCGCGACCATGCCGATGACGCGCTCCTCCAACTCGGCCGTGGACAAGGTGGCAGTCCAGTTCACCGAGGTCGCGGACCTGCTGGCGGCTTATGGCGAAAGCGATCTTCTGTGCTATCGCGCCGAACATCCGGAAGAATTGATCCAACGTCAGGCTGCGGCCTGGGATCCGGTTCTGGACTGGGCCGCACGGGAATTTGACGCCCAGTTGAACGTGGCCTCGGGCGTCATGTTCGTGCCCCAGCCGGAGTCCAGCATCGCTGCGTTGCGGCGAAAAACACATGCGTTGTCGCATTGGCAGTTGACCGCCTTCCACGATCTGGTGGCGCTGACCGGGTCTTTGGTGCTGGGGTTCGCATCCCTGGATCCGCGCTGGAATCGCAAGGATATCTGGGCCTGGTCGCGTCTGGACGAGGATTGGCAGGCCGAGCAATGGGGCAAGGATGAGGAGGCCCAGGAGGCCGCGGCATTGAAGGCTCAGGCCTTCGCAGATGCAGCAAGGTTCTACGATTTGGTCACGGGCTGACCAAAGCCGCCCGCAAACAGGGCAGGCCTGAAACCACGTCCCCTTGTCCACCAAGTTCATTTTTCTGTCCCACGTCTCCCCTTGACTGTCCATTGGGCTTTTGACCAAGGTTTGACCGGACCCGGAACCAACCGGGACCGGACCATGAATGGCACCCTAAATAACGGGGCCGAACCGCATCATCTGCGGTCCATCAGGAAGAGGTAGACATGAAGACGAACGTACTCCTTGGCACCATTGCCCTAGCCGGCTTGGCTGCCGGCGCCGTAGCGGCTGACACTCTGGAAGAAGTGAAGGAGCGTGGGAAGCTGAACTGCGGTATCAGCACCGGCCTTGTTGGCTTTGCAACGCAGGACGCGCAGGGCGATTGGCAAGGTTTCGACGTGGCTGTCTGTCGCGCCGTGGCCGCCGCTGTTCTGGGCGACCCCACCGCTGTTGATTTCACCCCCGTGACCAACAAGGTCCGCTTCGAGGTTCTGAACTCGGGCGAGATCGACATGCTGTCGCGCAACACCACCTGGACCTTCTCGCGCGATGTGGACCTGAAGCTCGAGTTTGCGGGCGTCAACTATTACGACGGCCAGGGGTTCCTGGCACCCAAGGAACTGGGCGTAAGCTCGGCCAAGGAACTGGATGGCGCCACGGTCTGCATCCAGTCCGGCACCACCACCGAGCTGAACCTCGCGGACTTCTTCCGCACCAACAACATCAGCTATGAGCCGGTGCCGATCGCCACTGCGTCGGAAGCGCAGCAGCAGTATCTGGCCGGGGCCTGTGACGTCTACACCACCGACGCCTCCGGTCTGGCCGCGACACGCGCCGCATTCGAAGATCCCTCGGCGCATGTGATCCTGCCGGAAATCATCTCGAAAGAGCCGCTGGGCCCGCTGGTCCGCCATGGCGACAACAACTGGGGCGACGTGGTGCGCTGGACCCTGAACGCGCTGATCGCCGCTGAAGAACTGGGCATCACCTCGGCCAATATCGAGGAACTGGCGGCAGGCACCACCAACCCGGAAGTCAACCGGATCCTTGGCACCGAAGGGTCGTTGGGCGAAATGCTGGGCCTGTCGCCCGACTGGTCCAAGAACGCCATTGCCGCGGGCGGCAACTATGGCGAGATCTTCGAGCGTCACATCGGCCAGAACACCCCGATCGGGCTGGCGCGCGGCCTGAACGCCCAGTGGCTTGAAGGCGGCCTGCTGTATGCGCCGCCGTTCCGGTAAGAACCTCAGGGGGCGGCGGATGTGGATCCGCCGCCCTGTTCCATTCGGGGTCCTGACCCCACCCGCGCCTGTCTTGCGCGACCTCGGCAACCCAGCCCTGCCGAACAAAGGATAGTTTCATGGCCAGTATCAGCGATCCGGCGCAGCCTGCTTTCCGATTGAGCATGCTCGTCAACGATACCCGGTATCGCGGGATCACCTTCCAGATCATCGCGTTCCTTGCGATTGTCTTCTTCTTCGGATGGCTGATCTGGAACGCCACACAGAACCTGGCCGCCCTGGGGCAGGACATCTCGTACAAGTTCCTGGGCGAGCAGGCCGGGTACGACATCAACCAGCAACTGATCCCCTTTGTCAGTACCGACACCCATTTCCGTGCTGCGATGGTCGGGATCCTCAATACCCTGCTGGTGGCCTTCCTGGGATGTATCACCGCCACGATCATCGGGGTCGTGGTCGGGGTGCTGCGGCTGTCGAAGAACTGGCTGGTGGCCAAGGTCATGTCGGTCTACGTCGAGATCTTCCGCAACGTGCCGGTGCTGATCTGGATCCTCATCATCTTCTCGGTGATGTCCAACGCCCTGCCAAGCCCGCGCGACTTTCGCGGCGACAATGCGACGGCGTCGATGGTGTTTGACGCGATGGCCTTCACCAACCGCGGTGTCTATGTGCCCGGTCCGGTGTGGGAGGCTGGCTCGGGCATCGTGGTCGCGGTGTTCCTGGCCTCGATCGTCGGCATCTTTTTCCTGCGCCGCTATGCCACCAAGCTGCTGTACGACACCGGACGTGAACTTCCGGTGCTGCAACTGTCGCTTGGCCTGTTCTTCGTGCCGGCGCTGATCGCCTATTTCGTGATGGGATCGCCCATCGGCCTGGATTACCCCGAACTCAAGGGGTTCAACTTCCAGGGCGGGTTGAAGGTTCAGGGCACGCTGATTGCCTTGTGGTGGGCGCTGGCGCTGTATACCGGGGCCTTCATCGCTGAAAACGTGCGCGCCGGCATCCTGGCCGTCAGCAAGGGCCAGACCGAGGCCGCCGCCGCCCTGGGCCTGCGCCCCGGCAAGATCATGCGCCTTGTCGTCCTGCCGCAAGCCCTGCGGGTCATCATCCCGCCGCTGATCTCGCAGTACCTGAACCTGACCAAGAACTCGTCGCTGGCCGCCGCCATCGGCTACATGGACATCACCGGCACGCTGGGCGGGATCACCCTGAACCAGACCGGCCGCAGTTTCGAAGCGGTGCTGCTGCTGATGCTATTCTACCTGATGATCTCGCTGGCGATCTCGGGGGTGATGAACCTTTACAACAACGCCGTGAAGCTGAAGGAGCGCTGAGATGTCCCAAGGCGATCACTCGGTTGCATTCGTCCGCCACGATCCACTCCCGCCGCAGGCCCCGCCGGTGTCGCAGGCCGGGGTGATCGGCTGGCTGCGCACCAATCTTTTCAGCTCGATCGGCAATTCGATCATGACGCTGATCACGCTCTACGTCATCTACGCCTTGCTGGCCGCCATCGTGCCGTGGATCGCCAATGGCGTCTGGGATGCCTCGTCGATCCGCGAATGCCGCGAGCAGTTGCAGGGCGTCAATGCCGCCTGCTGGGCGGTGATCGAGGAACGTTGGCCGCAACTGGTCTTCGGTAACTACCCGCCCGAACACTACGGCCGTGCCGTGCTGGCCTTCGTGCTGCTGTTCGTGGCCCTGGCGCCGGTGCTGTATTTCGGCTTGCCGCGCAAGATGCTGTGGTTCACCGGGCTGTATCCGTTTCTGGCCTACTGGCTGATCTGGGGCGGCACGCTGTGGATCCCGATCATGGCGCTGGTCGGCGTGGTCGTCGGCTTCGTGGTGTTCCGGCTGCTGGAAGAAAAGTCGTTCTTCGGGGCAATGGTGGCCGCATTGGCCGCGGCCTTGGCCTTCTGGATCGTGCTGACCGCCCCCCTGGCCGAGGCGCTGGCCGGTGTGCTGCCGCTGGCCCTGACCCCGGTGGCCAGCCGCGAGATCGGCGGCTTCATGATCAACTTCATCCTTGGCACCAGTGGCATCGCCCTGTCGTTGCCGCTGGGCATCATGCTGGCGCTGGGGCGGCAATCGACCCTGCCGATCATCAAGATGATCTGCGTGATCTTCATCGAGTTCGTGCGCGGCGTGCCGCTGATCACGCTGTTGTTCGTGGCCTCGGTGATGCTGGCCTATTTCCTGCCGCCGGGCACCAATTTCGACCTGATGCTGCGCGTCATCATCATGGTCACCCTGTTTGCCGCCGCCTATATGGCCGAGGCGATCCGGGGCGGTCTGGCGGCCTTGCCCAAGGGCCAGTACGAGGCCGGTGACAGCCTTGGCCTGGACTATTGGCAGAAGATGCGGCTGATCGTGCTGCCGCAGGCCCTGAAAATCTCGATCCCCTCGATCGTGAACATCGCCATCGGCCTGTTCAAGGACACCACGCTGGTGTCGATCATCTCGATGTTCGACGTGATCGGCATGATCCGTGGCCCGATCCTGTCCTCGACCGAATGGTTCGGGGTCTACTGGGAGCTTCTGGGCTTCGCCGGGGTCCTGTTCTTCGTCTTCTGCTACGGCATCTCGCAATATTCTCAATGGCTGGAGCGCAAGCTGGCCACCGATCATCGTTAAGGAGCCGGTCATGAGCCAACCCATCGACGCTGCCCCCGCTGTTCCGAGCCATCTGGAAGTCTCGGATGAGGTCGCCATCGAAATCAGCGGCATGAACAAGTGGTACGGCCAGTTCCACGTGCTGCGTGACATCGACCTGACCGTCTATCGTGGCGAACGCATCGTGATCTGCGGCCCCTCGGGGTCGGGGAAATCCACGCTGATCCGCTGTATCAACGCGCTTGAGGAGCATCAGGCCGGGAAGATCACGGTGGATGGCACCTTGTTGTCGTCGGACCTGAAGAACATCGACAAGATCCGTTCCGAGGTTGGCATGTGCTTCCAGCACTTCAACCTGTTCCCGCATCTGACCATCCTTGAGAATTGCACGCTGGCGCCGATCTGGGTGCGCAAGACCCCCAAGCGCGAGGCCGAGGCCACGGCGATGCATTTTCTTGAAAAGGTGAAGATCCCCGATCAGGCCAACAAGTACCCCGGCCAACTGTCGGGCGGTCAGCAGCAGCGGGTGGCGATTGCACGGTCGCTGTGCATGAAACCCAAGATCATGCTGTTCGACGAACCCACCTCGGCGCTGGACCCCGAGATGATCAAGGAAGTGCTCGACACCATGATCGAGCTGGCCGAGGACGGCATGACCATGCTGTGCGTGACCCATGAAATGGGCTTTGCGCGGCAGGTGGCGAACCGGGTGATCTTCATGGATGCCGGCCAGATCGTCGAGCAGAACGAGCCGGAACCGTTCTTCAACAACCCGAAAAGCGAGCGGACCAAGCTGTTCCTGAGCCAGATCCTGGGACACTGACGCCCCGCAAGACGAACAATGCCTGGCGGCCTCTGTGGGGACACCCCCGCGGGGGCCGCAGACGTTCAGGGCACGCTGTAGCGCATCACCGTCTCAAGGGCGTCGAACATGGCGTTGCGCCGGTCCTCGACCGGTTCAAATCCGTAGCGATCGTAAAACGCCCGTGCCCGGCTGTTGTCGTGGAAAACGCACAGGTGCAACTCGGGATGCAGGGTGGCGGCGTGGTCCAGCAGGGCGCGTCCGAAGCCGTGCCCCTGCCACGCGGGCAGGATGAAGAGCCCGCCGATTTCGGCCCCGAGCAGGGACAGGAAGCCGACGCAGCGCCCGTCTGTCTCGTACATATGGGTGTCGGCGACTTGCAGAAGCTGGGTCGCGATGAGCGTGTCGGCCTGCGCGACGACCTCGGCGCTCAGGAAGGGGTGGGCCTGGGCATTGGCCTCGCGCCAGATGGCCATGACGGCGGCTTTGTCGCTGTCGGTATAAGGGCGGATCATGAAAGCGGCATCCGTTCGGTTTGAAGCGCCGGTGTGTCCGACCATTGGCTGCGGTTCCCGAAGCGTCGGGTCAGTCCGTCAATTCACGCGGGACGATGAAGTCCAGCACCTTGCCCGTGCCGGGCTTCAGGTCGGACCAGGCGTCGATGGGAAATTCCAACACCAGCGTGGCCAGCGTCGGATAGATGTCGAAGCGCGGATGCGCCGGGGCGGCTTGCACAAGCTGGGCGGCCAGATCTCCGACGCCGGGGTTGTGGGTGAGCAGGATCACGGTGTCGCCGCTGGCCTCGCTCAGCGCCGTGCGCAGGGCCTTGGCCGAAGCGAGATACAATTCGGGCATCAGCGCCGGTGTGGGCGTGGGCGGAAAGTGCGGCGCCAGCCGGTCCCATGTCTCGCGGGTGCGGGCGCTGTCGGAACACAGGATCTGGTCGGGCACATGGCCGCGCGCCGCCAGCCAGGGGCCGATCGCGTCGCAGGAGCGCCGCCCGCGTGCGTTCAGCACCCGGGCGTGATCGTCCAGGTCCGTGTCCTGCCACGAGGACTTTGCATGGCGCATCAGGATCAGGCGTTTTGGCATGGGTGGAAGGCTCTCATGTGGAACGCGGATTGGTCGGGGTGACGCCCGGAGGCGGCCCCCAGCGGGCAGGCGCGGCGTGCGGCGCAGCCCCGTGTCATGCAGTCCTGGCCTGCCGCGCGATCCAGAAAACCATGACAGGCGGCAAGATCATAGCCCCGATCGGCGCTGAACGCGGATACCGGGCAGGCCGACAGGCAGGGACGCGCCGCGCATGTGTCGCAGGGGCTGGCCGCGGCGGGCTGGGCGGGCGCCGCCCAGGGCAACGCCACGGCAGCCCGGAAAGACACCCAAAGCCCGGCCGTGCGGCTGACCAGCAGCCCCATGGGCGCGGCCCAGATCCGGGCGCTGCGCAGCGCCCAGGACACGAAAGGCGGATAGGGCGGGCCATCGGAGGGAAACAGGGCCATCCCCCCGACCGAGGCCGCCACCGGCGTCACCAGCCGCCGCGAGAGCCGATCCAGCGGGTCGGACAGGCCGTCGCGCATCTCGGGCGCGGTTTGGGCCAGGGTCCAGAAGCCGGGTTCCTGCGGCGCGACAAGGGCGATGCTGGTGAAATCCGGCGGCATGCCGTCGCTGGCTTCCAGCGGCACATGGGCCGCCTGCAACAACTGGCAGTCCGCAAGGGCCCGCTGAAAGGCAGCCGGGCCGGTCACGCGCTTCGGATGATCGACCCGGCACCGTGATCGGTGAAGAGTTCCAGCAGGCAGGCGTTGGGGGCACGCCCGTCCAGGATAACGGCCGCCCGAACGCCGCTTTGCAGGGCCGCCAGCGCGGTTTCGGTCTTGGGGATCATGCCCCCGGCGATGGTGCCGTCCGCCGTCATCTCGCGAATTTGCCCCGCGGTCAGTTCGGTCACGACAGTGCCCGTGGCATCCTTGACGCCCGGCACGTCCGTCAGCAGCAGCAGGCGATGCGCCTTCAGCGCCCCGGCGATGGCCCCGGCAGCGGTGTCGCCGTTGACGTTCATGCTGTGGCCTTCGGCATCGGCGCCGATCGGCGCGATGACCGGGATCATGCCGGCCTCGAAAATGGTGCGCACCACGTCGGTGTTCATCTGTTCCGGGGTGCCGACGAAGCCGAGGGACGGATCGGTCTGGCGGCAGATCATCAGGTTGGCGTCCTTGCCCGACAGGCCCACCGCGCGCCCGCCCTGGCGGTTGATCGCGGCCACGACACGTTTGTTCACGAGACCCGCAAGCACCATTTCCACCACGTCCATCACCGGCTGGCTGGTGACGCGCTTGCCGTTGACGAACTCGAACTGGATATCGAGCCTGCCCAGCATCTCGTTGATGGCCGGGCCGCCGCCATGAACGATGACCGGATGCACGCCGACCTGGCTCATCAGCACGATGTCGCGGGCGAATCCGTCCATCGCCTCGTCGCTGCCCATCGCGTGGCCGCCCAGCTTGATGACGACGGTCGCGCCCTCGTAGCGTTGCAGGTAGGGCAGGGCCTCGGACAGGGTCCGGGCGGTGGCGATCCAGTCGCGGGTCATGTCGGTTCGTTTTCTCATCATCGGGATCCAGAAGCGTCCGCCGGTGTTATTATGTTGCGCGGGCGCTGCCAAGAGGCCGATGTGGATCGCCCCTGGCAGGCCGGGGCCTTCGGCGAGAGTATTTTCGCCAAGAAGAAGCCGCCGCCGCTGGGTCAGCTGCAGGGCGTCGGCGCGTCAGTCGCGCAGGCCGTGGATGGTGCTGCGCAGGGTCGGCAGTCCGAGGCCCTTTTCCGAGGAGGTGGCGATCAGTTCGGGAAAGGCGGCGGGGTGCTTGGACAGCGCCTTGCGCACCTGCGCCAGCATCGGGTCGCGATCCTTTTCCTTGATCTTGTCATCCTTGGTCAGCACCACCTGGAAGGGCACGGCGGATCTGTCCAGCAGGGTCATGATTTCCTCATCCACCGGTTTCACGCCGTGGCGCGAATCGATCAGCATGAAGGCGCGGCGCAGGGTCTGGCGCCCCGACAGATAGGATTTCAGCAGGCGCTGCCATTTCTCGACCACCGCGACGGGCGCGTTGGCAAAGCCATATCCAGGCAGGTCGACGATGTAGAGGTCGTCACGTTCAAAGAAGTTGATCTCTTGCGTGCGGCCTGGGGTGTTGGACGCGCGCGCAAGCCCCTTGCGTCCGGTCAGCGCGTTGATCAGCGAAGATTTTCCGACGTTCGAACGGCCGGCGAAGCAGACCTCGGCGCGGTCGGCGGCGGGCAGGCCCGACATGGCGACCACGCCTTTCACAAAGGTGGTCTCGCCGGCGAAGAACTTGCGCGCGGCTTCGGCGGTGATGTCGTCGGGCTCGGGGGCGAGGGGGAAGGGCAGCATCATCGGGCAGCCTCCAGCGTGGCCAGGTCGGCGCCGCGAATGGCGTCGAGGTTTCGGGTGAGCTTGTCGAGCGGCCAGTCCCACCAGGCGATGGCGAGCAGGCGCGCGACGGTACCGGCATCGAACCGCGTGCGGATTTCGCGCGCTGGGTTGCCGCCAACCACGGTGTAGGGCGCCACATCGGCGGTGACGACGCTGCGGGCGGCAATGATGGCGCCGGGGCCGATGGTGATGCCGGGCAGGATCAGGGCTTCGGTGCCGATCCAGACGTCGGCGCCGATCACCGTGTCGCCGCGATTCTCCGCCGCCCAGCTGGCCGGATCGAATCCTTCTTCCCAGCCGTGGCCGAAGATGTTGAAGGGAAAGGTGGAAAAGCCGCCCATGGCGTGGGTGGCGCCATTCATGATGAAGGTGGCGCCGCGTGCGAGGGCGCAGAACGGGCCGATCACCAGCCGGTCACCGACGAAATCGAAGTGATAGCGCAGGTTGCGGTCGAAGAAGTGTTCTGCCCCGTCCGGGTCGTCGTAGTAGGTGAAGGCACCAACCGAGACGTTGGGCCGGTCTTTCGCCAGCGGACGCAGGAACACCACCTGGTCGATGCCGGGCATCGGGTGCAGGACATCGGGGTCGGGGGCATTCATGCCAACACCTCTACCGTGTCGCCCACCCCGATGGCGCCGGGCTTGGTGACCACGGCCTTGATGCCGAAGTCGATGTGACCCCAGTGGCGGCGCAGCAGTTGCAGGGTGGTCACGTCATGGGTGCCGGTGTCGGGGTTGGTCTCGGTGGCGCGGCAGCGGGTGATGCGTTCGTCCACGCGCAGCTCGGCACTGCCGATGCGCAGGGTGCGGCCGACCCAGTCCAGTTCCTCGAACGGGGCCAACCCGTCGAGCCAGAGGTTGCCACGGAACCGCCGCATGTCCAGTGCCTGGCCCGCAACCTCGCCCAGGGCGTCCAGCGCGGCGCGGCCCAGGATGGCAACCGAAGGGAAGGGGGCATCGCTCATCCCCTCTGGTGGGGCCTTGATCACCCGTGTCGGGGCCGGGCGCTCGGCGGGGTAAAGCGGGCGCAGCCAGTCGATCAGGCGCGGACCTTCTGTTGCGGGATCGATGATCAGGTCCGTATGCCGGGGGTGGCTGAGATGGATGCGATCGCCGATGGTGCGCGCGGTGATTGCCATCAGCTCGGGCCCATAGCAACCGCGCGCAAAGTTACGGCAGGGCTGCCAATCACCGGTGTCGGTGGCGTCACCGGTCAGGACAGCCCAGGCCCGGTCGCCCGGCAGGGGGCGATCCGGGGTCAGTTGGGTGGTTTCCAGAGGCTCGGCGCCGATGCCCTTGATCGGGTGACGCCAGATGGCGGCGAGCCTGTGGGTCATTCCTTCGACGCTCCGGCCTTCTTCTTGAAGCTCGAGAGGATGTTGCCCAGGATGTCTGGCTTGAAGCCGTGGGTGCGCATGATGAAGTACTGCTGCGAGAAGGTGATCACGTTGTTGGCGATCCAGTACAGCACCAGGCCACTTGCGAAGCTGCCCAGCATGAACATGAAGATCCAGGGCATCCAGGCAAAGATCATGGCCTGGGTCTTGTCGGTGGGTGCCGGGTTCAGTTTCTGCTGCAGCCACATGGAGACGCCGAGGAAGATCGGCAGGATGCCCAGCGACACGATCGCAAAGATCGACCCGGGATCGGGCACCCCGTAGGGCAGCAGCCCGAAGAGGTTCAGGATCGACGAGGGATCCGGCGCTGACAGGTCGCGGATCCAGCCGAACCACGGCGCGTGGCGCAATTCGATGGTGACGAAGATCACCTTGTAGAGCGAGAAGAAGATCGGGATCTGCAGGATGATCGGCAGGCAGCCCGAGGCCGGGTTGACCTTTTCCTTCTTATAGAGCGCCATCATCTCTTGCTGCATCTTCTGCTTGTCGTCGCCGCAGCGTTCCTTCAGCTTCTCCATCTCGGGCTGAAGTTCCTTCATCTTCGCCATCGAAGAATAGGATTTCCAGGCCAGGGGCAGGACCAGCGCCTTGATGATCAGGGTCAGGACGATGATCGACCAGCCCATGTTGCCGATGATGCCGTTGAGGAAGTGCAGCAGCTGGAAGATCGGCTTGGTCAGGAAGAAGAACCAGCCCCAGTCGATGCTGTCGACGAAGCCTTCGAAGCCCAGATCCTGCTCGTAGTGCTTGATGGTTTCCCATTCCTTGGCCCCGGCGAAGAGGAAGGTCTGCACCTCGACCGTCTGGCCGGGTTCCACTGTCTGGGTCGGCAGGCGGGTTTCGGTCTGGTAGATGTCGGCGTTGGCGACGTATTTGGCGACCGACAGGAAATTCTGGCCGGGGGCCGGCATCAGCGCGGTCATCCAGTATTTGTCGGTGAACCCGATCCAGCCGTTGGCGGCCACGTCGATGATCTCGGCGCGGGCGGCTTCCCGGTCGACGTAGTCGAGATCCGGCATGTCGCCGTATTCGATTTCTTCCAGCGTGCCGTCGGACATGCGCACGACGCCTTCATGCAGGATGAAGAAGTTGGTCAGTTCCGGCTCGCCATGGCGGGCGACAATGCCGTAAGGGGCCAGTCGCTGGGCGGTTTCGCTGGCGTTGGTGACCGACTGGGTGACGGTGAAAAGATACTCTTCGTCGACGCTGATCACGCGGCGGAAGGTCAAGCCGGCGCCGTTGTCCCATTCCAGTGTGACCGGGCTGGTGGGGGTCAGCTTGTCGCCGCTCACCAGCGACCAGGGGGTGTTGGCCCCGGGGACCTGTTCGAAGGTCAGACCCGCGCCGGGCGCCCAGCCATAGAGCGCATAATAGGCATGTGAACCGCCCACCGGGGACAGCAGCGTGACGTTGGGGCTGTCGGGTTCGATCGTGTCGCGATAATCCTTCAGCGCGATATCGTCGAGCCGGCCGCCGGTCAGCGCGATGGAGCCTTTGAGCTCGGGGGTGTCGATGGTCAGGCGCTCGGAAGCGGTCAGGGCCGCGCTGCGCGTTTCGACGGGGCTGGCTCCGGGGGCCGGGGCCGCAGTGCCGCCGGCAGGCGGGGCAATGGCGATGCCATCCTGCGTCGCCTGCGCGGTGGAATCGGCCGCGGGTCGCTGGGGCTGGACCGGCGGTTCCTCTGGCGGAAAGAGCAGAAACCAGCCGAGGATCACCAGGAAGCTGAGTGCCGTCGCCAGAATCATATTCTTGTTTTGATTGTCCATGTAGAACACCGCCTCGAAACTTGGGATTGCGGGCAGGTTCAACAGGCGCACCGGACAAAGGTCAAGCGGTTTTAGGCCGCAGCCTCTGCAATGTCGTGAATGAGCGCGCCGCGAATCGGTGGTTCAGCCCAGTTTCCGGTGCAATGGGGCGGGTTTGGGCAGGCGATGGCGCAACTCGTGGACCCAGGCGGGCAAATCGTCTTGGGGCATCGGTCGCGCGATGCCGTAGCCCTGGACATGGGTGCAGCCCAACTGTGCCAGCATGGCGTGCTCGCCGGGTGTTTCCACGCCTTCGGCCAGGGCATCCAGATCCAGTCGCTCGGCCATGGTCACGATGGCCGAGATCATCTGCTGTTGGTTCCGGTCGTGATCCACCCCGGTGACGAAGGACCGATCGATCTTGATCCGGCCCACCGGGAAGCGCCGCAGCGAGGTGATCGAGGCATGGCCGGTGCCAAAGTCGTCAAGGTCCAACCCGCAACCATAGGAGGCGAGCATCTGGATATTGCGGGCCACCACATCCCCGGAGGTGCCGGAGACCACGGATTCGAGGATTTCCAGCGTCAGCCGGTGCGGCAGAATATCGAAGCCATCCAGTTCCCAGGCGATCTTGTCCGCGAAGGCCGGGTTGCGCAGTTCGGCCAGGGTCACGTTGACGCCGATACCGGGGATGTCGAGGCCGTCCGTGTCCCAGGTTTTCAACGCGAGGTAGGCGTGGCGGCGCATGACTTCGCCCAGGCGTTCGAAGCGGCCGGCGGCTTCGATCTCGGGGAAGAACTCGGCGGGCCCAAGAAGGCCGCGATCCGGATGAACCCAACGGGCCAGCGCCTCGACCCCGCTGATGTCGCCGGTATCATTGGACACCTGCGGCTGAAACCACGGGCGGATCTGCCCGCTTTCCAGAGCGTCCAGAGCGCGGGTGATGCGCGCGGTGTCGGGCACCTGCGGCACCGGTCGGGCGGGATCATGGACCCGGATGGATCCGGCACCGGCGTATTGCGCGCGCTTCAGGGCGGTTTCTGCCGCGGCCAGGACCGCGTCCCCGGATCCGGACGCGACCTGCGCCGACAGCGCAATGCCCACCGAGAAGGACAACCGCTGCGGATCCTCGCCCACGGGGATCGGATCGGAGAGCCTGGCCTGAAGCCGCGCACCGATTTGCAGCGCGGTTTCCAAGTCGTAACGCGCCGCTGGGGCCATCGCGATGGCGATCAGCCCTGGCGCAAGCGCCGCACAATGATCCTGGTCGCGCAGCGTCTGCTGGGCCCGGTCCGCCAGCGCGTCCATCGTCCGGTCCAGCGTTGCGGGGGAATACCGTTCCAGCAGGCGTGGCGTGTCGTCCAGGTTCAGCAGGATGCAGACAGTCTGGCCCTGCGCAGCATCCCTGTCGGCGCAAAGCGCCCGGATCAGGCGTTGCCGTGGCGAAGCCAGCGGCAGTTGCGCCAGCCGATGCCCCGCCCGCCACAGGGGAAGCCACGCCAAAGCCAGCACCACTGGGCCCGACAGGGCCATCCCCCAGGCCACGTCACCGGATTTCAGATACCAGAACAGCGCCAGAAGCGGGGCCGAGGCCGCCAGCCCCCATTGCCCCCGAACGACAGAGGCGAGGAAATGTATCCCTGAGGGCAGTGTCTGTCCCGGAACCGGCATCGCGTTCCCCTTCGGCCAAGCGTTTCAGGTGACGCTAGGGTGGCGGCCTTTGGGGAAGGTTAATGCAACGGCGCGATCTGGGACGGAATTAGATCAAATTGTCCGGATCTGCGGGTTCGGACGTCCCGCGCGTCAGCCCGGCGAAATCGAACAGCTTGGGATCCAGAAGATGCGAGGGCCGCGCGTTCATCAGCGCCCTGAACATGACCTGCCGGCGGCCGGGGGCGTTGGCCTCCCAGCCATCGAGGATCTGCTTGACCTGCTGGCGTTGCAGCCCGTCCTGACTGCCGCACAGATCACAGGGAATGATCGGATATCCCATCGCCTGCGCGAATTTCTGACAATCGGCCTCGGCCACATGCGCCAGCGGACGATAGACAAAGAGATCGCCTTCCTCGTTCACCAGTTTCGGCGGCATGGTGGCCAGCCGCCCGCCGTGAAACAGGTTCATGAAGAAGGTTTCCAGAATGTCATCGCGATGATGGCCCAGCACCACCGCCGAACAGCCTTCCTCGCGCGCGATCCGGTAGAGATGTCCGCGCCGCAGGCGGGAACACAGCGCGCAGAAGGTTCGGCCCTGGGGGATCTTGTCCATCACCACGGAATAGGTGTTCTGGTATTCGATCCGATGCGCAACGCCCATGCGCTCCAGAAATTCGGGCAGGACGGTTGCGGGAAACCCCGGCTGGCCCTGGTCCAGGTTGCAGGCCAGGATCTCGACCGGCAGCAGCCCGCGCCATTTCAGTTCGTGCAACACCGCCAGCAGGGTATAGCTGTCCTTGCCGCCCGACAGGCAGACCAGCCAGCGGGCGTCGCGTTCGATCATGCCATATTGCTCGATGGCCTCGCGGGCATGGCGCACGATCCGCTTCCGCAGCTTGCGGAATTCGGTGGTTTTGGGCGCACCGTGGAACAGCGGGTGAATGTCATCGGCATCATCAAGCATGGCCAGCCCCTAAACCCGCGCCCGCAACAGATCAAGCGTTCCCGCGCGAACCGGTGAATTTCCTCGCGCCCCGCGTGTCCCCTGCCTAAGGTAAGCGAAAACCCCGATTTCAGAGAGAGCAGGATGCCCGATTACATCTTTTCCGTCCGCAAGATCCGCAAGGGGGCCTTCCTGCCCGAACCCGGCCCGGCGCATTTCCTGGAAGTGCCGGATGACGCCAAGGTCCACGACCTGGACCACAAGATCAGCCGCGCAAGCTGGTTCAAGAAAGTGCAGGAGGATTGCACGGGGCGGGTCAACCCGATCACCGGCGAGGATGTCGGCGATATCGTGGTCTACGTGCATGGATTCAACAATTCTCTGGACGCGGTGGTGACCCGGCATCGGTTCATCAAGAAGTGCTTTCAGGACTTCGGTTTCGAAGGCACCGTGGTCAGCTTTGACTGGCCCTCGGATGACAGCGCCCTGAACTATCTTGAGGATCGCTGGGATGCCAAGCAGACAGCCAACCAGCTGGTCAAGGAAGGCATCGCCAATTTCGTGCGCCTGCAGCGCCCCGATTGCGAGATCAACCTGCACATCATGGCGCATTCCATGGGCACCTACGTGGTGCGCGAGGCCTTCGACGATGCTGACGACCGGCGCCAGCTGGCGGCGAAAAGCTGGGCTGTCAGCCAGGTTCTGCTGTTCGGCGCCGATATTTCGGCGGGCTCGCTTGCGGCGGACAGTTCGAAGTCCTCATCGCTCTATCGCCACTGCGCGCGTCTGACCAACTATTACAACCACTTCGACAATGCGCTGAAACTGTCCAACGTGAAACGCATCGGCGTGTCGCCCCGCGCCGGTCGTATCGGCCTGCCCGACGATGCCCCCGACAAGGCCGTCAACATCAGCTGCACCGAGAGGTTCGATGCGTTGCCCGAAACCTTCAAGAAAGACGATCTGGCCGGACACCGCTTCTATTTCGAAGACACCGAGTTCATGCGCGACGCTTTCTACACGATCCTCGGGGACACCGACCGGCACAACATTCCCACGCGCGCACGTCTGGGCGACAAGCTGATCCTGAAACCCTGACGGACCGGAGCGCCCGTCCCGGGGCATTGCGGGCTTGCAAAGATCGCTTGGGGCTCCGCCGGGTCGCATCTGAACCGCTGCCCCGCCCGAACTCCGGGCGCGCCTCGTTCTTCTTGGGGGCAATACTCCCGCCGGAGGCAAGAAGTTCGCACTGCCAGAAGTCAGAAGCGGTCAGTCCGGGACGTTGTCGATGCCCGATCCGCCCCATGGATGGCAGCGGGCAATGCGCCGGGCGGCCAGCCAACTGCCCTTGATGGCCCCGTGGGCGGCAAGGGCCTCCAACGCATAGGCCGAACAGGTGGGGTGGAATCGGCAGCCGTGGCCGACCCAGGGCGACAGCAACAGGCGGTAGGCGCGCACCGGCAAAGCGACGACATGGGCCAGCGGGCTCATGTGCGGGCGGCTTTAGGGGCGTGGATCTTGGTCAGGGCGCGGGACAGATCGCCCTGCATCTCGGCAAAGGGGCGCTGGGCGGTGGCGTCCTTGCGGCCCACCAGCACGTAGTCCCAGCCGGGCTTGCCCTGTTCTGCGATCACCTCGCGCGCCAAGGCGCGCAGGCGGCGCTTGGCGTGGTTCCGGGCCACCGCATTGCCGACCTTCTTTGAACAGGTGAAGCCCACGCGGATCACATCGCCCTCGGCCTCACCGTCCCGCCTTTTGCGGCCCTGCAGGACAAATCCCGGCATGGCACGATAGCGCCCGCGCGACGCCGCCAGAAAATCGGTGCGCTGGCGCAGGGTCTGGATGGGATGGCAAACGGCAGAAAGGCCGCCGTCGCAAGGCGAGGCGGCCATATCAGGCTGTTCCACGGTCAACTCGGGCACCGTCATGGACGGAGCCAACGCCCTCAGGCGCTGAGCGACTTCCGGCCGCGGGCGCGGCGGGCGTTCAGGATCTTGCGACCGGCCTTGGTGGCCATACGGGCGCGGAAACCATGACGCCGCTTGCGGACGAGATTGCTGGGCTGAAAGGTGCGTTTCATCGCGCCGTCTCCATTTTCTTGTGCGGGACCGCGAACGGGATTCGCGGGCATCGGAATTCGAAGCCCCGCTCCTAGAGCCTAATCCCGCGCCCGTCAACGTCGCTGGCCGGAAATCTGGCGGGTTTTTCCGCCCTTTCCGCGATTGTTACAGAAAAACCGCCCTGGCTCACAATCCCCTACAGAAGATCAAGGGCCCGTGAGAGGGGCTTCCGCGACCGCTCCAAAGGGGGCATGTCCAAGGCATGGGTTGGCAAAGGGCACCGGCATGAGCGACATTCCCACGACTGAAAACCTTGGTCCCCTGAAACGGTGGCTGCCGCTGGCGGTGATCGTGGCGGTGGCTGCGGTTGGCGCCTTTACCCTGCGCGATGTGCTCAGCTTCGAGGCGCTGGCGGCCAACCGCGAGGCGCTGCTGGCGTTCCGCGACGCCAACTACACCATCACTGTCGCGGCCTTCATCGCGCTCTATACACTGATCGTAGCCTTCAGCCTGCCCGGTGCCACCATTGCCACCCTGACCGGCGGGTTCCTGTTTGCCACCTTTCCCGGCGCGCTGTTCAACATCGTTGCGGCCACCCTTGGCGCAACAGCGATCTTCCTGGCCGCGCGCTGGGGGCTGGGCGATCGGCTGGCGGCGCGGATGGATGCCTCGAAAGGCACCGTCGGGCGGATCAAGACGGGCATCGACGAAAACCAGTGGGAAATGCTGTTCCTGATCCGGCTGGTGCCGGCGGTGCCTTTCTTCGTGGCCAACCTGGTGCCAGCGCTGGTGGGCGTGCCGCTTTTTCGCTTCGTGGTCACCACCTTTCTGGGCATCATCCCCGGCGCGGTGGTCTATACCTCGGTCGGCGCCGGTCTGGGCGAGGTCTTTGCCAGCGGCGCGACCCCGGACCTTGGCGTGATCTTCGAGCCGCATGTGCTGCTGCCGATCCTCGGCCTGTGCGCGCTGGCGGCGCTGCCGATGGGTCTGAAGGCGCTGCGCGGCAGGAAAGGGATCTGACCATGGAAACCATCTCGTGCGATCTGTGCATTCTCGGGGCTGGCTCTGGCGGGCTGTCGGTGGCGGCGGGGGCGGCCCAGATGGGCGCCGACGTGGTGCTGCTGGAAGGCCACAAGATGGGCGGCGACTGCCTGAACTATGGCTGCGTGCCCTCCAAGGCGCTGCTGGCGGCGGGCAAACGCGCCCATGCAATGGGGCAGGGGGCGGCCTATGGGGTCACCCCGGTGGTTCCGCAGGTGGATTTCGCCGCCGCCAAGGACCACGTGGATGCCGCCATCGCCACCATCGCCCCGCATGACAGCCAGGAGCGGTTCGAGGGGTTGGGGGTGCGCGTCATCCGCGACTTCGGGCGCTTTGTCTCGCCGACCGAGGTCGAGGTCGGGGAGCATCGCATCACCGCGCGCCGCTTTGTCATCGCCACAGGATCACGTCCCTTCGTGCCGCCCATCGAGGGGCTGGACGACGTCACCTATCACACCAATGAAACCATCTTCAGCCTGCGCGACCGTCCCGAGCATCTGATCATCATCGGTGGCGGGCCCATCGGCATGGAGATGGCGCAGGCGCATCGGCGGCTGGGCTGCGCGGTGACGGTGATCGAAGCCGCGACGGCATTCGGCAAGGATGATCCCGAACTGGCCGCCATCGTTCTGGATCGGCTGCGCAGTGAAGGCATCGAGATCCTGGAGGACACCGAGGCCGGGTCGGTCTGGGACTTCGAAGGCCGGATCACCGTGGAAACCTCGAAAGGGCCGATCACCGGCACGCACCTGCTGGTGGCGGTGGGGCGGCAGGTCAATATCGACAAGCTGAACCTTGAAGCCGCCGGGATCGACCATGATCGCACGGGCATCACCGTGGATGCCGGGCTGCGCACCTCGAACCGCCGGGTCTATGCCATCGGCGATGTGGCGGGCGGGATGCAGTTCACCCATGTGGCGGGATACCACGCCGGGATCGTGATCCGGTCGGCCCTGTTCGGGCTGCCGGCCAAGGTGCGCACCGACCATATCCCCTGGGTCACCTATACCGATCCGGAACTGGCCCAGATCGGCCTGACCGAGGCCCAGGCTCGCGCGGTGCATGGCGACAAGCTGGAGGTCGCCCGGTTCGACCTGTCCGGCAACGATCGCGCCATTGCGGAAGGCACGACCACCGGGCTGACCAAGGTCATGGTGGTGAAAGGGCGGCCCGTGGGCGTTTCCATCGTCGGGCCACAGGCGGGCGAACAGATCGCGCTTTGGGCGCTGGTGCTGGCCAACAAGCTGAAACTCAGCGCGGTCACGAATATGGTTGCCCCCTATCCGACCATGAGCGAAGCTGGAAAGCGCGCGGCCGGGGCCTATTTCTCTCCCCGGCTGTTCGAAAACCCGATGGTGAAGCGGATTGTCCGGGCGATTCAGCGCTTTTTGCCGTAACACCGTGGCACGGACCAGGATCAGGGCGGGCATGTTCAATACTCTATCAGGCCGTTTTCTTGTCCTGACCATCCTGTTCGTGATGCTGGCCGAAGTTCTGATCTTTGTGCCGTCCGTAGCCCGGTTCCGCGAAGACTATCTTCTGGCGCGGCTGGAGCGGGCGCAGATCGCCTCGCTGGTGCTGCTGGCCGACGATATGATCGCGCCGGAACTGGAGCGCGAGCTTCTGCAAAACGCCGAGGTCTATAACGTCGTGCTGCGCCGCAACGAGATGCGGCAGTTGATGCTGTCCTCGCCGCTGCCCGCACCCATCGCCGCGACCTATGACCTGCGCGAAGCGCCCCCCGCCCGGTTGATCGGCGAGGCCATGATGCAATTGCTCAATGGCGAGAACGAGATCATCCGCGTGATTGGCAACCCGACCCGCGCGGCCGGCCTGCTGATCGAGGTCACGATGGATGCGGCGCCCCTGCGCGCGGCCATGCTGGACTATGGCCTGCGCATCCTGTGGCTGTCGGCCCTGATCTCGGCGGTGACGGCGGGGCTGCTGTTCTTCGCCGTGCGCCGGATGATGGTGCTGCCGATCCGCCATGTGGTGACCCACATGAAGGAATACGCCGCCGCCCCGGAAGACGTGCGCCACATCATCAACCCGCGCACCAAGGTGCGCGAATTGCGCGACGCGGAATTGGCGCTGCAATCGCTGCAGACCCAGTTGACCGGAGCCCTGCGGCAGAAGGATCGGCTGGCACAGCTGGGCGGCGCGGTGGCCAAGGTCAGCCACGACCTGCGCAACATCCTGACCACGGCGCAGCTGTTCGCCGACACCATGGAGCGGTCCAAGGATCCCCGCGTGCAGCGCGCCGCCCCCAAGTTGGTCAATTCGATCAGCCGGGCGGTCAACCTGTGCGAGTCCACGCTGGCCTTCGGCAAGGCCGAAGAGCCGCCGCCCAAGCTGGACCGGCATCCGCTGTACGATCTGGTCGAGGAGGTCTTTGACAATGAACGCATCGCGGCCACCGATGGCTCGATCACCTATGTCAACGAAGTGCCGCCCGCGCAGATCATCCGCTGCGACTCGGAACAGTTGTTGCGCATCCTGGGAAATCTTGTGCGCAATGCGCGGCAGGCCATTGCCAGCACCGGGGCGCCCGGCACCGTGACGGTCCATGCCGACGAAAGCGAAACCGCCTGGACCATCACCGTGGCCGACACCGGGCCGGGGCTGCCCCCCAAGGCACGCGAGGCCCTGTTTCAGGCGTTTCAGGGCAGTTTCACCAAGGGTGGCACCGGGTTGGGCCTGGTCATCGCGGCTGAACTGGCCCGCGGCCACGGCGGCACCCTGACGCTGGAAAGCAGCGATGACAGCGGCACCGTCTTCCTGCTGACGCTGCCGCGCGGCGAAAGCGGATTGGCGGCGTAGAAAACTTCATTTTTTTGCTTGCAGTCCCCCAAGGCCGCGACTAGAAGGACGCCCTACGCGCTGGTAGCTCAGTTGGATAGAGTACTTGACTACGAATCAAGGGGTCGGGGGTTCGAATCCTCCCCAGCGCGCCACTTCCCTTCCATATCCAACTGAAATCTCCCGATAATTCGGGTGCGGCACGCCGTGGCTATCGCCCTTCGGTTCGTGCGGGTTGCGGCGCGACAAACGCCGTCGGTTGCCGACTGACCACGCCGCAGACACAGCCCGTCCCGGTGGCGTGATTGCCCCTGTCTTACCCCTGTGTTGCCTGAACCGGGGGGCGCCCTTCTTCGGTTCAATCTTCTTGCCCGGCGAGACCCCGGAGCCGAAGGCCGTGTCGGTTCTGCGATCCGCGCATCTGTGTGACAGGTTCGAAATCTGTCGGGCATATCGTAAAGTTGTTTGACTGATTGCGGCGATGTTCATAGGGTGAGCCCCGAAACAGTAGGGGCAGGACACCTTGGACGGTGGATCCGACAGCACGGAACGGCGCAGCGACCAGATCTATCGGCAATTGGCCGAAGGTATCGCGGCCGGGCGACTGGCGCGCGGAGAGAAACTTCCCTCGGAAACCGCGCTGGCGACGGAATACGGGGTCTCGCGTCCCACCGTGCGCGAGGCGCTGGCGCGGCTGCGCGAGGAGGGGATGATCGCCTCGCGTCGCGGTTCCGGGGCCTATGTTCAGGACGCGGCCGAGCGCATCACCCGCATAGCGCCCCTGACCAGCATTCAGGATCTGCAGATGTGCTTCAGGTTCCGGATCGGGCTGGAATCCGAGGCCGCGCGCCTTGCCGCGCAGAACCGCACACGCGACGATCTGCGTGGACTGGAGGCCGAGATCGCGGCCATGGACAGCGCCAACGTCAGGGGCGAAACCGGGATGGAGCAAGACTTAGGCTTTCATATGGCTGTCGCCCGCGCCAGCCAGAACCGCTTTTTCGTGGCCGGGCTGGAGCAGGTGCGGCCGCATATCGCCCAAGGGATGACGATCAACCGAACGCTGTCTCTGATGTCCGAAGCCCCGCGTCTCGTGAGGGTGCAGGACGAACATCGCCGTGTCTGCGACGCCATCCGCAAGGGCGATGGCGACGCTGCTGCCGAAGCCATGGCCACCCATCTTGGCAATGCATTGAACCGACTCTTCGAAGGATAACCCATGACTGATCTTGCTCCCGTTTCGTCCGGTACGCTGGACACGCTGCGCAACACCTCGACCGCGACCATCGCCACGCTTCTGTACAAGCATGGCATCCGCAATGCCTTCGTTCAGGGGGTCGGGCGGCTGGGCGGGCAAAAGCCGCGCATGGTCGGGCCGGCCTTTACCCTGCGCTATATCGCGGCGCGCGAGGACACCGACCAGGTGACCGAATTCCGCAAGCCCGACCATCCGCAGAGGCAGGCAATCGAACAATGCCCCGAAGGCCATGTGCTGGTGATGGATTGCCGCGGCGACACCTCGGCGGCCTCGGCAGGCTCGATCCTGCTGACTCGGCTGGAAGTGCGCGGCGGTGCGGGCGTTGTCACCGATGGCGGTGTGCGCGATGCCGATGGCGCGGCGGCGCTGGACATGCCGGTCTATGCTGCGGGCCCTTGTGCGCTGACCAATCTGACCAAACATCATGCGGTCGATCTGAACGTGCCGATCAGCTGCGGCACCTGCCCGGTCTATCCCGGTGACATCGTTGTCGGCGATGGCGATGGCGTCATGGTGATCCCGCGCCACATGGCCGACCAGATCGCCGAAGAGGCCGGACCGATGGAACTGTACGAAGATTTCGTTCTGGAAGAGGTGCGGGCCGGGGCCACGATCATCGGCCTCTATCCGGCCACCAAGCCGGAAAACCTGGAAAAGTTCGAGAAATGGAAGGCCGAAAAGGGGCTGTGAGGCCCGTTTCGACAACCATGATCGGTTGAACCGCCGCCGGGGAAACCCGGCGGCAGGCCGATCCGATACTGATGATCGGCACGCAAGGCTGCCTGCCTGGTCTGGTCCGGCGGGGGTCGTGTGCGCCGCGATCCGGTGCGCCCTCGACACGCATTTTTCAAGCTGCAAGCGCGCGTCTCTGCACTGTCCGGGGCAGAGATGACGAAATTGTGAACACGAAAAGCACAGAGTTACCCAACGTTTTTTGCCTTGCGAAAGGTCACCCCTTGCGCGGGGCCATGGGTGTGACAGTCTGCCCCGACAAAAACAGGGAGCTCAAAACAATGAAAAAGACGACTCTTCTCGCGGCGGCGCTTCTGGCAAGCACGGCACTGTCCACGCAGGCAGAGACCCTGCGGTGGGCCCGCGCCGGCGACAGCCTGACGCTCGATCCGCACGCCCAGAACGAAGGCCCGACCCACACGATCGCCCATCAGATCTATGAGCCGCTGATCATCCGCGATGCCACCGGCACCCCGGAACCGGCGCTGGCGACCGACTGGGCGCCCAAGGCCGATGATCCCAATGTCTGGGTCTTCAACCTGCGCGAAGGTGTGACCTTCCACGACGGCGCGGCCTTTGACAGTTCGGACGTGGTGTTCTCGTTCCAGCGCGCCCAGACCGAAGACAGCGACATGAAAGAGCTGCTGAACTCGATCGTCGAAGTGCGCGCCACCGGCCCCTACCAGGTGGAATTCGTAACCGACGGGCCGAACCCGATCCTGCCCAACAACCTGACCAACCTGTTCATCATGGACGAGGATTGGACCAAGGCGAACAACGCCGAGAAGGTGCAGGACTTCGAAGGCGGCGAGGACACGTTCTCGGCCAAGAACGCCAATGGCACCGGCGCCTACATGGTTGAAACCCGCGAGCCGGACGTGAAGACCGTGCTCAAGCAATTCCCCGACTATTGGGGCAAGGGCCAGTTCCCGCTGGAGGTGACCGAGATCATCTACACCCCGATCCAGAACGCCTCGACCCGTGTCGCGGCACTTCTGTCGGGCGAGGTGGATCTGATCCAGGACGTGCCGGTGCAGGATCTGGGCCGCGTGGCCGGAACCGACGGGCTTGAGGTGCGCACCGCGCCGCAGAACCGGGTGATCTTCCTGGGCCTGAACATGGGCGCCGCCGACATCGAGCGTGACGACGTGGAAGGCGCAAACCCGCTGGCCGACGCCCGCGTGCGGCAGGCGATGAACATGGCCATCAACCGCGACGCCATCAAGCAGGTGGTGATGCGTGGCCAGTCGCAGCCCGCCGGCATGATCGCGCCGCCCTTCGTCAATGGCTGGACCGCCGAGAAGGACGCCGTGCCTGCCACCGATATCGCCAAGGCCAAGGAACTGATGGCCGAAGCCGGCTATGGTGACGGGTTCTCGCTCCAGCTGGATTGCCCGAACGATCGCTACATCAACGATGAAGGCATCTGTCAGGCGGTCGTGGGCATGTTCGCCCAGATCGGCATCACCGTGAACCTGGATGCCAAACCCAAGGCGCAGCACTTCCCGCTGATCGCCAATGGCACCACGGATTTCTACATGCTGGGCTGGGGTGTTCCGACCTATGACAGCGAATACATCTTCAACTTCCTGGTCCACAGCCGCGGCGATGATCGCGGATCCTGGAACGCCACCGGCTATGCCAACCCGGAACTGGATGCCAAGATCCAGTCGCTGGCTTCGGAAACCGATCTGACCGTACGTGATGCCACCATCAGCGACATCTGGGACGTGGTGCAGGCCGAGACCCTGTATCTGCCGATCCACCACCAGGTGCTGAACTGGGGCGCCAAGGCCAACGTCAAGGTCAACCCCGATCCCGAAGATCAGCCCAAGATCAAATACGTCACCATCGAGTGACAGGGCGTTTGCCCAATCGGGAGACATCCCGTTCGAAATCCCCCGGCAACGGGGGATTTCACGTGTTTCTGACCGCCAAGACGTTTCGGCTGCCGCAGACGGCTTCACGGTGACGTGAGATGACGCGCGGTGCGCCGGATGTCCAAGCTGGCCCCCCGGCCTGGCGGCCACGACGACCAGAGGAGATTTGACCATGCGTTCCCTGATGCTTGCCGCCGGACTGGCCGCAACCCTTGCCCCACCAGTCGCGGCCGCCGAATTCCGCTGGGCCTCGACCACCGATCCGCAGACCATGGACCCGCATGCGGTGAACACGGCGGCGGTTCTGGGCTTTCTCAACAACGTCTACGAAGGGCTGGTCCGCCGCGGCAAGGACATGGCCATCGAACCGGCGCTGGCCACGGCGTGGGAGCCCATTGGCGACGGCGAGGGCTGGCGCTTTCACCTGCGCGAAGGCGTAACCTTCCACGATGGGTCCGACTTCACCGCCGAGGACGTGATCTTCAGCTATCAGCGCGCGTCGTCCCCCGAGGCCGATACCTCAAGCTGGTTCGCGCCCGTGGCCGGGGTCACCATGGTGGACGACTATACCGTCGATATCCTGACCACCGCGCCCAACCCGATCTTTCCAGACAGCATCGCCAACTGGATGATCATGGACAGCGGCTGGGCGGCGGACAACGCTGCCGAGCGGCCCGCCAAGGAAGCCGAAAACCATGCCACCCTGAACGCCAATGGCACCGGCGCCTTCCGCGTGGCGGCGCGCCAGCCCGGCCTGGAAACCGTGCTGGAGCCCTTCGCGGACTGGTGGGACACGGCCGAACACAACGTCACCCGCGCCACTTTCACCCCGATCCAGAACCCGGCCACTGCCGTCGCGGCGCTGTTGTCGGGTGACATCGACATGATCAACCCGGTGCCGATCCAGGATGCCGCCCGTCTGTCGCAAAGCCCTGATGTGCAGGTGATCCAGGGCATCGAGGCCCGTGTCATCATGCTGGGCTTCGCGCATCAGGCCGAAACCCTGAAATACGGCACCGATCAGGGCGCCCCCAACCCGTTCCGCGATGTGCGGGTGCGGCAGGCCGTGGCTCATGCCATCAACGTGCCGGCGATCCTGCAAACCATCATGCGCGGCAATGCCGAACCGGCCTCGCAACTGGTCAGCCCGTCGATGCGCGGCTTTTCCAAGGATCTGGCGGCGCGTCCGGCCTTCGATCCAGAGGCGGCCCGCGCGCTGCTGGCCGAGGCGGGCTATGCGGACGGGTTCTCTTTCGGGCTGAAGTGTCCCAACGACCGCTACCTGAATGACGAAAGCGTCTGTCAGGCCGTGGTGTCGATGCTGGCGCAAATCGGGATCGAGGCGCAGCTGGATGCGATGCCGGTGCGCGGCTACTGGCCGGAGCTGCGCGAGGACAATTTCGACATGTTCCTGCTGGGCTGGTCGCCGGGCACCTTCGATGCCGAACATCCGATCCGCTTCCTGGCCGCCACGCCCAACGACGAAAAGAAGCTGGGCAGCTGGAACTTCGGCGATTATTCCAACCCGCGCGTGGACGAACTGCTGCCGCTGATCCAGTCCGAGATCGACGACACCAAGCGGCAGGCGATGCTGGACGAGGTCGCCGCGATCCTGCAGGACGAGGCGGCCTATGTGACGCTCTACGTGCAACCGCTGCTCTGGGGGGCGGCCAGCAATATCGCGCTGACCCAACGCCCGGACAACTTCTTCATCCTGCGCTGGGTCACGGTGAACTGAGCGCCGACCAACGCTGCGTCAAAGGCAACACAAGGCAGATCCGACCGGGCAAAGCTTGACCGGGTCTGCATACGCGGATCAAAGTGATCCGCACATTCTGGGGGTGCGATGCTCGCCTATATCATCCGTCGTGTGCTGCAATCGGTCCTCGTCCTTCTGGTCGTGGGACTGGTGGCGTTTTCCATGTTCCGCTTCGTGGGCGATCCCATCGACAACATGCTGGGGCAAGAGCGGACGCAAGCCGATATCGAACGGCTGCGCGATGTGCTGGGGCTGGATGATCCCTTCCCGGTGCAATACTGGAAGTTCATGAGCCAGGCCGCCGAAGGCAATTTCGGTATCTCCTACCGGCAGGGCCGCCCGGTGTCCGACATTCTGCTGGAACGCGCGCCCGCAACGCTGGAACTGGCCGCCGTGTCGGGCCTGTTCGCCATCACCTTCGGCATCGGCTTCGGGGTGCTGACCGCGATCCGGCGCGGCGGGCTCTTATCAAGCACCGTCATGACATTATCCCTGGTCGGGGTTTCGCTTCCAACCTTCCTGATCGGCATCTTGCTGATCTATCTGTTCTCGGTCGAACTGGGCTGGCTGCCCAGTTTCGGGCGCGGGGACACGGTGATGATCGGGGGCTGGAGTACCGGTTTTCTGACCACCAGCGGGCTGAAGGCGCTGATCCTGCCGTCCATCACCCTTGGTCTTTACCAGATGACGCTGATCATGCGGCTGGTGCGCTCTGAAATGCTGGAGGTGCTGCGGCAGGACTACATCCGCTTTGCCCGCGCCCGCGGCCTGCGTGAACGCTCGGTCAACTTTCGCCACGCGCTGAAGAACACGCTGGTGCCGGTGATCACGGTGACTGGTTTGCAACTGGGCTCGATCATCGCCTTCGCCATCATCACCGAAACGGTGTTCCAGTGGCCCGGCGTCGGTCTGCTGTTCATCAACGCGATCCAGTTCGTCGATATCCCAGTCATGGCGGCCTATCTGATGCTGATCTCGGTGATGTTCGTGGGCATCAACCTGATCGTCGACCTGCTGTATGTGGCCATCGATCCGCGCCTGCGCAGCGATTCCAGCAAGAGGGGGCACTGATGTCGGACCTACCGCAAAGCACGCCCGCGCCGCGCCGCCCATCCGCCCTGCGCCGGGCCTGGGACAGCGACCTTGCGTGGTCGTTCCGCCACGCGCCGCTGGCAGTGATTTCGTTGTGCCTGGTGCTGCTGCTGGTGCTTTCGGCGGTCTTCGCGCCGTTGATCGCGCCGCATGATCCGTTCAACCCGGCCTCGCTGAACCTGATGAACGGCTTCACCCCGCCGATGGAGCCCAACGCCTTCACCGGTGACGAATTCTGGCTGGGTACCGACGATCAGGGTCGCGACGTGTTCTCGACCATCCTGTTCGGGCTGCGGATCTCGTTGTTCGTGGGGTTTGCCGCGGTGATGTTCGCCATGACACTTGGCATCACGCTGGGGCTGCTGGCCGGCTATCTGGGCGGCTGGGTGGACACGGTCATCATGCGCATCGCCGATGTGCAACTGACCTTTCCGGCGATCCTTGTGGCAATGCTGATCTTCGGCATCGCCAAGGGCATCACCCCGGTGGAATATCGCGACCAGATGGCGATCTGGGTGCTGATCTTCGCCATTGGCCTGTCCGACTGGGTGCAATTCGCCCGCGTCGTGCGCGGCGCCACCATGGTCGAGAAAAGCAAGGAATACGTGCAGGCGGCGCGGCTGATCGGACGGTCAGGCCCGGCGATCATGATGCGCCACATCCTGCCCAACGTGCTGTCGCCGGTGCTGGTGATCGCCACCATCTCGCTGGCGCTGGCGATCATCGCCGAGGCGACGCTCAGCTTCCTGGGCATCGGCGCGCCGCCCACGCAACCGTCGCTGGGCACGCTGATCCGCATCGGGCAGGGCTACCTGTTCTCGGGCGAATGGTGGATCCTGTTGTTCCCCTCGGTGATCCTGCTGGCGCTGGCGCTGGGGGTGAACCTGCTGGGCGACTGGCTGCGCGATGCGCTGAACCCGAGGTTGAAGTGACATGAGTGAAAGCATGCAACCCACCCTGTCGATCCGCAAGCTGGTGGTCGAGATCCCGACCCGCCATGGCATCCTGCGGCCTGTCGATCAGGTCAGCTATGACATCCAGCCGGGCGAGATCCTGGGCGTGGTCGGCGAATCCGGCGCCGGGAAATCCATGGCCGGCAATGCGGTCATCGGCCTGCTGTCGCCGCCCGCCCATATCGCCGGCGGCGAGGTCTGGCTGAACGGCAACCGCATCGACAACCTGTCGCGCAGCCAGATGCGCCGCAAGCGCGGGCGCGAGGTCGGCATGGTCTTCCAGGACCCGCTGACATCGCTGAACCCGCTGCTGCCCATCGGCGACCAGTTGAGCGAAACCATCATCGAGCATCTGAATGTCGGCAAGTCCGAGGCCCGCCGCCGCGCCATCGCCGCGCTGGAAGAGGTGGGCATCCCCGCCGCCGCTGAACGGGTGGACAGCTATCCGCACGAGTTCTCGGGCGGGATGCGGCAACGGGTGGTGATCGCGCTGGCACTCTGTGCCGAGCCGACGCTGGTCATCGCTGACGAGCCGACAACCGCGCTGGATGTCTCGGTGCAGGCCCAGATCATCGCGCTGTTGCGGCGGTTGTGCCGCGAAAGGGGCACGGCGGTGATGCTAGTCACCCACGACATGGGCGTGATTGCCGAGGCCGCCGACCGCGTGGCGGTGATGTATGCCGGGCGTCTGGCCGAGATCGGTCCGGTGCGCGAGGTTCTGACTGCGCCGCGCCATCCCTATACGGCGGGGCTGATGGCCTCGACCCCGCTGGCATCGCAAGGCAAACGGCGGCTGAACCAGATCCCCGGCTCGATGCCGCGACTGGGCGCGCTGCCCGAAGGCTGCGCCTTTCATCCCCGTTGTCCCCGCGCCGCCGCGCGCTGCGCCGCCGGTGACAGCCCGCATATCGACAGCTGCGACGGACGCGCCGCCTGCTGGTTTCCCATCGACGCATCCGCCAAGGAGTCCGCATGACCGCGCTGGTCCGCATTTCCGGCCTGAGCCGGGTTTTCGACGTCTCCAAACCCCTGCTGAACCGGCTGATCGAACGGCTGCCGAAGGCCATGCTGACCGCCGTGTCGGATGTCAGCCTGGAGATCGAGGAACGCACGGTCTATGCGCTGGTGGGCGAAAGCGGCTCGGGCAAATCCACCATCGGCAAGATGGTCGTGGGGCTGTTGCCGCCGTCCGAAGGGGCGGTCGAGATCGACGGCATCGACCTGGCCTCGGAAACCGACGCGCAGAAGATCGACGCCGCCCGGTCCGAGATCCAGATGATCTTTCAGGATCCCTTTGCCAGCCTGAACCCGCGCTGGCGGGTGCGCGACATCATCAACGAACCGGTGACCGCGCGCGGCGGCAAGGCCAACGGTCTGGCCGAACGCCTGTTGGACCAGGTCGGCCTGAACGCCGCCGATGCCGCGAAGTATCCGCATGAGTTTTCGGGCGGACAGCGTCAGCGGATCTGCATTGCCCGCGCGCTGGCCTCGCAGCCGCGGATGATCGTCTGCGACGAGCCGACCTCGGCGCTGGACGTGTCGGTGCAGGCGCAGGTGCTGAACCTGATGAGCGATCTTCAGGAAGAATTCGGTCTGACCTATCTGTTTATCAGCCATGACCTGACCGTGGTGCAACATATGGCCGACCGCATCGGCGTGCTGTACCTGGGCCGTCTTGTGGAAGAAGCCGCTGCCGACGCGCTGTTCGAAACGCCGCGCCATCCCTATACGCAGATGCTGTTTGCCGCTGCGCCGAAGATGGATGGGTTTGGCCGGGAGGTGGAGCCGCCCAAAGGCGAAATCCCCGATCCGATCAGCCCGCCGTCAGGCTGCGCCTTCCATCCGCGCTGCCCCATTGCGGTGGACCGCTGTTCCCGCGAACGGCCCGAGATGCGGCAGGTGCACGGCACCCGCGTTGCCTGCCACCTGGCGGAATAGCTGCGCCCCCGCTTCGGGGGTCAGACGATCAGGCTGAGGATGGTAAGACCCGCCACCGCGTAGCTGAGCTGTGGAAAATAGGGCGCATCCGGGTTGCGCCACAGGGATACCAGCAATCCCAGCAGGCCGCCTGTTACCAGAAGCGGCAACCAACCCGGACTGCCAAACAGAACCGCGAGTCCCAGACCCCAGAGATGAAAGGCCGCCAGGCTGGCAAGGAACGGCTTTGACAGGCCGGGGCTATCATTGCCGGGCAGGCTTGTGCTGGCAAAAAACAGGAACGCGGCGCCGAGGATCATGTAGAGAAATTCGACGAAGCTCCAGTTCTCGACCAGGAAGATGGCCGCGCAGCGCCAGAAGGTTCCAAGGATCACCAGGCAAAGGATGGCCCACCAAAGCCCGTGCAGGGGGTGGATGAACAAGGGCTCCTTGGCTTGAATCTTCGGTGCGAAGGCCGCCAGGATGTTGCCAAACCCCATGGTCAGAAGGGTTACGAACATCAGCGCCACGAGAAGGCCGGTTGGTACGTCCATGCGTGTCCCTCATTCTTCATGATTGCTGGAACTGTGTGAACGCGGCCTTGTTGTTTGTCCAGTTCGTTGGCTTCGCAACGGCAGTGCCGCCAGTGTCCAGACCTTGGTGACAAACGCGGAAAGTGACGCCTTTCCAGAGGGTCGCGGCCCGAGTTCGGTGCCGAATATCATGCGTCCACCCATCCATGTCCCTGAATTCTGGCACGGATTTCGCGCTAGCCGTTGACACACGCCCGTGAAGCCGCTTGAGTCGGTGGCATCAGGCCGCTGAAAAATATCCGATGGAATCGGGAGGCGGCTGTCGAAAATACGCATCAATCAGGGAGATCAAGATGCTGATGAAGACGAAACTCGCCGCGGCCGCGGTGGCTGCCGGCGCACTTGTCGCGCCGATGGCGCAAGCCCAGGAATTTTTCACGATCGGCACCGGCGGTGTGACCGGCGTCTACTACCCGACCGGCGGCGCGATTTGCCGTCTGGTGAACAAGGGCCGCAAGGATCACGGGCTGCGCTGCTCGGTCGAATCCACCGGCGGCTCGGTCTACAACATCAACACCATCAAGGCTGGCGAGCTGGAATTCGGCGTCGCCCAGTCGGACGTGCAGTACAACGCCTACAACGGCGAAGTGCAGTTTGCCGAATCCGGTGCCTTCCCCGAACTGCGGTCGGTGTTCTCGGTTCACCCCGAACCTTTCACCGTCGTGGCCCGCTCTGACACCGGCGTGACCAACTTCGAAGAGCTCTTCGGCAAGCGCGTGAACATCGGCAACCCGGGGTCGGGCCAGCGCGCCACGATCGAGGTGCTGCTGGATGCCATGGGCAAGTCCACGGGTGATTACGCTCTGGCCACCGAGCTGAAAGCCGCCGAGCAATCGGCCGCCCTGTGCGACAACCAGATCGACGCGATGGTCTATACCGTGGGCCACCCTTCCGGGTCGATCCAGGAAGCCACCACCGCCTGCGACAGCACGCTGGTGAACGTCACCGGCGAGTCGGTCGACAAGCTGGTCGCCGACAACCCGTATTTCCGCAAGGCCACCATCCCCGGCGGCATGTATCGCGGCAATGACAACGACACCGAAACCTTCGGTGTTGGTGCGACCTTCGTGACCTCGACGGCCGTGTCGGACGAAACTGTCTACCAGCTGGTCAAGGCGGTCTTCGAAAACTTCGACGACTTCAAGAAACTGCACCCGGCCTTTGCCAACCTGAAGCAGGAAGAAATGGTCAAGGACGGTCTTTCGGCTCCGCTGCATCCCGGCGCCGAGAAGTACTACAAGGAACAGGGCCTGATCGAGTAATCGACAGACCAACCTGAAACCGGGCGCCACGGTGCCCGGTTCTCTTCCATCAGAAGAAGCCAGGGGATTGCAGCATGAGTGACTCGTCTAATCGTCCGTTGTCGGAAGAGGAACTGCAGGAGCTCGTCTCTTCGTCCGACTCCGGCGCCCGCAACCCCGTAGGCTGGGTCGGCTCGATGCTGGCGTTGACCGCGCTGATCTGGTCGATCTTCCAGGTTCTTCTGGCTTCGCCCGTGGCGAACTACATCCTGCCCGGCGATCTCATCAACAACTCGCGCCAGATCCATCTGGCCTTCGCGATGTTCCTGGCGTTCATGGCCTATCCGGCCCTGAAGTCCAGCCCGCGCCACTATATTCCCATTCAGGACTGGGTGTTCGCCATCGGCGGCGCCTTCCTGTCGCTGTACGGGTTCTTCTTCTATGCCAAGATCGTGCAATCGGGCGGTCTGGCCGACAACGTGGACAAATGGTTCGCCCTGATCGGCCTGATCCTGTTGTTCGAGGCCGCGCGCCGCGCGCTGGGACCGGCGATGGCGATCATCGCGACGATCTTCCTGGCCTATGTGTTCTTCGGATCTGCCGGCTGGGTGCCGGAGGTGATCCGCTGGAAGGGCGCCTCGCTGCAAAAGGCCATGAGCCACATGTGGATCACCTCGGAAGGGGTGTTCGGCATCGCGCTCGGGGTCTCGACCAAATTCGTGTTCCTCTTCGTGTTGTTCGGGGCGCTGCTGGACAAGGCAGGTGCGGGCAACTATTTCATCAAGATGGCCTTCGGGGCCCTGGGCCACCTGAAGGGCGGCCCGGCCAAGGCCGCCGTGGTCGGCTCGGCCGCCACCGGCCTGATCTCGGGCTCTTCCATTGCCAACGTGGTTACCACCGGCACTTTCACCATTCCGCTGATGAAGCGGGTGGGCTTTTCGTCGGAACAGGCGGGTTCGGTCGAGGTGGCCTCGTCGGTCAACGGCCAGATCATGCCGCCGGTCATGGGGGCCGCGGCCTTTCTGATGGTGGAATACGTCGGCATTTCCTATGTCGAGGTCATCACCCACGCCTTCCTGCCGGCAGCGATCAGCTATATCGCGCTGGTCTATATCGTCCATCTTGAGGCGGTGAAGCGCAACATGCCGACGCTGGGCAACAAGGTGACCTCCACCGGACGCACGGTGCTGGGCATGGCCCTGTTCTTCATCGGGTTCGCGGCCATCTGCTACGGGGTCAAATACCCGGTCGGCTGGATCGCCGCCGCCGTGCCCGAGGGCGCGGGCTGGATCCTGGCGGCGATGGTGTGCCTGGCCTACTTCGCGCTGCTGTACCTGGCTGCGCAAGGCCCCGACCTGGTGCCGGATGATCCCAACGCCGAGCAGGTCGAACTGCCGGTGGTGGCCGAGATCTACAAGTCCGGCCTGTACTACCTGCTGCCGATCATCGTTCTGGTCTACTTCCTGATGATCGAACAGAAATCGCCGGGCCTGTCGGCCTTCTGGGCGACCTCGCTGCTGTTCGTGATCCTGCTGACCCAGCATCCGCTGAAGGCCATCATGCGGGGCAACGGTGACGTGGCCGGTGCTGGCCTGAACGGCGTGGTGGACCTGATCCAGGGCATGATCGACGGCGCCCGCAACATGATCGGCATCGGTCTTGCGACCGCCACCGCTGGTGTGATCGTCGGCACCGTGACCCTGACCGGCATCGGGCAGGTGATGGCCGACCTTGTCGAGTTCGTGTCGGGTGGCAACCTGGTGCTGATGCTGATCTTCGTTGGCATCCTCTCGCTGATCCTGGGCATGGGCCTGCCGACCACCGCCAACTACATCGTTGTCAGCTCGTTGATGGCAGGGGTCGTGGTGGAACTGGGCGCGCAATCGGGCCTGATCGTACCGCTGATCGCCGTGCACCTCTTCGTCTTCTACTTCGGGATCATGGCGGATGTGACGCCACCTGTGGGGCTGGCGAGTTTCGCGGCCGCAGCCGTGTCCGGGGGCGATGCCATTCGCACCGGCTTCATCGCCTTCTTCTACAGCCTGCGCACCATCGCGCTGCCCTTCGTGTTCATCTTCAACACCGACCTGCTGCTGATCGATGTGGGGTGGGTCCAGGGGATATTGGTCTTCGTGATCGCGACAATAGCCATACTCGTGTTCACGGCGGGCACCATGGGCTGGTTCCTGACCAAGAACCGGATCTACGAAAGCGTCGCGCTGGTGTTCATCGCCTTCGCCCTGTTCCGCCCGGACTTCTTCATGGATCGGCTGATGCCGGCCTTTGATGACATCCCGCCGGCACAGCTGGAAATGGCGATGGATGGCGCAACGGTGGGCGACTCGGTCCGGATCGAGGTTGCTGGACCGGACTTCCTGACCGGAGAGCCGAAATCCACGGTTCTGGTCCTGCCGGTCGAAGGCGATGGTGTTCCGGGCGTGGAGCGGCTGGAGTCCCTCGGGATCGTCCTGACCCCCGAAGGCGACCAGATGCTTCTGGAAGAACCCTTCTTCGGCACGCCCTACGCCGACGTCATGAGTGGTTTCGACTTCTACGGCGATACGCCCGTGGTGGTCGCGGCGGCCCGCGCCGCGGCAAGCCAACTGCCGAAGGAGTTGATCTTCATCCCGGCCCTGCTGCTGCTGGCCGGGGTAGTCTTCCTGCAAAGGGGGCGTGCAGCCCGGCTAGAGGAGAACCCGGCATGAGCAACATCGTTCTTTGTGCGCTGGATGTGAGCCAGCCCGAACATGAAAAACCCGTCCTGCTGCGCGCGGCGCAGATCGCCAGGCTGGACGGGGCACGACTGGATGTCTTGACCGTGGTGCCCGACTTCGGCGCGTCGATGGTCGGCAGCTACTTCAGCCCGGACTTCCACGAAAAGGCGATCGAGAAGGCGCAGGCCGACCTGTCGGCCTATATCAGCTCGGTTCTGGGCGAAGATGTGGATCACGAAGTGCGTCACATCGTGGCCACCGGCTCGGTCCATGAAGAGGTGCTGCGCGCCGCCCAGGCCGACAAGGCCGGGGTCATCGTGATCGGCTCGCACCGGCCCACCTTGCGCGACTACTTCCTGGGCCCGAATGCCGCGCAGGTCGTGCGTCATTCGACCTGTTCGGTCTTCGTTGTGCGCGGCGACTGAAAAACGCCCCTGGGCTGCCTTGGCCTTGACGCCCCAGCGCGATAGCACTGGGGCAACTACGCTTGAGAGGCCGCATGAACATTCGCGACGTTTTTCATTTCACTGCCCTGACCGCCCTTGTGGGGTGGTTCCTGGTGGTTGGCGGCGGGGTTCTGCTGCCACTGGTCGTTGCGGTAATGCTGACCTACGTTCTGATCGGAGCCTCGCAGGGGTTGCGCAAGCTGCCTGGGCTGTCGCTGTTGCCGATCTGGTTCTCCTACGTGCTGGCGTTGACCCTGTTCGGGCTGGCGCTCTTGTCGATCAGCCTGATCGCGGTGTCGAACCTGCGCGACATTGCCCGCACGGCACCGGACACAGAAGACAACATCCTGGCCCTGACCCGCGGGATCGGCAGCATGTTCGGCCTGCATGACACGCCGTCCTGGGACACCTTGCGCGCCATCACGCTGGATCGGCTGGATGTGCCCGACCTGTCGCTGCAAGTGCTGACCTCGGTCGCCTCGGCGGGCGGCTACGTGGTCTTGATCGGCACCTATATGGTGTTCATGGTGGCCGAGCGTGGGCCGATGTCGATCAAGATCGACATGCTGTTGCCGGATACAACGGAACGCGGCAACGCGCGGCATGTGTTCAACAAGATCAACAACCAGATCGTCACCTATCTGTCCACCAAGACCCTGATCAACGTGATTCTGGGCGTGGTGTCCTATGCGCTGATGTGGCTGATGGGCATGGACAACGCGGTTTTCTGGGCCTTTCTGGTCGCGATCTTCAACTATATCCCCTATGTCGGCTCGCTGGTCGCGGTCGGGGTCATCGTCTTTTACCGGGCGCTGGTCACCGGCGATCTCACCACGATCCTGACCACCATTGTGCTGCTGACCGCGGCGCAGGTCTATGTCGGTAACTGGCTTGAGCCGCGCGTGATGAGCCGGTCGCTGAACCTCAGCCCGCTGACGGTGCTGGTGGCCTTGGTGGTCTGGGGGTCGCTTTGGGGGCTGCCGGGGGCGATCATCGCGGTGCCGATGACGTCGATCGTGATGATCGTTCTGGCCTCGTTCAAATCGACACGGGCGGTGGCGGTTCTGGCCTCGCGCGATGGCGAAATCACCTGACGCCTAGAAGTTCGGCTTCACGCCGGGCAGGTTCAGGGCGGTGACCAGGTCGCGGACCTCTTGCCGGGCGGCGATGTTGGACAGGCTGAGAGTGCCGCCGCCGGTGTCGCGCAGATCCAGCAGGGTCAGCCCGCGCGGAAACAATTCGCGGAAGATCACCCGTTCGGCAAAGCCCGGCGCGACGCGAAACCCGATGCGCCGGGACAGGTCATTCAGCGCATCGCCCACACGCTTCTTGTTGTGCATCTGCTGGCGGCCCATCCGGTTGCGGATGACCAGCCAGTCGATCGGCTTCAACCCGGCCTGCGCGCGCAACTGGCGGGCGTTCCACACCATCTCGGAATAGACCGAGGGGCCGCTGATCTGCCCGGTGGCCGGATCGTGCCGGGCCAGAAGGTCGAAGTCGACGAAACTGTCGTTCAATGGCGTGATCAGCGTGTCGGCCATGGAATGCGCCAGCTGGCTCAGCCGGGTATGGCTGCCGGGACAGTCGATCAGGATGTAATCGACCTTGTCGTCGAGTTCCGTGATCGCCGCGTCAAGCCGCAGGTCATAGATGTTCTGGCCCTCGGGCACATGGGCGCGGTCGATCTCGGGCAGGGGCAGGTACAGCGGGATCGGCAGATGCAGCCCCTCTCGGGCGCAATAGCCCTGCCGGTTCTCGACATAGCGCCCGAACGAGCGTTGCCGCAGGTCAAGATCCAGCCCGCCCACGCGATAGCCCATCCGCACCAGCGCGGTGGCCAGATGCATGGTGGTCGTGGACTTGCCCGAGCCGCCCTTTTCGTTCCCCACCACGATGATATATGCCACCCGAACCTCCGGTCCGCCTTACTGCCCTTGCCCCTTTTGGGGTTTGGTCAACCTATATGTTGTGCAGCGGGGCTTGGGAAGCGCGGAACCGACCGGGATCTGATCACGGCCGCTTTGAGGCCGCAAAAGCCATGACAATGCGGCGCGGTGCGAAGAAAACGCGGCCTGGCAGCGCGCGGGGGACGGATCCTTGTGGGCCAACCGGCAAGTCTGGCGGCTGCAGGGCCGGGGACATGGCCGCATTTCCCCCACCCGTTGCCCAAAAGAAAACGCCCGCGGCGGAACCACGGGCGTTTCATCATTCGGATGCGGCTGAGGCTTAGAAGCCCAGGCCTTCGTATTTCTTCTTGAACTTCGACACGCGGCCGCCCTGGTCCATCAGGCGGGTGGTGCCGCCGGTCCATGCCGGGTGCGAGCTGGGATCGATGTCCAGCGACAGGGTGTCGCCTTCCTTGCCATAGGTCGACTGCATCTTGACGATGGTGCCGTCGGTCATCTTGACGTCGATCATGTGATAATCGGGGTGAATGTCTTTGCGCATGATACCCGTCCTTATGCGTCGGCACCGGCCTTGGCGGCCAGCGGCTTGTAGTTGGTCTTTTCAGCGATACGGGCAGACTTGCCGCGACGTGCGCGCAGGTAGTACAGCTTGGCGCGGCGCACCTGGCCACGACGAACCACTTCGATGTTGTCGATGTTGGTCGAATACAGCGGGAAAACACGCTCCACGCCTTCGCCGAACGAGATCTTGCGAACGGTGAACGAGCCGGCGATGCCTTTGCCGTTCTTGCGCGCGATGCAGACGCCTTCGTAGTTCTGCACGCGGGTCCGCGACCCTTCGGTCACCTTGTAGCCCACGCGAATGGTGTCGCCGGGTTTGAAATCCGGGATGGTCTTGTCAAGCTGAGCGATTTGCTCGGCTTCAAGCTGTGCGATCAGATTCATCGCAATCTTCCTTTTCCTGTGCGGTTCGATCCGCAACGTGATGCACCCTCAGAGCTCTTGGTCCCCGTCCGGGTCCTTACCGTGGGTTTCACAGTAAGCCCGCCAGAGGTCAGGGCGGCGTTCCTTGGTCAGCCTTTCGGCCTGGACCTGTCTCCAGGCGGCGATGTTCGCGTGGTGTCCGGAAAGGAGAATCTCCGGGACCTTGCGGCCGTTCCAGTCGACAGGTTTCGTATATTGCGGGTGTTCCAGAAGTCCGGTGGAAAAGGATTCCTCTTCGACCGAGGCCTGATTCCCCAGCACGCGGGGTATAAGACGGACTGTCGCATCGATCAAGGCTGTCGCGGCAATCTCTCCGCCGGTCAGGACGAAATCGCCGATCGAGACCTCTTCGACACCGTAAGCATCCAGAACCCGCTGATCATAGCCCTCGAAACGCCCGCACAGAAGGGTCAGGCCCTCGGCCCTGGACAGCCTTTGCGCCATGGCCTGATCGAAGGGCTTTCCACGCGGCGACATGGCCAGTACCGGCCAGCGCGCGGCGTTGCGCGGGGTGCCGCGTGCGGCCTGATCCAGCGCCTTGGCCAGCACGTCGGGGCGCAGCACCATGCCGGCACCGCCGCCCACGGGCGTGTCGTCGACGTTGCGGTGACGGCCTTCGCCGTAAGGGCGCAGCCCGATGGTTTCCATCTGCCACAACCCGTCCTTCAAGGCCTTGCCGGTCAGCGAGGCCCCGAGGATGCCGGGAAACACCTCTGGAAACAGCGTCACGATCTTGGCGGTCCACACGCCGGCCAGCTTGTCGGCCCCGCCCATCAGGTCTTTCGGGACCAGGTTCGCCTGGATGCTCTTGCGCCCGTGCGAGCGGGTCGGGCCGGTCATGCGTCCTTGCCCTTGCCCTTGTCGTCAGGATCGGGAAACAGCCCCTCGGGCGGGTCGGCGATGATGCGTCCCGCGCCAAGATCAACGGTGGGCACATGGGCCAGGGTGAAGGGCAGCAGCACGCTTTCGCGCAGGCCGGGGCCGCGCACGTCCAGCAGATCGGTGGCGCCATGGTTGTGCACCGCGGCCACCTTGCCCAGCAGGCCGCCGCCGGTGTCCAGCACCTCAAGCCCGATCAGGTCGGTGTGATAGTATTCGTCGTCGGGCAGGCCGGGCAGGCGATCGCGGGGCGCGTACAGGCGGGTGCCTTTCAGCGCATCGGCCTGTTCCTTGGTCGACACGCCGCCCAGACGCCCGGTCAGGCCGTTCTTGACCTGTCCGGTCAGACGCAGCGTGTAGGTCTGGCTGCCGTCCTCGGACAGCAGGGGCGCATAGTCGGCGATGGCTTCCGGCTCGGCGCAGAAGCTTTTCAGCCGCACTTCGCCGCGCACGCCATAGGCGCCCGAAAGGGCGCCGACGCAGATCAGGTCTTCCTTGCGCGCCATCTATTGCGCTCCCATGCAGAAGCCGCGCGGGTCGACCGAGCCGCCCGCGTTCAGGCAGCGTTCCATCGCGGTGACGCGTTCGTATTCCGAGCCCGCGTACAGGCCCGCGCCGAACATCACGACATAGAGAATGAGACGGATCATGAGGGTCCTCCGCGTCGGGTCAAATGGTTTCCAGTGGCGGCAGGCTCCGCCGCGTTTCCCAGCCGGCTTTTTCCAGCTCGGGGTCGGTGCCGTCATCTTCCGGCCAGCCGATGCAAAGATAGGCGACCAGTTCCCAGGTCTCGGGCATGTTCCAGTCCCGGCACAGGGCCGGTGCATTCAGGATCGACACCCAGCCGACGCCCAGCCCTTCGGCCCGTGCCACCAGCCAGAACTGCATGATCGCGCAGACCACCGAATAGCGGCGCATCTCGGGCATGGTGCCCGCGCCCAGACCGGCGCCCTGGGCCGTGGCCTCGTCACAGAATACGGCGATCTGTTCGGGCGCCCTGTCCATGCCGCTGAGTTTCAGTCCAGCATAGGTGGCCGCCTTGTCGCCATCATAGCCGCCCAGGGCGGCCGCGTTGGCGGCGGTGAAATTGCGGCGCGCGGCGTCCCGTGCCGGACCGGATGCGATCCGGCGCAGGCGCCACGGCTGCGACAGCCCCACCGAAGGGGCCAGGGTGAAGCTTTGCAGACAGCGGTCCAGCACGCGCGTATCGACGGGGTCGCTGCGGAAGCGGCGTACATCGCGCCGCCAGCGCATCAACTCCGCCAGGTCGTGCCGGAAGCTGTCCGAGAACTGCACCCCCAAGCGCCCGCTTATTCCGCGGAGGCTTCTTCCGGTGCCTCGGCGGCTTCGGCGGCCTTGGCGGCCTTTTCTTCGGCGCGATCCTGGGCTTTCTTGCCCGGAACGCCCTTTTTCAGGTTGGCGCGCTCTTTCTTGGCGACAACACCGGCGGCTTCTAGGAAGCGCGACACGCGGTCGGAGGGCTCGGCACCCTGGCTCAGCCAGTGCTGCACGCGCTCAACGTCCATTTTCACGCGATCTTCGCTGTCTTTCGGCAGCTGCGGGTTGTAGGTGCCCAGACGCTCCACATAGCGGCCGTCGCGCGGCATGCGGCTGTCGGCGGCAACGATGCGGTAGAAGGGGCGCTTTTTCGAGCCGCCACGGGCGAGACGGATTTTCATAGCCATTGTATTGTTCTCCTTTGAATGGCGTCTGTCAGGCGCAAGCACCTGTCATCTTTGGGGGGCGATCCCGCTGGGATCACTTCTGTTGCTTCTTGTGGTGTCGGATGACTTCCTGAATGATGAAGTTCAGGAATTCCTTTGCGAAATCGGGATCCAGGTCCGCCTCTTTCGCAAGGGCTTCTAGCCGCTCGATCTGCCGCGCTTCGCGGTCGGGATCGGACGGGGGAAGATCGTGTTCGGCTTTCAGCTTGCCCACCGCCTGGGTGTGCTTGAACCGCTCTCCCAGGGTGTAGACTAGGATCGCGTCCAGCCGGTCGATGCTGGCCCGGTGATCTTTCAGAAGCTCTGCGGCGCGGGTGATGGCGTCGGTCATCGGGGGGCTCCGGGGGCTGGACAGGGATGCGGGGTGCGGATCATCGCGGCACGCACGGGCACGGCCCAGCCTGGAAACGGCTGGGAGCGGCGCGGGGCCAGGCGTTGTGTGGTCAGCGGCCCCATCAGGCCACGCCCTTTGCCAGATCGACGGCCGAGGGGTGACGCCAGATCTGCAGGGCACCGAACATCGGGTGATCCATGTCGCTTTCGTGCCAGGCTCCCAGACGGGTGCAGACCTTGGCCGAGCCGGCGTTGGACGGGTCCACAAGGCTGATCGCCGTTGTCCAGCCGCAGTCCGCATAGGCCCAGTCGCGCACGGCGCGGGCGGCTTCGGTGGCGTAACCCTTGCCTTCGAACCCGGCAAACAGGCTCCAGCCCAGTTCCGGTTCCGGCCAGCCTTCGGGGTTCCACGGCCCGGCATAGCCGGCCAGCTTGCCGGTGGCGGTCTCGGTCACCGCGAAATTGCCATAGCCGCGCAGATGCCAGTGGCCGAATTCCAGCCCGAACTGACGCCAGGCCTCGTTACGGGTCTTCACCCCGCCCACAAAGCGCGAGCGGTCGTCGGCATAGAAGGCCGCGAACCCGTCGAAATCTTCGGGAACAAAGCCGCGCAGCGTCAGCCGCGCGGTGGTGAGGGTCGGGAAGTTCATTTCTTTTTCCCGAAGCCCGACAGACCCGGTGGCAGACCGCCGCCGCCCAGTCCCGGCATCCCGCCGGGCATCGAGCCCAGTTTCTGCTGTGCCGCCGCCATCTCGGCTTCCGAGGGCTGCTTGCCGCCGAACATGCTGCCGAGGTTCTTCAGCATGCCCTTTTTGCCCATCTTGCCCATCTTCTTCATCATGTCCGCCATCTGGCGGTGCATCTTCAGAAGCTTGTTCAGCTCGGACACTTCCATGCCCGCGCCGGCCGCGATGCGCTTCTTGCGCGACGCTTGCAGAAGCTGCGGGTTGGCGCGTTCCTTCTTGGTCATGGACTGGATCAGGGCGATCTGGTGCTTGAGCACCTTGTCGTCCAGACCGGCGGCATCGACCTGTTTCTTGTACTTGCCCATGCCCGGCATCATGCCCATGACGCCTTCCATGCCACCCATCTTCATCATCTGCTCAAGCTGGTTCTTGAGGTCGTTCATGTTGAACTGACCCTTCTGGAACCGCTTCATCATGCGCTCGGCCTGTTCGGCCTCCAGCGTCTCCTGCGCCTTTTCCACAAGCGAAACGATATCGCCCATGCCAAGGATGCGGCCGGCGACGCGGCTGGGGTGGAATTCCTCCAGCGCGTCGACCTTTTCGCCAAGGCCCACGAACTTGATCGGCTTGCCGGTGACGGCGCGCATGGACAGGGCCGCACCGCCGCGTCCGTCGCCATCCATCCGGGTCAGAACGACGCCCGAGATTCCGATGCGCTGGTCGAAGTTCTCGGCAGTGTGCACCGCGTCCTGACCGGTCAGCCCGTCAACCACCAGCAGGGTTTCCCGCGGGTTGGTAACGTCGCGGACCTGTTCGACCTGGGTCATCAACTCTTCGTCGATGGACAGGCGGCCGGCGGTGTCCAGCAGATAGACGTCATAGCCCGCCAGCGTCGCCTGCTGCTTGGCCCGCTTGGCGATCTGTACCGCAGTTTCGCCCTTGACGATGGGCAGGGTGTCGACACCGATCTGATTGCCGAGGATGGCCAGCTGTTCCATGGCCGCCGGACGGTTGGTGTCGAGCGAGGCCATCAGCACCCGCTTGCCGTTCTTCTCGGTCAGGCGTTTGGCCAGCTTGGCGGTGGTGGTCGTCTTGCCCGACCCCTGCAGACCGACCATCAGGATCGGCGCCGGAATGGTGTCGATCTTCAGCGCGCCGGGGTTGGGGTCGTCCCCCGCCAGCACCTGCACCAGTTCGTCATGGACGATCTTCACGACCTGCTGGCCCGGCGTCACCGACTTGGTAACCGACGCGCCGGTGGCCTTCTTCTGCACGGCCTTGGTGAAATCGCGGGCCACGGGCAGCGAAACGTCGGCTTCCAGAAGGGCGACGCGAACCTCGCGCAGGGCGGTCTTGACGTCATCCTCGCTCAGCGCACCCTGCTTGGTCAGCCGGTCAAAGACGCCGCCAAGGCGTTCGGACAGATTTTCAAACATGCGCGTGGCACTCCTTGTCGTTCGGTTCCCTGCCAAGGCTCAAAGCACAATCGCGCCCACGGGCGCAACGCGCTGGTGGACGGCGATCCTGGCATGGGCCAAGGACCGGAAGACTCACGGCTCCCGGAAGGTTTGCGCAGCAGATGGACCGTTGGGCGGGAAATGTCAAGCGAAGCAGGGGCAGGGAGGACATATGCCGGAATGTGCTTTCGTATAGTGGGCCTATCCCAATTTCCGAAAGCGTAGGCTTTTGGGCGCCTGATTATCCCTCAGCAGAGGTGATCGCACGCAGCCCCTGACCCTAGATCATTACTATCGCAAGGACGTGGTTAACAAGTTACCGCCGCACCTCAGACTTTCCGGTGCGGAATTGGAAGACCCGCCCCGTGCGATCCTCGCTCCGCCCCGGAAAACGCTGTGTCGCAACAGTGCCGGGGCCACCGATCGAGGCCAAGGGTATTGAGGAAAAGGGATCTGTCGCATGTTTGTCAGAAAGCTCAAGGGACCGCGCGTCGTTCGCCTGCCGGATGGCGGCAGCATTTCGGTTGCCGATCTGCCAAAGTCCGGCACCACCCGCTGGGTGGCCAGCCGCAAGGCCGTGGTCGCCAAGGCCGTGAAATACGGGCTGATCGCTGCCGAAGAGGCCATCGCCCGCTACGACCTGTCCCGCGAAGAACTGCAGGGCTGGATCGGGGCGATTGATCGCCACGGTGCCGCGGGCCTGAAGATCACCCGGATGCACGACCTGCGGACCGGTCATTAGCTCTTGAAATCTGCACAACGGATCAACACATCTTTAGATAGCAATATGAATTGCCATCAATGGATGGGGAAGGAGACCCCATGAATATCTGTATCGTGTCCCAGAACCCCATGCTTGTGAAAAGCATCGAATTGATGCTGGCCGACGAGGCCTTCGGGATGTCCGTTGCAAGGTTCGACAGCACCGACACGCGCGCCTTGCCGGTGCCCGGTCTTGTGATCCTGGATTCGCATCTGCCCGCGCTCGAGATACAGGCGTTCCGCGCCTATCAGGCCGCGCAACTGGGCAACGTCCCGATGCTGGTGATCGTCGGCAACGAGCCTGATCCGAAACTGCCCCGTGGCCTGGAAGATGCCGACACGCTGGCGACCCCGTTCCACCGTGACGACCTGCTGGCCCGGATTCATGCCAGCCAGCAAATCCGCCGGAGCCACGGCAAGACGGTCAAGGTCGGGGCGCTGCAGCTGGATCTTGAGGCGCAGCAGGCCCGCTTCGGTGACCGGCCGGTGCCGCTGACCGCCAAGGAATACGAAGTTCTGGAATATCTCGCCGTGCGCAAGGGCACGACGCTGACCAAGGAGATGTTCCTTGACCGTCTTTACGGCGGCATCGACGAGCCCGAGGTCAAGATCATCGACGTGTTCGTCTGCAAGATCCGCCGCAAGCTGAAGCAGCTGACCGGCGGCGATCCGATGATCCAGACCGTCTGGGGCCGTGGGTATGTCCTGCGCGATCCCGTGGTTGATATCGACGCCATGCCACGGGCGGTCAGCGCGATGGTCTGACCGCCGGGCAATGGCCTGTCACGCCGCGATTTTAGGAATGGCTGCGAAGGCTTTCGCCAGGGTTTCCTCGGGATTGCGGGCCAATTGGTCGGCGGCCACGATCTCGATCTGATCCAGACCGATGAAGCCCAGAACATGGCGCAGATAGCCGGTCATGTGGTCGATGGGCGACCCGACCTGTGTGCCGCCCGACGCGACCGCCAGTACCACGCGCTTGCCCGTCAGCAGGCCCTGCGGCCCTTCCGAGGTATAGCGGAAGGTGCGCCCGGCGCGGGCCACCAGATCGATCCAGGCCTTGAACACCGCCGGTGCGTTGAAGTTGTAGACCGGCACTCCGATCACGATGGTTTCGGCGGATTCCAGTTCGGACACCAGCGTATCCGACAGGGCCAGTTCGGCTTTTTGGGCTTCGGTGCGTTCGGCTTCGGGCGTGGCGTTCGCGATCACCCAGGTTTCGGACAGCAGCGGCAGGCCACCAGCAAGGTCGCGGCGGATCACTTGGGTTTCAGGGCCGGAAAGCTGTGTGACGATCCGGGCGCTGAGATCGCGGGTCACAGAGTCTTGCAAGCGGGCGGAGCTGTCGATGTGCAGAATGTGGGTCATGAGCGTATCCTTTCGTTGCGTTGAGATACAGATAGAACTGCGCGCCAATCGTGTTAATTGATACATTTCGCGCGGTTTATGCGCATTGGTGCACAGAAAAGATCTGGCATCCTGCGCGCGTCGTTCTAATGCGATTGCGCTTGAGGGACGCGGGCATGTGCGGTTCTATGGGGTTTCGTCTGATCCTGTCCGCGAGCGAGTGTGCCTGCCCATGTCCATTGATGCCTGGGATGAAATCCGCACGGCCTTTCATGTTGCCCGCCAGGGTACGGTCTCCGGCGCGGCGTCGGAACTGGGGGTCCATCACGCCACGGTCATCCGCCACATAGATGCGCTGGAAGCCCGCCTTGGCACCAAGCTGTTTCAGCGCCACGCACGCGGCTATACCGCGACCGAAGCCGGGCAGGACCTGTTGCAGGTGGCACAGGCCACCGACGATCAGTTCACGCAACTGGCCGGGCGCTTGCGCGGACGCGGCGATTCGGTAACGGGCGAGTTGGTGGTAACCAGCCTGCCGGGGCTGTCGCCGCTGCTGGTGCCCTCGATGGCGCGCTTTCTGAACCTGCATCCGGACCTGACCCTGCGGTTTCTCACCGACGAGCGGGTGTTCCGACTGGAATACGGCGAGGCGCATGTGGCGATCCGCGCCGGGGCGCAGGCCCCGGACGAACCCGACAACGTGGTGCAAAGCCTGACCAGCCTGCCCGCCGCGCTGTATGCCGCGCCCTCGTATCTGGAACAGCACGGCATGCCCGAGACCGATGCCGACCTGGAGCGTCACATCTTCATCGGGCCGGATCACGAAGACAGCCGTGCGCCGATCTATCGCTGGCTGCGCACCGCCGTGCCCCGCGACCGGGTGCGGTTCCGCTGCACCGATGCCCGCGCCCTGAAACATGCCATCCTGTCGGGGGCTGGGCTGGGGTTCCTGTCGTGCTGGGAGGTTCAGGATCTTCCCGAACTGGTGCAGGTGCTGCCGCCGCGTCCGGAATGGCAATCCCGCCTGTGGCTGGTCACGCACGTGGACCTGCACCGCACGGTCAAGGTGCAGACCCTGCTGACCCATCTGAAGGCCGAGGCGCGCGGCTGGGATTTCGCCTAGCCCGGATCGGTGTCGGGCACCGGGGCCGACAGTTCCTGTTCCAGAAACCGCTCGAACGCGTCCAGGTTGACCGCCTCGAACTGGCCGAAGCTCTGCATCCAGATGCTGGCCTCGCGCAGGGCGTCGGGGTCCAGCTTGCACCATTTCACCCGGCCGCGTTTTTCCTGGGTGATCAGGCCGGCGCGTGTCAGGATCACCAGATGTTTCGATACCGCCGCCAGCGACATCTCGAAGGGTTCGGCCACATCCGTCACCGCCATGTCGTCCTCCAGCAGCATCGACAGGATCGCGCGGCGCGTGGGGTCGGCAAGGGCCGAGAAAACCGTATCCAGGGACAGTGTCATGGCCGCAGACGATAGAATGCGGCGCCCCAAAGGCCAAGCGCATCCTCGGTCTGGACAAACCGCCGCGCCCGGCGCAGGGAGGGGGCAGGAGGGTCCGCAATGGAACTGCGCTATTGGCTGGTGATCTTCGCCCTCGGCATCGGCTGGGGCGGATCGTTCTTCTTCAACGAGATCCTTCTGCGCGAAATCGGGCCGCTGTCGGTGTCGCTGGTGCGGGTCGGCTTCGGGGCCTTGGGCTGCTGGATCTGGATCGCCGCCCGGCGCATCCCGGCACCCTTCCCGAAACACCTGGCCGGGGCCTTGCTAATCTTCGGTGCCATTCAATACGCGCTGCCGCTGACCTTCTATCCGCTGGCCCAACAGGGCATCACCAGCAGCGCGGCGGGCATCATCAACGCGGCCACCCCGATCTGCGCGGTGATCTTCGGACATTTCCTGCCCGGCGGCGAACGCGCCACGAAGGTCAAGAGCCTGGCAGTGGGGCTGGGCTTTGCCGGGATCGTTGTGCTGATGCTGCCGGCGGCGCGCGGCGACGGGGTCAATGCGCTGTGGGGGCTGCTGGTCGCGCTTCTGGCACCGGTTTGCTATGGCATCGCCGTCAACTATCTGCGCCGGTTTCAGGGCATGGACCGGGTGGTGCTGACGGCCTGGTCGGCGACCATCGGCGCGGCAATGATCCTGCCGGTATCGCTGACGCTGGAAGGGCTGCCGGTGATGCACCGGCCCGAGACCTGGGCGGCGGCCCTGATCATCGGATTCGTGCTGACCTCGGCGGCCTTCATCACCATGTTCTGGCTGATCCCGATAGTCGGCGCGACGGCGGCGTCGACCATCACCTTCATCGCGCCAATCTCGGCGGTGGTGCTGGGGGTCTTTGTCCTGAAGGAACGGCTGGAACCCGAACACCTGCTGGGCATGGCGATCATCTTCGTGGCGCTGCTGATCCTCGACGGGCGGCTGGCCAAATGGCTGGGGCGCGGCAAGCTGGCACGGTGACGGCGCGACCGCAGAAATTACCTCGGATGCATGAGCATCCTTACTCCCATCCCGCCCTCCGTGCCCTGGTATTCCAGGGTTCTTCTGAAACTCCCGGTGCTGGGATGGATCGCCCGCGACGTCCTGTTCGGCCATCGCGAGAACATCTGGTACGCGCTGGCCATCATGGTCACAGTCTGGCTCCTGGCGATTTCCACCTGGGGTCTGGTCGCCTTTGCCGTGCCCTTCGTGGCCTCGGTGCCGCTGTGTTTCGTGATGCTGCTGTTGATCTCGCGCGGATGAGCGCCCTTGGACCCGGCACGGGGCAGGGCCAAGCGGCATGCCCCATCTTGCCGGTCTGAGGGGCGCTAACGGCGTACCAGGGAGAATTCCTCAACCGCGTGGTTGAATATCCCGCAGGTGCGGCACATGTGTCGCATAGGTATCATCCCATTGAATTAAAAGGGTTTTGCCAGAGTCGATTGGCTTTGACTTTGGCGCCCCCCCTGCCTAGGTTCCGGCTCGAACCTGAAGGGGGATTGCATGGCCGAGGAGTCCGAGCGGGAAAAGCTCAGACAACTGGAAGCGCGGATCGACGCCGCGAAACAGGCTGGCGGCACAAGCAAACCCCATCAGGAAGAGCATTATTCGCAGGCCCAGATGGGTTGGCGCATGGTGATCGAGCTTGTGGCCGGTCTGGGGATCGGCTTCGGCATCGGGTACGGGCTGGACACCCTTCTGGGGACCATGCCGATACTGATGGTGCTGTTTGTATTCTTGGGGCTGGCGGCCGGCGTGAAGACGATGATGCGCACCGCCGAAGAGTTCCAGGCCGCGCGGAAGGCCGAGGCCGCCGCGAAAACCGATCCGCCCGACGCGGGCGACTGAACAACGACCCGCGTCACCGGCGCGGACAGGCAAGAGGGACGACAACGTGGCAACGGAAGCACCAGCCGAAGGCGGTCTTGTTTTTCACCCGATGGACCAGTTTATCGTCAAGCCCCTGTTCGGGGATGGCGCGGTGCATTGGTATACGCCCACCAACGTGACCCTGTGGCTGGCCCTGACAGTGGCCGCGATTGCCGCCCTGCTGGTGCTGGGCACCCGTGACAGCAAGATCGTTCCCGGCAAGACCCAGTCGATTGCCGAACTGGCCTATGGCTTTGTCTACAAGATGGTGGAAGACGTCGCCGGCAAGGATGGCGTGCGCTACTTCCCCTACATCATGACCCTGTTCATGTTCATCGTCTTCGCCAACTTCCTTGGCCTGCTGCCGATGTCCTTCACCACCACAAGCCACATCGCCGTGACCGCAGTTCTGGCGCTGGCGGTGTTTGTGACCGTGACCGTTCTGGGCTTCGTCAAGAACGGCGTCGGCTTCCTGGGCCTGTTCTGGGTGTCCTCGGCACCGCTGGCGCTGCGCCCGGTGCTGGCGCTGATCGAGGTGATCTCGTACTTCGTGCGCCCGGTCAGCCACTCCATTCGTCTTGCGGGCAACATGATGGCCGGCCACGCGGTGATCAAGGTATTCGCGGGCTTCGCCGCGATTGCCGCGATCTCGCCGATCTCGGTCCTGGCCATCACCGCAATGTACGGCCTCGAAGTTCTGGTGAGCTTCATCCAGGCCTATGTCTTCACGATCCTGACTTGCGTCTACCTGAAGGACGCCCTGCACCCGCACCACTAAGCGGCGCCGGGATCGAACAACCGAAACACCAACTTATACCTGCCAATTCCAACGTAAGGAGAACACGACATGGAAGGCGATATCGTACAAATGGGTGCATACATCGGCGCTGGTCTGGCCTGCATGGGCATGGGCGGCTCCGCGATGGGTGTGGGCAACGTGGCCGGCAACTTCCTTGCTGGCGCCCTGCGCAACCCGTCGGCTGCTGCCGACCAGACCGCGACCCTGTTCATCGGCATCGCGTTCGCAGAAGCTCTGGGGATCTTCTCGTTCCTCGTTGCCCTTCTGCTGATGTTCGCCGTCTGATCCACCCGGACCCATCCTTACGACCGGGCGGGGCGCCGACGCGTTGCCCTGCCCGTGTAAGTCTCTAGGTTCCAGGAGGACGACATGGCCGACACCAAGCATGTTGCCGCAGATGCGGCACACGGGGGTGGGCACGCAGCCGAAGCGGCAGGAATGCCGCAGCTGGAATTCGCGCATTTCCCGAACCAGATCTTCTGGCTCATTATCGCGCTTGGCGCGATCTACCTGATCCTGTCGCGCGTGGCGCTGCCGCGCATCGCGGCCATCCTGGCAGACCGTCAGGGGACGATCACCAATGATATTGCTGCCGCCGAAGAGCTCAAGCTCAAGGCGCAGGAAGCGGAAGCGGCCTATCAGAAGGCCCTGGCCGATGCGCGTGCCGAAAGCGCCCGTATCACCGCGGAAGCCCGGACTGCCATTCAGGCGGACCTGGACGATGCGATTGCCAAGGCTGATGCCGAGATCTCGGCGAAAGCCGCGGAATCGGAAGCCCGGATCGGCGAAATTCGCGCCGGGGCCGTGGAAAGTGTCGAACTGGTGGCCAAGGACACTGCTGCCGCTCTGGTGGCTGCCCTGGGTGGCGCCAGCGATGATGACGCCGTGAACGCCGCGGTTTCCGCGCAGCTGAAAGGGTAAGCCATGAAACGACTGAGCCTTGCCTTTGCCGCTGTCGTGGCTGCCAGCCCCGCGCTGGCCGCCAGCGGTCCGTTCTTCTCGCTGCACAACACCAACTTCGTGGTGCTGCTGGCGTTCCTGCTGTTCATCGGCGTGCTGGTCTACTTCAAGGTACCGGCGCTGCTGGGTGGCTTGCTGGACAAGCGCGCAGACAACATCCTGTCCGATCTGGACGAAGCCCGTAACCTGCGGGAAGAAGCCCAGACGCTGCTGGCCTCTTACGAGCGCAAGCAGAAAGAGATGCAGGAGCAGGCCGAGCGCATCGTCGCCGGTGCCAAGAAAGAAGCCGAAGCGGCAGCCGAACAGGCCAAGGACGACCTCAAGGTCTCCATTGCCCGTCGTCTGCAGGCGGCCGAGGACCAGATCGCGTCGGCGGAAGCCAATGCGGTGAAAGAGGTCCGCGACCGTGCGATCACCGTGGCAATCGCCGCGGCCCGCAACGTGATGGTCAAGAACACCAGCGCCGAGGCGGTTTCGGCCAGCATCGACGCCTCGATCGACGAAGTGTCTGCCAAGCTGCACTGAGCGGTTTGTGACATGTGATCTCGTGAAACCCGGCCTCTGGCCGGGTTTTTCGTGTGCGGGGCAGGGGGCCGGGCCGGTCAGCCCTTGCGCCCGGCGGCCCGTTCTTCCTGGTGCGCCAGTCGCTGCGCGGCGACGGCTTCGTTGTCGCGGGCGCGGGCTTCATCCCGCAGGGTGGCCTCGACAAACCCCAGATGCGCCTCGACCGCCTCGCGTGCTGCGGCAGGGTCGCGGGCCTGCAGGGCGCTGTTGATGGCCTTGTGCTGCTGCAACAATTGCTCCCGCACGGTGCGCTGGCGAAACATGGACTGGCGGTTGTAGAACACGCCCTGCCTGAGCAGGTCGAACATTGACCGCATCATGTGCAGCATGATGACGTTGTGGCTGGCCTCTAGGATCGACAGGTGAAACTCGGCGTCCAGCGCGGCCTCTTGCGTGGGGTCGCGATCCGCGTGGGCCGCTTCCATGCGGCGATAGACCGTGTCGATCACCGCAAGGTCGGTGTCCGAGCCCAGCCGCGCGGCGCGGGCGGCGGCCATGCCCTCAAGCTCGCGCCGGAATTCCAGATAGTCGAAGACAGCCGTTTCATTCGAGGCAAACAGCTCGATCAGCGCCGGTGCGAAGGCCGAGCCCAGAACCTCGGCCACATAGATTCCGGCCCCGGCACGGCGGGTCAGCAGACCGCGCTCAGACAGATCGGCAATGGCATCGCGCAGGGTCGGGCGCGATACCCCAAGCCGTTCGGCCAGATCGCGTTCGGGGGGCAGGCGCTCTCCGGGACGCAGGATGCCGCGCAGGATCAGATCTTCGATCTGGCGGATCACCGAAGCGGAGACCATTTCATGCTCGATGCGGCGGAACGTCAAGGGCGGGCCTTTCACTCTGGTCAAAGGGTATGACCGGCGCGGCCCGCCCGCAAGGCGTGTCAGCCGTTGGGACGGATGACGACCTCGACCCGACGGTTCTGGGCGCGGCCCTCGACCGACAGGTTCGACGCGATGGGCGCATCCTCGCCCCGGCCGATGGCGCTCAGGCGCTTGCCCGCGACACCGGCACCCACAAGTACCGAAGACACCGCGCCTGCGCGCCGGGCCGACAGGTCGAAGTTGTAGCTTGCCGCGCCGGTGTTGTCGGTATGGCCGATGATCTGGACCGTGGTGTCGGGATAGCGTTGCAGGTTGGCCGCCAGCGTGCGCAGTTCGGCCTTCTGGCTTTCGGCCACCGAGGCGCTGTCCACGGCGAACAGAATGTCCTGCGGGAAGTTCACCAGCAGCTTGTCGCCCTGGTTTTCCACGGTGATGCTGTCGCCCAACTGCTGGTCCAACTCGGCAGCCTGCCGGTCCAGCGCGCTTCCGATGGCCGCGCCCACGGCGGCCCCTGCCACGGCGCCGACGGCGGCCTTGCCGCCGTTGCCACCGGTGACGGGACCGGCCAGAAGCCCGCCCGCCACGCCGCCGATGATCGCGCCGGTGGTGGTGTTGCGGTTGCCTGAGCCGGTGCCTTGCTCATAAGTCGGGGTACAGGCGGTCAGGGCCAATGCAAGGGCCAGAAGACCGGCGCCTTTGGCGGCGGTCGGGATGCGGGTGGGGAACATGGGTTTGCCTCTGCTCGTTTCTTTGCCGCCAATATGGCGAAACCGGGCAGAATTGCGAGTCAGGCTTGCGTGAACTCGGCGTCTCTCCGCGCACTTTCCCAGGCCAGGATGGCGCGCTTGACCGGCAGCCCCCAGTGATAGCCGCCCAGGGCACCGGATTTGCGCAACGCCCGGTGGCAGGGGATCAGCAGGCTGATGGGGTTGCGCCCCACGGCGGTGCCCACGGCCCGCTGCGCGTTGGGCTTGCCGACCACACGGGCAATGTCGGAATAGGTGGTCACTTGGCCCGAGGGGATATGCAGCAGCGCCTCCCAGACCTTGATCTGGAACGGCGCGCCGATCAGGTGCAGCCGGGCCCCGCGCCCGCCCAGGGCATCCGCGACCATCGGCGCAACCACATCCGGATCCTCGACGAAACGCGCGGCGGGCCAGCGGGCGCACAGGTCGGTGCGGGCTGCGTCCTCGCCGGTCTCGGCGGTGAAGGCCAGCCCGCACAACCCGTGCTCGGTGGCCATGGCCAGCGCCGGGCCGAAAGGCGTGTCGGTCATCCCCATGCGGATCAGCAGGCCCTTGCCGGCGCGGGCATAGTCGCCCGGTGTCATCGCTTCCCACCGCAGGAACAGATCGTGCAGCCGGCCCGAGCCGCTCAGACCCACCTCCTGCGCCGTGGCCAGGGTGGTGGCTTGTTCGGCCAGCAGCCGCTTGGCATGGTCAAGCGCCAGGTATTGCTGATAGCGTTTCGGCGAGACCCCGGCCCAGCGGGTGAAGATGCGCTGGAAATGGGCCGGCGACATGTGCAATTCAGCGGCCAGATCGGCCAGCGGCAGGGGCGCGCCCCCGGCGGCGTCGATGGCGGCGATGGCACGCGCCATGACGCCATAGTGATAGGCCCCCTCGGGGGCGGTGTCCGCTGCGGACGAGGATGAGGAAGAACGGGTCATGGCCAAGGATGTAGCGGCAAAACCGGCGTCGAACGACCCGAAACCTGCGCAAGCGAAACCGCGCCGCAAGGCCAAGGCCCCCGCTGCCGGGGCGCCGTCGCCCACGCCGATGTCACCGCAGGCCGATTACGCCACCATTGTCGAGGCGTTTTCGCGCTTCCGCGACGCCGAACCCGAGCCCAAGGGTGAGCTGGAACACGTCAACGCTTTCACGCTGGTGGTCGCGGTGGCGCTGTCGGCGCAAGCCACGGACGCCGGGGTCAACAAGGCCACCCGCGAGTTGTTCAGGATCGCCGACACCCCCGAGAAGATGCTGGCACTGGGGGAGGAGGGCGTGATCGAGCACATCAAGACCATCGGCCTCTATCGCAACAAGGCCAGGAACGTCATCAAGCTGAGCCGGATCCTGGTGGACGATTTTGGCGGGCAGGTGCCCTCGTCGCGCGCGGCGCTGGTCTCGCTGCCCGGCGTCGGGCGCAAGACCGCCAACGTGGTGCTGAACATGTGGTTCAAGATGCCCGCGCAGGCGGTCGACACCCATATCTTCCGGGTCGGCAACCGCACCGGCCTGTGTCCGGGCAAGGATGTGGATGCGGTGGAACGCGCGATCGAGGATCAGGTTCCCGCCGAGTTCCAGCAGCACGCCCATCACTGGCTGATCCTGCACGGGCGCTATCACTGCAAGGCGCGCAAACCCATGTGCGGCACCTGCATCATCCGGGATCTCTGCGCCTTCGAAGACAAGGTCATTCAGCCCGCTTGACAGTCGCCGGTCCGGAAGCGGACACAGGCACAACGATTTCCTGACACATGAGGCGCCCCAATGGCCTTTACCTATGACAATCAGAACATCTTCGCCAAGATCCTGCGCGGCGAGATCCCAAACAACACCGTGCTTGAAACGGAACACAGCCTTGCGTTCCGCGATATCCAGCCGCAGACGCCCGAACATGTGCTGGTGATCCCCAAGGGGCCCTATGTCACCTTTGATCATTTCGCGCAGGAGGCCTCGGACGCCGAGATCGTGGATTTCACCCGCGCCGTCGGGAAGATCGCCGAGATGCTGGGCGTTCAGCCGACCAGCGGCGCGGGCGGGTTCCGCCTGATTTCCAACGCGGGCGAGGATGCGATCCAGGAAGTGCCGCACATGCATGTGCACCTGCTGGCGGGGCGACCGCTGGGCCGCATCCTGCAGCCCACCTGACCGTCGGGCGCCGCAGGCGCCCCTAGCGGATCGGGGCGAACAGGGCGTCGTCCAGCGAGCAATCGCGGGACACGCCATCGCCGCAGGGCCGTGGGTCCAGATCGCGGGTCAGGCAGATGCGCGCCTCCTGGATCATGCCATCGCGGCATGTGATGGTGAGGGCTGCGGCGGACAGGGCCGGGTTGACCTCAAGAAACGCCTCCTCGATGACCGTGGCGGGCAGCTTCACCGTCTTGTCCAGCTTGCGCAGCAATTCGGGGCGGGTGATCCGGCCATAGGCCTCGCGCGACAGGGCATAGTATTGCGGTCCGCTCAGCCCGGTGCAGCGGCCATGCTTCTTCCACTGGTACCAGGCCAGCCCGCCCGATCCCATGATGTCGGTCATGGCACCGCTTTGCGCCCGCGTCGGATCGGCGGTGTCGGTGTGACAGTCCTTTGGATACCCATCCTCGTGCTGCGGCCACAGCCCGTGCAGCAGCCAGCCATGGTCATGCCGGGTGTCGCATTGTTCGGCATCGCGGGCATCGCCTTCGCGCAGGCACCAGTTTGGCGACCACGACAGCGACAATACGTAATAGTCGAAGACCCCGGGCCGATCATGGTCGGCGCGCGCCGCCCCGGACAGCAGGCTCAGCAAGGCCATGCTCAACACCAGCCCGCGGGCCGCAGCAGTACGCATTTTCTCTTTCCTCCGCGGACAAGCCGCCCTATATACACTCAATCTTCCCTACATCGAGAAGACGCGCCTTCCCGGCGCAGCCGAGTCACGGCGCGGGGAAATTGCGCGTTTTCGACGGGACAACGAATGACAGGAGATCGCCATGCAAGGCAAGCCGATCATGGCCAAGGCCACCGCCGTCTGGCTGGTGGACAACACGACACTCAGCTTCAAGCAGATCGCCGAATTCTGCGGTTTTCACCAGCTTGAGGTGCAGGGCATCGCCGACGGCGATGTGGCCGCCGGCGTCAAGGGGTTCGACCCGGTCGCCAACAACCAGCTTGACCAGAGCGAGATCGATCAGGGCGAGAAGAACCCGCTCTACAAGCTGAAGCTCAAGTACAACCCGGCGGCCTCGGGCGAGGACAAGCGCCGTGGCCCGCGGTACACTCCGCTCAGCAAGCGCCAGGACCGCCCGGCGTCGATCCTCTGGCTGGTCAAGTTTCACCCGGAACTGGCCGACAGCCAGATCGCCAAGCTGGTGGGCACCACCAAGCCGACGATCCAGGCCATCCGCGAGCGGACCCATTGGAACATTTCCAACATCCAGCCGGTCGACCCGGTGGCACTGGGCCTGTGCCGGCAGTCGGAGCTGGATGCCGCCGTCCAGAAAGCCGCCGCCAAGAAGGCGCGCGAGGGCGCGGTCATGTCCGACGACGAGCGTCGCAAGCTGGTGTCGACCGAGCAATCGCTGGAAATGGATGCAGAACCGAAGATCCCGACGGCGATTTCCGGGCTGGAGACCTTTACCCTGGGCGGTTCCATGGACGAAGACGAAAAGAAGGACGCGCCGATTGACGCCGACAGCTTCTTCAACCTGCCCGACAATGACGACGACGAGGATGAGGATGGCGAGGGCAACCTGATCCCCTGATCTGACCAGGCGTCGGAATCAGAATTCAAGGGCGCGGGTCGATGACTCCGCGCCCTTCTTCTTGGCAAAAATACTCAAGATCCGCCCGTCGGACCCTAGACCCGGCTGCGGGCCTTCAGTGCCGCCCCGATGGTGCCGTCGTCCAGATAGTCCAACTCGCCCCCCACCGGTACGCCCTGCGCCAGCGAGGTCACAAGAACCCCGTCTTCCAGCAGATCGGCGATGTAATGCGCGGTGGTCAGCCCGTCCACGGTAGCGTTCAGCGCGAGGATCACCTCCGACACGCCCTCGTTGATGAGGCGGCGGGACAGTTTCGGCAGGCCCAGATCCTCGGGACCGATGTCATCCAGCGCCGACAGGGTGCCGCCCAGCACGTGATAGCGGCCCTTGAAGGCGCCGGTGCGTTCCATGGCCCAAAGATCGGCCACGTCTTCCACCACGCAGATCACCCCGGTGGCGCGGCGCGGATCAGTGCAGATCGGGCATTGGTCTTCGGTCGCGATATTGCCGCAGGTCACGCATTCGCGCGCGGTGCGGGCGACCTCGGTCAACAGGTCGGCCAGCGGCAGCAACAACAGCGACCGCTTGCGCAACAGGTGCAGCACCGCGCGGCGGGCCGAACGCGGACCGAGACCCGGCAGCTTGGCCATCAGTTCGATCAGCGCTTCGACCGAGGACGGGGCGCTCATGTCCGACCTGTCATGCGGCGGCGCGCAAGCGCGCCACGTCTTGTCCCCCCATCACCGCCCTTGGCGGCGACGGGGCCCGTGGGCGCCCGGCCGGTCAGCCGGGGGTCGGCGGAGAGGGTGCGGAGTTTTCGCTGAGAAGGCCGCACCCGGGTGCGGCCCGGCACGAGCGTGATCCCGCCGCGGCCCGCGTCAAGGGCCAGCGGCTGCGCCGCGCCTTCGGCGCCCTTGACCCGGACCGCGACGGGCGCGCCCATGATCAGAAGGGCAGCTTCATGTCGGCGGGCAGGCCCATGGATTCGGTTAGCTTGCGCATTTCGGCCTGGGTGCGGTCCTGCGCCTTGGATTGTGCGTCCTTGATCGCCGCGAGGATCAGGTCCTCGACCATTTCCTTTTCATCCTTGTGGAAGATCGACGGATCGATCGACAGGGCGGTCAGCTCGCCCTTGGCCGTCGCCGTGGCGCGCACCAGTCCGGCGCCGCTTTCGCCTTCCACGGTGATGGTGGTCAGCTCTTCCTGGAGCGCCTCCATCTTGTCCTTCATCTCCTGGGCCGCCTTCATCATCTTGCCCATGTCGCCCAGACCGCCAAGTCCTTTCAGCATCGTGTTGTCCTTTCAGAAATCGTCGTCAAACGGGTCCCAGTTGTCATCGGCCTCGGGCAGTTCCGGCAGGGCCTCCTGCGCGGCGTCCGCGGCGATGGCTTCGGGGGTTCGGATATCAATGATCTCGGCGCCGGGAAAGCGCGCAAACACCGCCTTCACCATGGGATGTTCCAGCGCCTGCGCCGTCAGCGCGTCGGTTTCCGCAGCACGGGCCTGGGCGATGGTCGGAGCGCCGTCTTCCGAAGTCGTGACGGTCACCGCCCAACGGTTGCCGGTCCAGGCTTGCAGCCGCGCGCCCAGCACCTGGGCCAGGTCCGGGGTGGCTTGCGGCGTCGGGCGGAAGGTGATCCGCCCCGGAGAATAGCGCACGAGGTGCAGCGCGTTTTCCACTTCCAGAAGCAGTTTCACGTCACGGTGCCGACGGATCAGGGCAACCACGTCCTCGAAGGTGGAAAACCGGGCCAGCGCGGTTTCGGCGTCGGCCATCGGGGCCGCGGCGGTGGCGGGACCGGAGGTGCGGGGGGCAGATGCGCGTGGTGCCACGGCGGGGGGCTGACGTGCTGTCGGCGTGCCAGCCGGGGCGGTGCGTGCGGGGGATGCCGTATGGGCAGGTGATCCGGCCGGTTGCGCGTTCAGACGGCGCAACAGCTCTTCGGGCGGGGGCAGATCGGCGACATGGGTCATGCGGATCACCGCCATCTCGGCGGCCATCATCGCGTTGGGGGCCACGGCGACCTCTTCGAGGGACTTCAGCAGCATCTGCCAGGCCCGGCCCAGCACCCGCTGGCTGAGGCGGGCCGACATTTCCTGACCGCGCGCGCGGGTGTCGGGGGGCAGGGTGGGATCGTCGCCGGCGTCCGGCGTGACCTTGGTGACCGAGAGCCAATGCGCGATCTCGGCCAGATCGCGCAGCACCGATTGCGGGTCGGCGCCGTCGGCGTATTGCGCGGCCAGTTCGTTCAGTGCGGCGGCGGCCTCGCCCTTCATGATCAGGTCGAACAGGTCCAGCACCCGGCCCCGGTCGGCCAGCCCCAGCATGGCGCGCACCTGTTCGGCCCCGGTTTCACCGGCGCCATGGCTGATCGCCTGATCCAGCAGCGAGGTGGCGTCGCGGGCCGAGCCCTCGGCGGCGCGGGTGATCAGGGCCAGGGCTTCGTCGGTGATCTCGGCGCCCTCTGCCTTGGCGATGCGCCGCAGCAGGGCCAGCATGTCCTCGGGTTCGATCCGGCGCAGGTCGAAACGCTGACACCGCGACAGCACCGTCACCGGCACCTTGCGGATCTCGGTGGTGGCGAAGATGAACTTCACGTGGCGGGGGGGTTCCTCCAGCGTCTTGAGCAGCGCGTTGAAGGCCGAGGTGCTGAGCATGTGCACCTCGTCGATGATGTAGATCTTGAAGCGGCTTTCAGCGGGCGCATAGGTGACGCTGTCCAGCACGTTGCTGCGGATATCATCGATGCGGGTCTGGCTGGCGCCGTCCATCTCGATCACGTCCACATGGGTGCCGGTGGCGATGCCGCGACATTGCGGGCACTGGCCGCAGGGATCTGTGGTGGGGCCGCCCAGACCGTCCGGGCCGGTGCAGTTCATACCCTTGGCGATGATCCGCGCGGTGGAGGTTTTCCCGGTGCCGCGGATGCCGGTCATCATGAAGGCCTGGGCGATGCGGTCGGCGGCGAAGGCGTTTTTCAGGGTGCGGACCATCGCCTCCTGACCCACAAGGTCGGCGAAGGTTTCAGGGCGGTATTTGCGTGCCAGAACCTGATAGCCGCTGTCGGTCACCTGTGTCGTCTCCTCGGGGAATCATTGGTTGCAGCCAAGCTAGGGTCCGGCGGGGCAGAGGTCCAGAAGGACAGGCGGGAATGCTGGGGAAATCGGAGGGTGCCTTCGAAGCGGGGGACGAAGCCTGTGGGCGCGGTGGGATCTTGAGTATTTTCGCCAAGAAGAAAGGGACGCCGCGCCGCGTCAGCGGCGCCGGGCCCAACCGGCGACGCGCCCGAAAGGGCGCAACAGAGGGCGGGAGGTACCCCTTGCGACAGGCGTGGTGCGGCGCTACCCTTCCGCGAGGGCCGTTCGGGGCGGCCTCCTGATCCGCGGAAAGCTGTTGCCGGCACCCTTTCGAGACCTGAACGAAGAAGTATCTTCGGTTTTTCTCATGCCCGTGTCGGCGGATCACTGGGCCAAGCGATGAGGAAACCGATGGCGAAATCCCTCGACCATCTGCGCCGATCAGCCAAGGCGCTCAAATCCGGCTATGATCTGGGTGATCCGGCGGCTGTGGCCCGTGTCCGCCAGGCGCTGGGGGCGCCGGTTGCGGACATCCGCCATGCGGATGCGCTGCATGTGGTGGCGCGCGAGGCTGGTTTTTCCAGTTGGCCGCAATTGAAAGAAGCCGTGGAACGGCACGGCATGGATGGGGCGGCGCGATTGCAGGCGCTGAAACGGGCCCTGTATCTGGGGCAGAACGGCCGCGTGGATCGGTTGTTGCAGGAGGCCCCAGATCTGGCCGCAGGGCATTTTGCCTTGCAGGTCGCGTTGTTGGATCATGCTGCCGTGGCGGCGGCGTTGGCCCGCGATCCGTCGCTCGCCACCCAGAGCTTCGGGCCGCGCGGGCGGCCGATCCTGCATCTGGCCTTCTCGCGCCGATTCCAGGGGATGCCTGACCCCGAAAGTGCCATGCTGGGCATTGCGGACGTGCTGTTGCGGCACGGGGCGTCGGTGAATGACAGTTGCCCTGCCGAGCCGGGATCCGAACACCGGCTGTCGGCACTGTACGGGGCGATCGGGCACAGCAACAACATGGTGCTGGCGCGGTGGTTGTTGGCACATGGGGCCGATCCCAACGATGGCGAATCGCTGTATCACGCGACCGAGCTGGGCCATCACGAGGGGCTTCGGATGCTGCTGGAGCATGGCGCGTCGCCGAAGGGCACCAACGCCGTGTTGCGGGCCATCGACTTCGACGATCTGGAAGCGGTGCGGCTGTTGCTTGCGGCGGGGGCGGATCCGAACGAGGGGGTCGCCACGCATCCCTCGGGCGCACCGATGCCGACACTGCCGGCGCTGCATCAGGTGGCGCGGCGGGGGGCGTCGGTGGCGATGGCGGAACTTCTGCTGGACAATGGCGCCGATCCCGCAGCCCTGTTCCACGGGCATTCGGCCTATGCCTATGCGCGGATCTTCGGGCAGCCCGCCCTGTCGCGGCGGCTGGAGGCACGGGGCGCAGACACGGCGCTTTCGGCGATCGAGGCGCAACTGGCGCGGGCGGCGGACGGGGCCGTTTCGGCCAGCGACTGGATCGACATGGCCAGGGTTTCGCCGGATCTGCGCCCCTTGCTGACGCTGCTGGTGCCGCGTCCGGGCACGCTGCCGCACATGCAGCGCCTGGTGGCCATGGGGTTCGATGCGAATGCAACCGACGAAATGGGTCTGACCCCGCTGCAATTGGCCGGTTGGGAAGGGCTGCCCGAGGTCTTTGCCTGGTTCCTGAAGCAGGGTCCGGACATGAGCCATGTGAACGCCTATGGCGGCACGGTGTTCTCGACCATCCTGCATGGATCGGAGAATTGCCCGCACCGGGCCGAACGCGATCACACCGGCTGCATGCGCCTAGCATTGGAACATGGCGTTGCGCTGCCGCGCCGGGCGGTCGGGATGGCCGAAGCGCCCGAGATGGCGGCGCTTCTGGCGACGTGGGCCGAGGCGCATCCGGGGCAGGTGGTTGCCGACGGCGTGGTCTGACCCGCGTGCCGGGGTGCCCTTGAAAGGCGCCCCGGCTGTCCGGCGCGGTTCAGTGGCCGCGCTTGGACTTCTTCTCGGCCATCACGTTGCGGACCATCTTGCCAAACGCCTTGTCGCGGGCGCGGGCCTGTGCCAGCGTCTGGCTGTTGTGCTGGTCCTCGCGCCGCAGCTTCTGCCAGCGGCGCAGGCGGGCGGGGTCCAGATCGCCACGTTCGATCGCGGCGAGGATGGCGCAGCCGGGTTCGGTCTCGTGCGTGCAATCGCTGAACCGGCACTGCGTGGCCAGCGATGAGACATCCTCGAACACATCGTCGATGCCCTGGCTGGCCTCGGTCAGGCGCAGGGCGCGCATTCCGGGGGTATCGATGATCCAGCCGCCAGTGGCGACCGGATACAGTCCGCGCGCCGTGGTGGTGTGGCGACCCTTGGCGTCATCCTCGCGGATTGCCTGCGTGTCCTCCTGCTGTCCGGTCAGCCCGTTCAGCAGGGTGGTCTTGCCAACGCCCGAGGAGCCCACCAGCGCCCCGGTCTGGCCGCGCCCCAGCCACCCGGCCACCTGCCGGATATCCTCGGCCGTATGGGCATCGACCGTCAGCACGGTCAGCAGGGGGGCGAGGGTTTCGGCCTGCGTGCGGTAGGCATCGGGATCGTCGCAAAGGTCGGCCTTGGTCAAGACCACGACCGGGTAGCACCCGGCACCCTTGGCCAGCGCGAGGTAGCGCTCCAGCCGCGCCGGACTGAAATCGGCGTTGCAGGAGCCGACGATGAACAGGGTGTCCACATTGGCGGCGATCAGTTGGGTGCGCGCATCGGTGCCCGCCGCGCGGCGCTGCAGCACGGTCTTTCGGTCGAACTGACGCTGGATTCGGAAATCGGAATCCGCCGCGACCCAATCGCCGACCGCCAGGTCTGCGGTGGTCAGCGGCGGCGCGGTTGTCAGAACGGCGGGGCCGTCACAGCCCAGCCCTTCGGCGCGATCGCGGTGCACATGAGTCAGCCGATACAGCGTGTCGCCGTCGTTCTGAGGGTCTTGTTGCAGGAAAAAGTTGGACCAGCCAAGGTCCGCAAGGGAAAAAGCCATTTGTCTGCCTGTCTATATCACGCGTTGCTCACCGCGCAGCAATCGCTTGCGCGGCAATACGGATCAGGCAGCGGGACGGTTCAGACCGTCAGGAACGCGCTGCCCGGGGAGAGATGAGAACAATCATCAGATGACCTCCGGGCTGGATGGTGTGGGTGAGAGGCTGGACAACGACCCAAGCGGGGCTCGTTACGGCTGCTTCCTTCCGGATCTGACCGGGTTGGCGAGGCGCCTGCCCGCGCCAACCTCTCACCGCGATATCTATGCGTCTTGCGAAACGGATGCAAGGGTCTGGGCGCAAGCCATATGGCCTAGCCGTCCAGCAACAGCTGGCGAAACCCCTGCGCATCCAGCCCAAGATCCTGCACCGAAGGCGCAAGCGGTCCGAAATGGGCGGGTGTCACTGCCGGAGATGTCTTCAGGTGTACCGAGGCGGCCATCGGCGTGAACTGCCACGGCATTTGCGGCACCGGGTTCAGAGTTCGGGTTTCGCGCAGATAGGCCGACAGGCAATGGCGCAGGGTCTTGGCGCTGAACAGCAACTCCGCCGGATCGGGGGGAGCATGATAGCCGCCCCCGCCGCAGGCCCGGAAGGCGCTGGTCACCATGGCGAAGCGATCCGTGTCCGCCACCGCCGTGCCCATGTGACTCAATCGCCGGATGCGACCGGGGCCGTGGCGTGGTTTGCGGGCGCCGCTGATCGCGTCGAACCATGATGGGGCTTGCAAGTCGATCTGGTAGGTGATCCCAAAGACTGTATCCAGATTATAACCGGGAGCGCCTTGAACCAGCAAAGACTGCGGTTCCGGGTCCGGTCTCACCTGCTGATAGCATGCCGCGGCGCGTTCCAGCCACAACCGAAGCTGGGCGCCGGTGATTTCGAACACGCACAGACGATTGGGAAACGGGGCAAGGTCCAGCAGATCACGTTCGCGGATCGGGCCTGCGGGAAGATCGACAAAGGCCAAGGGTCCGGCACGCCCGCCCATCCGGATCGGCGCCACCGCAGACAGCAGGGGCAGATCGCCCAGCGGATCATCCTTCAGCAGGCGTTGCGCGGTCCAGACCTGCGCATCCGAAAGCACGCGCAGGGCAGGGGCCTGCCCCGCCATGGCGGCAATGGTGTGCAAAGGGATCGCGGTTGTGGCGATGGTGTCGCTCAGGCTGGTGCGGGTTCGCGCGTGGTGCTGTGCCGTGGCCTTGAGGACAGCGGGATCGGCGGGCGGCGGGGGCGTGGGGATGCCGCGCAACGCGGCCTGCGCGCCGGTGACGCTCCAGCCCCGGTTGTCGTGCGCAAGCTCCAGATCCAGCAGGCCAAGATCCCGTCCATGCGCCCCGGCCATCAGCGCGGGCGTGCCGCAAATCGTGCCCCGTTCGGCATCGACGTCGGGATGGTCCGCATAGTCCGGCCCCGGCAGGCGCCCGTGGCTGTGACCGGTCAGTAGGGCGTCGATCCCGTCCAGCCGCGCGATCTTCTGGGCAAACAGGTCGGGCGGATCGGTGTCGGTATCCCTGCCGATGCCGGAATGGCACAGCGCCACGATCAGATCGGCGCCAGCGGCGCGCATCCGGGGGATCAGGGATTGCGTAACCTGCACGACATCTTCGGCCACGACCGCGCCGTCAAGGGCGGCGGTGTTCCACAGGATGGTTTGCGGCGGGGCCAGCCCAAGGACGCCCAGGCGCAGGGGATGTGTGCGCCCGGCACGATCCGTTACCTGCCGGTCCAGCAGAACAAAGGGCGGCGGCAGGGCCGGGGAAGATCCGGCCGCATTCCGCAGGTTGGCCAGCGCGAAGGGAAACCGGGCGGCGGCCATTGCCGCGTTCAGGGTCTCCAGCCCATAGTCGAAATCATGGTTGCCCAGCGTTGCTGCGTCATACCCCAGCGTGTTCATCGCCGCGATGATGGGATGGGGAGACGATAGATCCCCGGCAGCGGCGTCGGCCAGCGCCGTGCCTTGCAGGCTGTCGCCCACGTCGAACAGGCAGGTGTTGGCGGCCTCGCGCCGGGCGGCGTGGATCAGCGGTGCCAGAAGGGCCAGCCCGCGCGTGTCATCCTGTCGGTCGGTGGCATAGTTGAAGGGCCAGATCGCGGCATGCAGATCGGTCGTGCACAGAATCCGCAGGGACACCTGCGCTTGGTCCGGCGAGTGATCCGTGGTGGAAATCGGGTACCCTTTCCATGACGTTCGCGTCTGGTACGCATATCTTCACGGGGCCTTGGCGCCGGGGGCAAGGCGAGCCGCACCAAAGGTTGTATTTCTCGCGCAGCCGGGGTGTTCTCGCAACACCCGCGCCGGGCCGGCGGTTTGCATTCCGGCCGGGGCTGTGCGAAGCGGCGGGGCAGAAAAACAGGGGTCGAGCCGCATGTTTGACACGAATTCGCTGGCGTTCCGGGACTCGGGGCTGCAACGGGCCGGGCACCTGCGGTCCGATCCGGCCCGTCTGCGCGCGCTGTACGACAGTCCGGCGGCGCGTGTCTTGCCGTTCTGGCGGGGCAAGCCGCTGATCGCGGGCGATGTGGACACATTGGCCCCCGGATGGCTGCCGACGGGCGCGGCCGGCCTTGAGGCAGCCGTCGAAGCCCCCCTTTTCCTGGGAATGGACGCTGACACGCCCCGGTTTGCGCTGGACCTGTCGGCGTGGGAGCCGGATGCGGTGCCGGAGGGCGCGCTTGAGGCATTCTTCGATCCCTCGGAACAGGTGCATCCGGCCTTCCCCCCGCAGCACCGGTTTGCCGAATTGCGCGGCGCGATGACCGGGCTGACCCCGCGCGATGCCGAACTTGCCGCCACCGCCCGCGCCTTGTTGTCCTGGCACACACGCCACCGCTTCTGTTCGAACTGCGGGGCGGCGACCGACATCACGCAGGGCGGCTGGCAACGCGATTGTGCGACCTGCGATGGCAAGCATTTTCCGCGCACCGATCCGGTGGTCATCATGCTGATCACTCATGGCAACTCTCTGCTTCTGGGACGCTCTCCGCAGTGGCCCGAAGGCATGTATTCGCTGCTGGCGGGCTTCGTGGAACCCGGCGAGACGCTGGAAGCCGCCGTTCGGCGCGAGGTCGCCGAGGAAACTTCCGTCGATGTGGGCGCGGTGCACTATCTTGCCAGCCAGCCCTGGCCCTTCCCCTCGTCGCTGATGCTGGCCTGCCATGGCATCGCGCGCAGCACCGAAATCACCGTCGATCCGGTCGAGATCGAGGATGCCTGCTGGATCACCCGCGAAGAGTTGCTGGAGGTGTTCACGGGCGCCCATCCCACCATTCGTGCGCCTCGGCGGGGCGCCATTGCGGGGTTCATCATGGCGCAATGGCTGGCCGACCGGCTGGGAGACATGCCCAGATGAAGTTCAGCCACGAGGAAGAGATCGCCGTGTCCCGCGCCGCGGCCTTCGCGGGGTTTTCCGATCTCGACCGGCTGATTTCCGCAGTGGTGCCCGGGGACATGGCCTTGCGCCGCCAGAATCACAGCACGCCCTTGCAGCCCGGTGCGACTTGGCAATGCGATGTGACTTTTCACGGGTTGCAGCGCGAGGTGACGCTGTGCCTTGATGAGATCACCCCGCCCGACGGCTATGCCCTGACCGGGCGCACATCCGAGTTGAAGGTGAAGATCGCCGCCGGGTTCGCCGCCCTTGCGGCTGATCTGACACTGGCACGGTTTGATCTGTCGGTGCGCCCCTGTGCCCTGTCCGGGCATATGCTGATGCCGCCGCTGCACCTGCTGCGCCCGCGCATCGAGGAACGGCTGGTGCGCAACATCGCGGCCATGGCCCGGGCGCTGGAAACCCCGGCCTGAGCCCTATTCGTGGCGGCGCGGGTCGGCTGGATACACGCCAAGGATCGACAGGGTCGAGGTGTAGTATTCCAGCTCTTCCAGCGCACGGGCCACCGCCGGATCGTCGGGATGGCCCTCGATATCGGCGAAGAACTGGGTGGCGGTGAAGCTGCCGCCCACCATGTAGCTTTCCAGCTTGGTCATGTTGACGCCGTTGGTGGCGAAGCCGCCCATCGCCTTGTACAGCGCCGCCGGGATGTTGCGCACCCGGAAGACGAAGCTGGTCATCATCCCCGAGGTGCCGCGCCGCGACAGGTCAGGCGCGTTCGCCATGATCAGGAAGCGGGTGGTGTTGCGGTCGTGATCCTCGATGTGGCGGGCCAGCACCTCCAGCCCGTAGATCTCGCCCGCCAGTTCCGAGGCCAATGCGGCCATCGCCGGGTTGCCCTCTTCGGCCACCTGCTGGGCCGACCCGGCGGTGTCGGCGCCGACCACCGCGTGAATGCCATGTTCGCGCAGGAAGCCGCGGCACTGGCCCAGCAGCACGGTGTGGCTCATGGCCTCGCGCACATCGTCCAGTTTGGTGCCGGGCAGGGCCAGCAGGTTGATATGCACCCGCACGAAGGCCTCTTCGACGATGTGCAGCCCGCTTTCGGGCAAAAGCCGGTGAATGTCGGCAACCCGGCCATAGGTGGAGTTTTCGACCGGAAGCATCGCCAGCTCGGCGCGACCCTCGCGCACGGCCTCGATCACACCTTCGAAGGTGCGGCACGGAACCGCCTCGTAATTGGGGCGGGCATTGCGGCAAGCTTCGTGGGAGTAAGCGCCGGGTTCCCCCTGGAATGCGATGCGGGTCATGGCTGCGTCTCTCTGCTTCGGTTTTTCCCGTCAGGACGGGATCCTGCGGCTTTATGGTCGTTTGGTCGCGCCTCCTACACCTTGAACCGGGCAGACGGAAGCCGCTAGATGCGCGCAATCTGAAAGCACGAGGCGACAGAATGCTAGACACGATGACGATGACCAAAATTGTGGGCGCTTTCTGTGGCGCGCTGCTGGTCTATCTTCTGGGCGGCTGGGTTGGTGAGTCCCTGTATACCACCGGCGGCGGCCATGGCGATCACGGCGAGCAAGCCTACCTCATCGACACCGGCGAGGAAGACGGACACGGCGACAGCGATACCGCCGAGATCCAGGATTTTGCCTCGGTCCTGACCGAAGCCGATGCCGACAAGGGCGAGAAGGTCTTTGGCAAGTGCAAGGCCTGCCACAAGCTGGACGGCACCGACGGCACCGGCCCGCATCTTGACGGTGTGGTGGATCGTGGCATCGCCAGCATCGCGGGCTTTGCCTATTCCGACGCGCTGGCCGACAAATCCGCCGAAGCCTGGACCGCCGAGAACCTGGACGGGTTCCTGGAAAACCCCAAGAACTGGGCGCCGGGCACCAAGATGAGCTTTGCCGGTCTGAAAAAGATCACCGATCGCGCCAACCTGGTGGCCTATCTGCAGACCACAGGCAACTGAGCGTCAGCCCGGATCAAGACACTGTTCAGGCCGCCTTCCGGGGCGGCCTTTTTCTTGCGCGCTGTGGGTGTTCCTGCCTTCATTCGGGGGCCGTTCCGGGCAGATTTCCGACCCCGGTGGCACACGCAAATTCACGCTTGCGCAATCGCGGCTTGAACATGGTCGGCCCTGCCCACTAGCTTAAGCGCAACAGCTTGAATGACTGCATGGGGAGTAGCAGATGACGCCGATGACGCGCGCCACCACCAAGAAGGTGGCCCTTCTGGCCACGATCCTGTCCGCAACCGCCATTCCGGCCGTGTCGCAGGAAGATGTCACCACAGCGCACGCCTATTCCAACTTCGGCGCGATCAAGTACCCCGCCGATTTCACCCACTTGGACTATGTGAACCCCGACGCCCCGAAGGGCGGTGAAATCTCGGTCTGGGCACAGGGCAATTTCGACAGTTTCAACCAGTACGCCCGCGAAGGGGTGTCGGCCGCGCTCAACACCATCGGGACCGAGCGAATCATGACCTCGACCGCAGACGACCCCTATGGGCTGTACTGCTACCTGTGCACGACGCTGGAATACCCCGAAGATCTGTCTTGGGTGATCTTCAACCTGCGCGATGACGTGACCTTCCAGGATGGCACGCCGATGACCGCCGAGGATGTGGCCTTTACCCACCGGCTGTTCCTTGAGCAGGGCATCATCGAATACCGGCGGCTGGTCGAACGCTATTTCGACGGGGTCGAGGTCCTGGATCCCTATCGCATCAAGTTCAGTTTCACCGACGAGGCGGCGCTGCGCGACCGGGTCGGGCTGGCGGGCGGCACGCCCGTGTTCTCGAAGGCGTGGTTCGAGGAAACCGGCGTGCGGCTGGACAAGAGCACCAAGCGCCCCTTCATGTCGACCGGCGCCTACGTGCTGGACAGTTTCGACATCAACCGCCGCGTGGTCTATGCCCGCAACCCCGATTTCTGGGGCGCGGACCAGCCGTTCAACATCGGTCGCAACAACTTCGATCGCATCCGGGTGGAGTATTTCGCGGACGGCTCTGCCGCCTTCGAAGGGTTCAAATCCGGCGACTATACCTTCCGCACCGAAAGCTCGTCGCGCGACTGGGCCACGGGATACGACTTCCCGGCGCTCAAGGACGGCTATGTCACCAAGGTCGAAATCCCCGACGGCAATGTCGGCCAGCGCCTGAGCTGGGTGTTCAACCTGGACAAGGAAAAATGGCAGGACAAGCGCGTCCGTCAGGCCATCGGCATGATGTTCAACTTCGCTTGGTCGAACAACACGCTGTTCTATGATCTCTACAAACAGCCGGTGTCGTTCTGGCCAGGCACCGATCTGGCTGCCAGCGGCCTGCCCACGCCCGAGGAGATTGCCATCCTGCAACCGCTGGTGGACGAGGGCCTGCTGGATCCCGAGATCCTGACCGCCGAGGCCGATGTGCCCCTGCAACACGGGGCCGAGCGCAACCAGCCCAGCCGCCGGATTTTGCGCGCTGCCTCGCAATTGATGGACGAGGCCGGATGGATCACCGGGGACGACGGCATCCGCCGCAAGGACGGGCAAGAGCTGGAGGTTGTCATCATCCAGTTCAGCCCGCTGTATGACCGCATCGTGAACCCCTACATCAATAACCTGAAACTCCTGGGCGTCACGGGACGGCTGGACCGGATCGACACCGCGCAATACGTCGAACGCCGCCGCAAGGGCGATTTCGACCTGACCAATCAGGGCTTCCAGATGGGGTTTGAGCCCTCGAGCGGGCTGCTGCAGTGGTTCGGCTCCGCTACCGCCGACAACAGCTCGCGCAACCTTGCACGGCTGCGCAGCCCGGCGGTGGACAGGTTGGTAAGCGAGGTCACGGCCGCCGAAACGCTGGAGGATCTGACCACCGCCACCCATGCGCTGGATCGCACGCTGCGGGCGCTGAACTATGAGATCCCGCTGTGGTACAACGACAAGCACTGGGTGGCCTATTACAACATGTATGGCCATCCCGACCCGCTGCCGCCGCTGGACCTCGGCCAGTTCGATTTCTGGTGGTATGACGCCGAAGGCGCCGCCGCGCTGAAGGCCGCCGGGGTTCTGAGGTAACCCATGGGTCCCTATATCCTGCGCCGTCTGGCGCTGATCATTCCGACTCTCATCGGCATCATGCTGATCAACTTCATACTGGTGCAATTCGTGCCCGGCGGACCCGTTGAACAGATCCTTGCCCGGATCGAAGGGCAGGGGGATGTGTTCGGCAGTTTCGCGGGCGGCGGTGGCGATGCCGGCGGCGGGGGCACCGATGCCGGTGACGGTTATCTGGGCGCACGTGGCCTGCCACCGGATTTCATCGAGCAACTGGAAAAGGAATTCGGCTTCGACAAGCCCGCGTGGCAGCGGTTCCTGAACATGCTGGTGAATTATGCCCGCTTCGATTTCGGCGAAAGCTACTTCCGGTCGATCAGCGTGGTCGATCTGGTGAAGGAGAAAATGCCGGTGTCGATCTCGCTGGGGTTGTGGTCAACGCTGATCGCCTATCTGGTGTCGATCCCGCTGGGCATTCGCAAAGCGGTCAAGGACGGATCCCGGTTCGACACCTGGACCAGCGGCGCGATCATCGTGGCCTATGCGATTCCCGGCTTCCTGTTCGCGATCCTGCTGCTGGTGCTGTTCGCGGGTGGCTCTTACCTGAAATGGTTCCCGCTGCGTGGCCTGACCTCGGACAATTTCGCGGACCTGACCCTGATGGGCAAGATCATCGACTATTTCTGGCACATCACCCTGCCGGTGCTGGCCTCGACCATCTCGGCCTTCGCGACGCTGACGCTGCTGACCAAGAATTCCTTCCTTGAGGAGATCAAGAAGCAATACGTGATGACCGCCAAGGCCAAGGGGCTGACCGAGCGCCGGGTGCTGTATGGCCATGTGTTCCGCAACGCCATGCTGATCGTCATCGCGGGGTTTCCGGCGGTCTTCGTGTCGGTGTTCTTCGGCGGCTCGCTGATTATCGAAACGATCTTCTCGCTGGACGGTCTGGGCCGGCTGGGCTTCGAGGCGGCGGTCAGTCGCGACTACCCTGTGATTTTCGGCACGCTCTACGTCTTCGGCCTGATCGGCCTGCTGATGGGGCTGGTGTCGGACCTGATGTATGTGTGGATCGATCCACGCATCGACTTCGAGACGCGGGAGACCTGAGATGGCCGTTGCTGACACGACCGTCCCCCCCCGCAAGTCGCGGCTGTCCCCCCTGAACCAGCGGCGCTGGCGCAACTTCCGCGCCAACGGTCGGGCGTTCTGGTCGCTGATCCTGTTCTCTTTGCTGTTCGGCCTGTCGCTGTTTGCCGAGTTCATCGCCAACGACAAGCCGCTGCTGGTGAAATACGAGGGCGCGTTCTACACCCCGATCTTCAACTTCTATCCCGAAACCCAGTTCGGCGGCGATTTCCGCACCGAAGCCGTCTATCGCGACATCGAGGTGCAATGCCTGATCGTCTCGGGTGGGCTGGAGGATTGCTGGGACGATCCCGAAGCTGTCATCGACAGCGTGCAGGAAACCGGACAATTCGACGGGCAGGAGGTCACGAAAGGCTGGCTGCTGTGGCCGGTCATTCCCTACAGCTACAACACCGTCAGCGACATCGTCGGCACCGCGCCGTCGGCGCCCGATGCCGCCCACTGGCTGGGCACCGATGACACCGCGCGCGACGTGATGGCCCGCGTGATATATGGCTTCCGCCTGTCGGTGCTGTTTGCGCTGGTGGTCACCGCGCTGACCTCGATCATCGGCATCGCGGCGGGGGCCGTGCAGGGCTATTTCGGCGGCTGGATCGACCTGATCTTCCAGCGCGTGATCGAGCTTTGGGGCGCGACGCCGAGCCTCTATATCATCATCATTGTGGCGGCGATCTTCCAGATGAACTTCTGGCTGCTGGTGTTCCTGATGGTGCTGTTCGGCTGGACCGCGCTGGTCGGCGTGGTGCGGGCCGAATTCCTGCGTGCGCGCAACTTCGAATACGTCCGCGCCGCCCGCGCACTGGGGGTCAGCAACGGCATCATCATGTTCCGCCACGTGCTGCCCAATGCCATGGTGGCGACGCTGACCATGCTGCCCTTCGTCATCACCGGCACGCTGGGCTCGCTCGCCGCGCTGGATTTCCTCGGTTTCGGGTTGCCATCCTCGGCCCCGTCGCTGGGGGAACTGACCTTGCAGGCCAAGCAGAACCTGCAGGCCCCGTGGCTGGGCTTCACCGCATTTTTCACCTTCGCCATCATGCTGTCGCTTCTGGTCTTCATCTTCGAAGGCGTGCGCGACGCGTTCGACCCCAGAAAGACCTTCGCATGAGTGATCCGGTTCTCAGTGTCAGCGGCCTGCGCGTTGGTTTCAGCCAGGATGGCCGGACGGTCGAAGCGGTGAAGGGCGTCAGCTTCGACGTGGGCGCGGGCGAGACCGTCGCGCTGGTGGGCGAATCAGGGTCCGGAAAATCGGTGACGGCGCTGTCCACCGTGGCGCTGTTGCCCGAAAGCGCGCAGACCGACGGCTCGGTCACCTTCCGCGGCCAGCAGATGGTCGGCGCCTCGGCGGCCAAACTGCGCGAGATTCGCGGCAATGACATCAGCTTCATCTTCCAGGAGCCGATGACCTCGCTGAACCCGCTGCACACGCTGGAAAAGCAGATCGGCGAAAGTCTGGCCCTGCACCAGGGGCTGACCGGCGATGCGGCGCGGGCGCGGATCATCGATCTGTTGCAGAAGGTGGGCATCCGCGACGCGGAGAGCCGTCTGGACGCCTATCCGCACCAGCTGTCCGGCGGACAGCGGCAGCGGGTGATGATCGCCATGGCGCTGGCCAACGGGCCGGAACTGCTGATCGCGGACGAGCCGACGACGGCGCTGGATGTGACCATCCAGGCGCAGATCCTGGCGCTTCTGGCCGACCTGAAAAAGGCCGAGGGCATGAGCCTGCTGTTCATCACCCACGATCTGGGCATCGTGCGGCGCATTGCCGACCGGGTCTGCGTGATGAAGGATGGCGAGATCGTCGAATCCGGCAAGACCGCCGAGATCTTCGCCAACCCGCAACACCCCTACACCCGGAAACTGCTGGAAGCCGAACCCACCGGTCTGCCCGATCCGGCCCCCGATACCGGGACCGAGGTCGTGTCCTGCACCGATCTGCGGGTCTGGTTCCCGATCACCAAGGGCTTCCTGCGCAAGACCGTCGGCCATGTGAAGGCCGTCAACGCCGCCACCCTGTCGGTGCGGCAGGGCGAGACGCTGGGCATCGTCGGCGAATCCGGCTCGGGCAAGACCACGCTGGCGCTGGCGCTGATGCGGCTGGTCGGCTCGAAAGGGCCGATCGTCTACATGGGGCGCGATATCTCGGGGCTGAAAACGCGGGCGTTGCGGCCGTTGCGCAAGGACATGCAGATCGTCTTTCAGGATCCCTTCGGCTCGCTCAGTCCGCGCATGAACGTGGGCGAGATCATCGCCGAGGGGCTGGGCGTGCATGGCACTGAAAGCGGCAAGACCCCGGCCCAGATGGTGGCCGAGATCCTGGTCGAGGTGGGGCTGGAACCGGCCATGGCCGACCGCTATCCGCACGAGTTCTCGGGCGGGCAGCGCCAGCGTATCGCCATTGCCCGCGCCATGATCCTGCGGCCCAAGCTGGTGGTTCTGGACGAGCCGACCTCGGCGCTGGACATGACGGTGCAGGTGCAGATCGTCGATCTTCTGCGCGACCTGCAACGCCGCCATGGGCTGGCCTATCTGTTCATCAGCCATGACCTGCGGGTGGTGCGCGCGCTTAGCCACAAGGTGCTGGTGATGAAGGCCGGGGACATCGTGGAATCGGGCCGCAGCGAAGACGTCTTCAGCGCGCCGAAATCAGACTATACCCGCGACCTGCTGGCCGCGGCGCTGAACCTGGATGCGCGCCATACGGCGGCCTGAACGGCAACGCCCGGCCTGCGGGATGCAGACCGGGCGCATGAGGCTGGATAGGTGCGGCAGTCAGACCGCCGAGCTGTGGCCTGATTTCGCCAACTCGTAGGCATCGAAACTGCGCGCGATCATGCGGGTCAGGGGGCGGCCGTCGCGGGTGATCTCCAACCCGTGCGGGGTCTGCTGCACGAAGCCCGCGAAGGTGTGCAGCGCCGGCTTGTAAAGCGCGGCCAGTTGCGCGGGCGTGACCCCGAAGTCACGGGCCAGCTCTGCGCTCGACACCCGGAAATCGCACATCAGGGCCTCGATGATGCGGGCGCGGATCAGATCCTCGCCCCGGAAAGCATGCCCCTTGGCGGTGGCAAACTGCCCGGCGCGCACATGCTTGGTGTAGACCCCGGTGCTGGGCGCGTTCTGGGCAAACCCCTGCGGGAAGCGCGAGATCGACGAGGCGCCGACGCCGACAAGAACCGGCGCGGTGTCATCGGTATAGCCCTGGAAGTTGCGCTTCAGGCGGCCTTCCTCCTGCGCCAGGGCCAGCCCGTCGCTGGGCCGGGCGAAATGGTCGATGCCGATCTCGGCATAGCCGTCCCATGCGAACAGCTCGCGCGCGGTTTCGAACAGTTCCAGCCGCTGGGCCGGGGTGGGAAGGGCGTCCGAGGGGATCATCGACTGGCGCCGTGCCATCCACGGCACATGGGCGTAGCCATACAGCGCCACCCGGTCAGAGTTCAGCGACAGCAGCCGTTGCACGCTGTCGGCGATACGCGCGTTGGTCTGGTGCGGCAGGCCGTACAGGATGTCGGTATTCAGGCTTTCGATGCCCCGGTCGCGGATGTCCTCGACCACCTGGCGGGTCAGGTCATAGCCCTGGATCCGTCCGATGGTTTCCTGGATCTTCGGGTCGAAGTCCTGCACGCCGATGCTGGCCCGCGTCATCCCGGCGGCGACCAGCGCGTCAAGGCGGGGATGGTCGATCTCGTTCGGGTCGATCTCGACCGAAAACTCGCCGTCCTCGGCCATGGGCGTCATGTCGAAGATCGTATCGGCCAGCTCGCGCATCATGTCGGGCGCCAGCAGGGTCGGCGTGCCGCCGCCCCAATGCAGCCGCGACAGGGTCACGCCGGGCGCAAGATGCGCCTTCAGATGGCCGATCTCGGTTTTCAGGGTTTCAAGGTACAGGCGAACCGTGTCCAGATTCGACGTGCCCTGGGTGCGGCAGGCGCAGAACCAGCACAGGCGACGACAAAACGGCACATGCACATAAAGCGATATGCGGCTGTTTGCCGGAATGGCCTGAATCCACGACGAAACCTTGGCCTCATCGACGCTTTGATCGAATTGCGGCGAGGTCGGGTAGCTGGTATAGCGCGGCACCCGGCTGTCGAAGAGACCCAGTCGGGAGAGTTGAGTTAGAGTGTCCATGCCGGTACGCTAAGCTCATTAATTCGTGCCGGACATTGATCCGCATCAAATAGGGTTCCCATGCGCGCACATTCGCTGGCCACCACTCCGAATCTGAAGTGCGATGATTGTCCGATCCGCCATCGCGCGGTTTGCGCAAAGTGCGAAACCGACGAACTGCGGGAACTGGACGCTCTGAAATACTATCGCACCGTGCCGGCCGGGCAGACCGTGGTCTGGTCCGGGGACGAGATGGATTTCGTGGCTTCGATTGTCAGCGGCATCGCCACGCTGACCCAGACGATGGAAGACGGCCGCACCCAGATGGTCGGCCTGTTGCTGCCGTCGGATTTCGTGGGTCGGCCGGGGCGCGCACAGGCGGCCTATGACGTGACCGCGACCACCGAGGTGACGCTGTGCTGTTTCCGCAAACGCCCGTTCGAGGAAATGATGCGGCGCACGCCGAACATCGGCCAGCGGCTGCTGGAGATGACGCTGGACGAACTGGACGCGGCGCGCGAATGGATGCTGCTTCTGGGCCGCAAGACCGCGCGCGAGAAGATCGCGACGCTGCTGACCATCATCGTGCGCCGGGATGCCTCGCTGCAACTGATGGGACGCGACGGACCGCTGGAATTCGACCTGCCGCTGACCCGCGAGGCCATGGCCGATTATCTGGGCCTGACCCTGGAAACCGTCAGCCGCCAGGTTTCGGCCCTGCGCCGTGACGGGGTGATTGTCCTGAAAGGCAAACGCCACATCACCATCCCCGATTTCGACCGTCTGCTGGAGGAAACCGGGGACGATGCCGATGGTGGCATGCTGACCTGAGCCTAGTGGGCCAGCAACAGCGGCAGTGGCGCGTCGCTGAGAATGTCGCGCGTGGCGCCGCCCAGAAGGGCTTCGCGGAACCGCGAATGGCCGTAAGCGCCCATCACCAGGAGATCCGCGTCGGTGTCGCGCACATGGGTCAGGATCACGTCCGACACCCGGTCAGAGCCTTTCGGGCACTGATCGATCTGCACCTTGACGCCGTGCCGGTCGAGCATGGTCGACAGGTCCTCTCCGGGCGTGCCGGAATGGCGGATGCGCCGCGACGGGGTGACCATGGTGACACGGGCATCCTCGCAGGCTTGCAGCAGGGGCAGGGCGGCGCGGGTGGCGTGCAGCGCCTCGCCGCTTTCGTCCCAGCCGATCACGGCGCGCTTGGGGAACCCGGCGGGCAGGCCGCCCTTCGGTGCGATCAGCACCGGCGCCGTGCCGGAAAACAGCACCGCTTCCAGAATCGCTTCGGTTTCCACGTGGCCCTCGTCGCCATAGGGCGGGGGCAGGATCACAAGATCCACGAATCGGGCCAGTTGCGAGACGACATCGCCCAACACACCGTATTGGCTGACGATTCCGCGCGCCGACCAGCGGACACCTTCTGATTCGGCAAGTGCTTCGGCCTGGGTCAGCAGGTCCTGGGCCCGTTCGCGGGCCATATCGATACTGGTCTCCTGCAGCATCGAATCCGCACCCGCGAAATAGTAGCCCATCTGCACTTCATCGATGCCGATGCAGATGATTTCGAGGTGTGCGTCAAAATGCCGAGCTAGCTGCGCTGCAGCAGAAATTTGCTGCGCTGCGTCATCCGGACTGCGGATCAGGGTCAACAATGTCTTGTAGGACATGGGGGAAGCTCCTTTCGGCGCGAGATTGAAAACGTGCGACTTTCAGCCCGCACTGCATAGCCTATCACATGCGCTACAGTCGCTTTTGACATGGATCAATGCCTTGCGCAGGCACCGTGTGGATACCGAGGGATACTGTCAGGCTGACAGTCCCAATCTTCGGAACCGGGCGTGAGGGTGTTCGGACAAAGCCGGGATGGGACGCAGAAGGGAACGAGAATGACCGATTATTTCAAGCTGGTTGCGCTGGGGCTGATCACCCTTGCAGCCGCTATAGCGGCGAATTACGCAAGAGACCTTGCGTATTTCGTCCACGCAATTCTGATCATGCTCATCGCGGCGGGGATGTTCCTCTACACCCTCCGCAAAGTCGATGATGTGAAAATTTCCACCAAGGCCCCCGATGACGAATACATGGATGACGTGATCCGTTACGGGGTCATTGCAACCACGTTCTGGGGTGTCGTCGGATTTCTGGCCGGCACGTTCATCGCGGCTCAGCTGGCCTTTCCGGTCCTGAACTTCGAATTTGCCCAGCCGTACATGAACTTCGGCCGCCTGCGTCCGCTGCACACCTCGGCGGTGATTTTCGCCTTTGGCGGCAACGCACTGATCTGTACCTCGTTCTACATCGTCCAGCGCACCTGCGCGGCCCGTCTCTGGGGCGGCAACCTGGCGTGGTTCGTCTTCTGGGGTTACCAGCTGTTCATCATTCTGGCGGCAACAGGCTATGTCCTGGGCGGTACACAGTCCAAGGAATACGCCGAGCCTGAATGGTACGTCGATCTGTGGCTGACCATCGTCTGGGTGGCCTATCTGGCGATCTTCATCGGGACCCTCGTGAAACGGAAAGAGCCGCACATCTACGTGGCCAACTGGTTCCTGCTGTCGTTCATCGTGACCGTCGCGATGCTGCATGTGGTCAACAACATGGTGGTTCCGGTGTCGATCTTCGGCTCGGATTCGGTGCAGGTCTTTGCCGGTGTGCAGGATGCCATGACGCAGTGGTGGTATGGCCATAACGCCGTGGGCTTCTTCCTGACCGCGGGCTTCCTGGGCATGATGTACTACTTCGTGCCGAAGCAGGCCGAACGTCCGGTCTACAGCTACAAGCTGTCGATCATTCACTTCTGGGCACTGATCTTCCTGTACATCTGGGCCGGTCCGCACCACCTGCACTATACGGCTCTGCCGGACTGGGCAGGGACGCTTGGGATGGTGATGTCGGTGATCCTGTGGATGCCCAGCTGGGGCGGCATGATCAACGGTCTGATGACCCTGTCGGGCGCCTGGGACAAGCTGCGCACCGACCCGGTGATCCGGATGATGGTGGTGTCCATCGGCTTCTACGGCATGTCGACCTTCGAGGGTCCGATGATGTCGATCCGCGCGGTGAACTCGCTGTCGCACTACACCGACTGGACCATCGGTCACGTCCACTCTGGCGCTTTGGGCTGGAACGGCATGATCACCTTCGGCGCGCTGTACTTCCTGGTGCCGCGCCTGTGGAACCGCGAGCGTCTGTATTCGCTGTCCATGGTCAGCTGGCACTTCTGGCTCGCCACCATCGGCATCGTGCTCTACGCGGCATCCATGTGGGTGACCGGCATCATGGAAGGCCTGATGTGGCGTGAAGTGGATGCCAACGGCTTCCTCGTGAACTCCTTCGCCGATACCGTGGCGGCCAAGTTCCCGATGTATGTCGTGCGTGCTCTGGGTGGTCTGATGTATGTCGTCGGTGCCCTGATCATGGCCTATAACCTGTACATGACGGCAACCCGTGGCGAGGCGAAAGCCCCGGCCGCAGTTGCCGCCCCGGCCGAGTAAGGAGCACGACACATGTCCATCCTTAAGAAGCACAAGATCATTGAAACCAATGTCACGCTGCTGCTGGTGTTCAGCTTCATCGTGGTGACCATCGGGGGCATCGTTGAAATCGCGCCGCTGTTTTACCTGGAGAACACGATCGAGGATGTAGAGGGCATGCGCCCCTACTCCCCGCTCGAACTTCAGGGGCGCGACATCTACATCCGCGAGGGCTGTTATGTGTGCCACAGCCAGATGATCCGTCCCATGCGGGACGAGGTCGAACGCTATGGCCACTACTCGCTGGCGGCGGAGTCGATGTACGACCGTCCGTTCCAGTGGGGATCGAAGCGGACCGGGCCTGACCTGGCCCGTGTCGGCGGCCGCTACTCGGACGACTGGCACGTCGCCCACCTGGTAGACCCGCAGTCGGTGGTGCCCGAGTCGATCATGCCGAAATACGCGTTCCTGCTGGATACCCATCTGCATCCGGATCACATCGGCGACACGCTGAAGGCGCACAAGATCGTGGGTGTGCCTTACACCGACGAGATGATCGCCAGTGCCAAGGCCGACTTCGTGGCCCAGGCCAATCCGGACAGCGACTATGACGCGCTGCTGGAGCGGTATCCGGGCGCACAGGTGCGCAACTTCGACGGCGAGCCGGGGATCTCGGAAATGGATGCCCTGTTGGCCTATCTTCAGATGTTGGGCACGTTGGTCGACTTCTCGACCTTCACACCCGACGCAAGCCGGTAAAGCGGGGACGCCATGGAAACCTACACTCTGCTTCGCCAATTCGCCGATAGCTGGATGATGCTGTTCATCTTCGCCTTCTTCATCGGCGTGGTCATCTACGTGATTTTTGGCAACCGTCAGAAGTACCGGGATACGGCAGACGTGATTTTCAGGCACGAAGACAAGCCCCTGAGCGATGAGGACAAGGACCGCTAAGGCGGTCCCACCCCCCCAACCGCGAAGGCGGCAAGGAGACTCGATTATGAGCAACAAACCTGATGAACAAGACGGGGTCCCCACCACCGGCCACAGCTGGGACGGGATCGAGGAATTTGACAACCCCATGCCGCGATGGTGGCTGTGGTGCTTCTACGCCACCATTGTCTGGGGCATCGGATATTCCATCGCCTATCCGGCGTGGCCGATGATCAACAAGGCCACGGCCGGGATCCTCGGGTTCTCGACCCGCGGCGATCTGGCCGCGGACATGGAGGCAGCCGAAGCCGCCCATGGAGACCTGAACGCGGCGCTGGCCTCGATCGACCTGACCGAGGTGGCCAACAACGCCTCTCTGGATCAGTTCGCGGTCAGCAAGGGCGCGGCGGTCTACCGGACCTGGTGCTCGCAGTGCCACGGCTCGGGGGCTGCCGGTGCGATCGGGTTCCCGAACCTGCTGGACGACGCCTGGCTCTGGGGCGGTGACATCGAAGCCATCCAGACCACCGTCATGCACGGCATCCGCAACGAGGAAGATCCGGACGCCCGGTATTCCGAGATGCCTCGCTTCGGGGCTGACGACCTGCTGGAATCCGAACAGATCGACCAGGTGGTCAACTACGTGATGAGCCTGTCGGGCGATCCGGTGGATGCCGAGGCCGCGGCGGCGGGCGAGGAAGTCTACATGGACAACTGTGCCGCGTGCCACGCCGAAGACGGCACCGGCGACCGCGATCAGGGCGCGCCGAACCTGACCGACGCCGTGTGGCTTTACGGCGGCGACTACGACGCCGTGATGGAGTCGGTCGAGAACGCCCGCTTCGGTGTCATGCCGCCGTGGCAAGGCCGCCTGACGCAGGCCGAAATCAACGCCGTGTCCGTCTATGTGCACCAGCTGGGCGGCGGCGAATAAGCCGAATCGCGCTGGCGACATGAAAAGGCCGGGCCTCTGTGCCCGGCCTTTTTCGGTCCGGCGACGGGAAGATCAGCTGCGGCGGACCGGCAGAACCCAGCCTTGCAGCAGATCGTGGCGCGTGGGGACGGTCTTGCGGGGTGCCTGGCCGGTCATGCGGGCAGGGCGGGGGGTCATGTTCGCGCGGGGCATCGAGGATATTCCTTTCCGACTGTGATGACTGTCCTTTCAATCTGCCCCACAGATATCGGGCCGGGGAGTGGGCAATCTCGGACCTCTCGCACGCCTTGGTTGCATGTCGGGTCAGAAATCCCGCCATTTTCATGCAAAACATCGCATGTGTGAGGCGGAAAGGCGCATCGACCTATTCCCTTCTTGGGATCAGAAAGGCGCTCAAGGTACACCTCGTCCAGGACAGGACCCCACCCAAGCAGTGCCTTTGCGTCGCGCCCTCTGGAGGTTTGATACAGGTCAATTACCTTCTGAAAGGCCTATGCGAGATACAGCAATGCTGTCGCCAGAATCGGACAAGTCACTATGAGTACGACCGACGAAACCCCTCCGAGCCTCTACGCCGCGCGGGAGCCGATCTTCCCCAAGCGTGTTTCGGGACGTTTCCGGAACCTGAAATGGATCATCATGCTGGTGACGCTGGGGATCTATTACATCACCCCGTGGATCCGCTGGGACCGTGGCCCGGAACTGCCCAGCCAGGCGGTTCTGGTGGATCTGGCCCATCGGCGTTTCTTTTTCTTCTTCATCGAAATCTGGCCGCATGAATTCTACTTCGTGGCAGGCCTGCTGATCATGGCGGGGCTGGGGCTGTTCCTGTTCACCTCGGCACTGGGTCGGGTGTGGTGCGGCTATACCTGTCCGCAAACGGTCTGGACCGACCTGTTCATTCTGGTCGAACGCTGGATCGAAGGCGACCGCAACGCGCGCCTGCGTCTGCATCGCCAGAAGAAGATGGACGCCCGCAAGCTGCGCCTCAGGATTACCAAGTTCGCGGTCTGGATTCTGATCGCCGTGGCCACTGGCGGGGCCTGGGTGTTCTATTTTGCCGATGCGCCGACGCTGCTCAGGGATGTGGTGACGCTGAACGCGCATCCGGTGGCCTATTCCACCATCTTCCTTCTGACCGCCACCACCTTTGTCTTCGGCGGGCTGATGCGGGAACAGGTCTGCATCTATGCCTGCCCGTGGCCGCGCATCCAGGCAGCGATGATGGATGAGGACACCATCACCGTGGCCTACCGCGACTGGCGCGGAGAGCCGCGCGGACATCACCGCAAGAAGGCCGCCGAGGTCGACGCCGCGCCCTTGGGCGACTGCATCGACTGCAACGCCTGCGTCAACGTCTGCCCGATGGGCATCGACATCCGCGACGGCCAGCAGATGGAGTGCATCACCTGCGCCCTTTGCATCGATGCCTGTGACGAGATCATGGAGAAGATCGGCAAGCCGCGCGGTCTGATCGACTACATGGCGTTGACCGATGAACAGCACGAACGCTCGGGACAGGAGAAAATCCCGGTCTGGAAGCACATCTTCCGGGTTCGGACGATCCTATACACGGCCTTGTGGTCCCTGGTGGGGATCGGCCTGATCGTCGCCCTTTTCATCCGCCCGGACCTGAGCCTCACCGTTGCGCCGATCCGCAACCCGGTCTATGTGACCATGTCCGACGGCACGATCCGCAACGCCTATGACGTGCGGCTGCGCAACAAGCATGGCGAGGATCGCGACTTCCAGATCACCATCGAATCCGACGCCAACCTGTTTGTGCTGGCCGAGGGCAGCGACAATGCGCTGATCCTGGTGCCTGCGGATTCGACCAAGCTGCAGCGGGTCTATATCATGGCCCCGCCCGACAGCGCGGCCGCCACCAGTGCAGTGACGGATGTAGACATCTGGGTCGAAGACACTGTGTCGGGCGAACGCGCGGGCAAGGACACCGTCTTTAATGGAAAGGCAAACTGATGCGAGAGATCACAGGACGGCATGTGCTGATCTTTACGGTCATGGCCTTCGGGATCATCATCGGGGTCAACCTTCTGCTTGCCGTGCAGGCGGTCCGGACCTTTCCGGGGCTGGAAGTCAAGAACACCTATGTCGCCAGCCAGACCTTCGACGCCGACCGTGCCGCCCAGCTTGCGCTGGATTGGGAGGTGTCGGCGGACTATTCCGATGGTCTGCTCGCGGTGAGCGTCACCAAGGCGGGACAACCGGCACCGGACGTGGCCGATCTGACCGCCCTCGTGGGCTGGGCCACCAGCACCCATGACGATGTGGTGCCCGATTTCTCGCGCAACAACGCCACCTTCACCGCGCCGCTGGATCTTGTGCCAGGCAACTGGAACATCCGCCTGAAGGCCACCGCGTCCGACGGCACCGAATTCAAGCAACGCGTCATCCTGCATGTGAAGGCGTCCAGCGCGGGCTGACCCATGGCCGTCGTCGAGGATCTTCCCGAACCCCCCGGCGGCGTCGCCTGTCCGGCCTGTGCCGTCACCCCGGCGGCCGAGGTTCTGGCGCGCCGCGAGCGGGCCGCCCGCGAGGTGCGGATCATGTTGTCGGTGCCGGAGATGTCCAGCGCCGCCTGCATTTCCCGCGTTGAACGGGCCCTGAAGGCCGTGCCGGGCGTGCGCACGGCCCGGGTCAACCTGACCATGAAGCGCGCCAGCGTTACCGCCGATCCCGACATGTTGCCCGAAACCCTGGCCGCCGCGCTGGACGGGGTAGGCTTCGAGGCCCACGAGCTGGACCCCGGCGCGCTGGCCGCCACCGAAACCGACCGCACCGGGCGGGACTTGCTGATGCGGCTGGGCGTGGCCGGGTTTGCGTCGATGAACGTCATGCTGTTGTCGATCTCGGTCTGGTCCGGCGCCGAGGATGCCACCCGTGACCTGTTCCACTGGATCTCTGCCGCCATCGCTTTGCCCGCCATCGCCTTTGCCGGGCAGCCGTTCTTCCGCAACGCCTGGACGGCGCTGAAAACCCGGCGGCTGAACATGGATGTGCCCATCGTGCTGGCGATCCTGCTGGCGTTGGGCACCTCGCTTTACGAGACCTCGCAAAGCGGCGCGCACGCCTATTTCGACGCTGCGCTGACGCTGACCTTCTTCCTGCTGGCCGGACGCTATCTGGACCATCGCACCCGCGCCGTCGCGCGCTCTGCCGCCGAGGAACTGGCAGCGCTGGAAGTGCCCCGCGCCATCCGCATCGGGCCCGACGGGGCCGAGCAGACCGTGCCGCTGGCCGATCTGGCGGCGGGCGATCTGGTGCTGGTGCGGCCCGGTGGCCGGATGCCCGTCGACGGCGTGGTCGAACGCGGCGAAAGCGAGCTGGACCGGTCGCTGCTGACCGGCGAGACGCTGCCGGTCTATGCCGGTCCGGGCGCCGAGGTCAGCGCAGGCGAGGTCAATCTGACGGGACCGCTGACCCTGCGCGCCACCGCTGTCGGCGCCGACAGCTCGCTGCATGCGCTGACCGATCTGGTGGCGGTGGCGGAAAGCGGGCGGTCGAACTATTCCTCGCTGGCGGATCGCGCGGCGGCGCTCTATGCGCCCGGCGTCCATATCCTTGCGGGGCTGTCCTTTGCCGGGTGGTACATCGGCACCGGCGACCTGCGCACGGCGATCAACATCGCGGCGGCGGTGCTGATCATCACATGTCCCTGCGCGCTGGGGTTGGCGGTGCCGGCGGTGACCACGGCGGCCTCGGGGCGGCTGTTTCGCAAGGGGTTGCTGATCAAGGATGCCACCGCGCTGGAACGACTGGCCGAGGTCGATACGGTGGTCTTCGACAAGACCGGCACGCTGACGGCTGGCACCCCACGACTGGATGCGCCCGAAAGCCACCCGACAGAGGTTCTGGCAGTGGCGCGGGCACTGGCCGAAGCCTCCTCGCATCCGCTCAGCCGCGCGCTGGTGGCCGCTGCCGAGGCCGCAGGCGTGGCCGCTGCCCCGGTCGCGGACATCCGCGAAACGCCGGGATTCGGCATGGAGGCGCGTCTGGGCGATGATCGCATCCGTCTGGGGCGGGGCGACTGGGTCGGCGGCACGCAGAATGGCGCCAAGGCGGCCACATGGCTGAAGATCGGCGCGGATGCGCCCCATCCCTTCACCTTCTCAGATGCCCTGCGCCCTGGTGCTGCGGCGGCGGTGGCCGGGTTTCAGGCCCAGGGGCTGGCGGTCCGGCTGGTGTCGGGCGACGGCCGCGCGGCGGTCGAGGATCTGGCGCGCGAGGTTGGCATCACGGACTGGGTGGCCGAGGCGACGCCGGTGGAAAAAGCTGGGATCGTGGGCGATCTGGCGGGGCACGGCCGCAAGGTGCTGATGGTGGGCGACGGGCTGAACGACACCGCCGCGCTCAGCGCCGCGCATGTCTCGATTTCGCCCGCCTCGGCGCTGGATGCCGCGCGTGTGGCCTCGGACATCGTGCTGCTGGGCACCGACCTGTCGGAACTTGCCCCGGCGCGGGCCACGGCGCAGCAGGCCATTCGGCGAATTCGTGAGAACTTCCGGATCGCCACGGTGTACAATGTCATCGCGGTGCCGCTGGCGGTGGCCGGACTTGCCACGCCACTGATCGCGGCGCTGGCCATGTCGGCCTCGTCGATCACGGTGTCCCTGAATGCCCTGCGGGTAGGCGCGCGCAAACCGCGCCCGGCCCGTTCGGCAAAGGAGGTCTGACATGGATGTCTTGCGCTACCTGATCCCGGCCTCGCTGCTGCTGGGCGGCGTTGGTCTGGCCGCGTTCTTCTGGACGCTGCGCAGCAACCAGTATGACGACCCGGACGGCGACAGCCGCCGTATTCTGACCGACGACTACGACGACAAGCCCAAGGGCTGAGCCGAAAACCGACGCCAAACGATGACCGTCACGCAAAACGCCGCCCCGGAGGGCGGCGTTGCATTTTTTTAGGCAAGAGAGGCGGCGCAGGTCAGGGGCTGAGCGGCTCGCAACGCTGCTCGCGGGCGCTGAGCCGCTGGCAGGCCAGGGCGGCACTGCGTTCATCCAGTCCGACGAAATTGGCCTCGAACCCGGTATTCTTGCGCACCACTTTCCGAAGCGCGCTGTCCAGCGTCTCGATCTCGATCAGGGCAGTGCGCAGCAGCACGCGCTCTGCCTCGTAGCGGCTGGCGTAGGTGCCGACGTTGATGCCCCAGTGACGATCGCCCGAAGTGGACAGGCGGGCCACGGTGACCGGTTTGGTGGCGGGGCGGGCCGGATCTGCGGTCTTGGCAGGCGCGGTGCTGGTCGAGAAGGTGATCTTGACCGGGCGCGGCTGCGGCGCAGGGCTGGCCACGGCGGCCAAGGCGCTGACCTTCACCTCTGCCGCGGCAGGTGCCACGACGACCGCGGCTACGGAAGAGGACAGCGCCTCGTCGGTCGGAACCGAAGCGAGCACCGCGGCGGCCACCGCATCCTCGATCAAGGGCTTGGGCACGGCATCATCCGGTGGCGAGGCGGTCGAGGCGGCCAGAACCGCCGATTCGCCCTCGGCCGGACGGGTCACGCTGCCATCGGCTGCGGCCAGCTGGGTTTCGGCGGGAAGGTCGACCTTTGCCACGGTGATCGGGCGCTGCAGCGGACGGATGCTGGTCGCCACGGCCAGCATGGTTTCGGCCACTGCCTGTGACGGTGACGCGCTGGCGAATTGCCCAAGCTTCGGGCGGCGCGGCTTGTTCACGGCCACCCGGCTGGGGGCGCGCGAAAAGCCCATGTCCAGCAACTCGGCCACGCGCTTGTTGCGGGCGGCCGACGAACTGCCGCCGAACATCGTCGCGATGATCCGTTCGTTGCCGCGCTGTGCCGAGGCCACAAGGTTGAAGCCCGCCGCGCGGGTATAGCCGGTCTTGATCCCGTCGGCGCCGCGATAGGCGGCCAGCAGCTTGCGGTTGGTGTTGTAGACGGTCTTGCCCGCGGCCTGCGCCGACTGGCGCGAGAACAGGTTGTAGTAGTCCGGGAAGTGATAGAACAGCGCCCGCCCCAGTGTGGTCATGTCCCGCGCGGTGGACAGGTGGCCCGATTGGGTCAGCCCGTGCGCGTTCTTGAAGGTGGTGTCCTTCATCCCCAGCGCCCGGGCGGTACGGGTCATGCGGTTTGCAAAAGCGGCTTCGCTGCCCGAGATCGCCTCGGCCATGGCGGTCGCCGCGTCATTGGCCGACTTCACCGCCGAGGCGCGGATGAGATAGCGCAACTGGATCCGCTGCCCGGCCTTCAGGTAAAGTTTCGAGGGCGGCTCGGCCGCCGCGTTCTTGGACACGCGCACCTGCGTGTCGAGGGAAATTTCGCCCCGCCGGACCGCATCGAAGACGACGTACAAGGTCATCATCTTGGTCAGTGACGCGGGATGAAGCCGCGTGTCGGCGTTTCGGGAATGAAGCACCTTGCCAGATCGGGCATCAATCACCATCGCCGCATAGGGTGCGGCCGAAAGCTGTCCCGAAGTAGAGAGGATGCATAGAAGGGTCACGCCCGCGAGGGCGAGAGTCTTCAGACGCTGCATGACGTCACCTGCCTTTATGTTTCTCTGCCCGCTGCCGATTTTTCGGCTAGCTTGGTTGCCTGCAGGTTAAGACTAGCACGGAAATTTTTGATGCGGCAGGGTTTTATACCCGAAATGACGCGCAGGTGCCGCGAGGGCAGATGTGGCGGCATCGGGGCTTCCGGGCGCTAGATTTTCCCTAGAACTGTTGCAGAAGGGCTGCAAACTCTCCCAGATCGGTCAGTTCGCGAAAGCGCGGGTGGTCTTCGGGGGCGTCGGCATGTTCCAGCGCCCAGGTCATGCCATGGGGAACAAACACGCCCCAACCGCCCGCATCAATGGCCGGACGCACGTCGGATTTCATCGAATTGCCCACCATCATCGCCGATTCGGGGCCGCTGCCGTGGCGGGTGAAGATGTCGATATAGGTCTGGGGCTTCTTGTCCGAGACGATCTCGACCCCGTCGAACATGTCGCCCAGTCCCGATTGCGCCAGCTTGCGTTCCTGGTCCAGCAGATCGCCCTTGGTGATCAGAATCACCCGGTGTGCAGTCGAGGCCAGTTCCACCGCCGCGCGGGCATGGGGCAGAAGCTCGATGGGGTGGGCCAGCATCTCCTGTCCGGCGTCGATGATCTCGCGGATGATCGCGGCGGGCACCTTGCCGTCGGTCACATCGATGGCGGTTTCGATCATCGACAGCATGAAGGCCTTGATGCCGAAGCCATAGTGGCCAAGGTTGCGCCGCTCGGCCTCCAGCAAGCGTTCGGCCAGATGGTCGGGGCCGGCGTGATCGCGCAGCAGATCGGCGAATCGCTCTTCGGTCAGACGGAAGAACTGTTCGTTCTGCCAAAGCGTATCATCCGCATCAAAGCCGATCGCCGTCAGTTTTTGCATCTTCAGCCCCTTGTCTCGCCGCAGTTTCGGTGTCACCTAGACCGACCGCCCCGCGGCGCCCCCTTTTCATGGACCCAACCACGATTATATGGTGACCGCACGCGCTTGATGAGAAACCGCTGGAGTCTCGAATTGCAAGATTATCCGTTGATCCTTTCAGCCAATGACGACGACGGGACCGACGGGGACACCGGGATCATCACCCAGACCCGGAACCGGACGAAACGGCCGCCGCTGTACAAGGTGCTGATCCTGAACGACGACTACACCCCGATGGAGTTTGTCGTCCATGTGCTTGAGCGGTTTTTCGGCATGACTCACAGTCAGGCCTTCGAACTGATGCTGACCGTTCACAAGAAGGGTTTGGCCGTGGTCGGCGTGTTCTCCTTCGAGATTGCCGAGACCAAGGTCGGGCAGGTCATGGATTTCGCGCGCCGTCACCAGCATCCGCTGCAATGCACTATGGAACGGGAATGACCGGCGCGCCGGGTCCCCATGTCTGACACCCGCCTCTCGCTGGCCCTGACGCAGGGTCTGCTGCCCGAATGGGCCGACACCACGCGCGTGGTCTGGTTCGGGATGCCCACGCCCGAGTCGGCGCAGGATCTGGCGTTTGGGACTGTGACCGCAATTCAACCCCTGCAACCCGTGGCGGGCCATCTGGCCGAGGCTGGGATTGCCGTGCATCCGGTGCTGTCCATGGGCCATACAGCGGATCTGGCCATCGTCACCCTGCCGCGCGCCCGCGCCCGCGCCCAGATGTGGATCGCCGAGGCCGCGGCCAGCCTGCCCACCGGCGGATGGCTGCTGGTGGACGGCGCCAAGACCGACGGGGTGGATTCGCTGTTCAAGGCCTGCCGGGCACGCCTGGACAGCGCCGACAGTTTCACCAAGGCGCATGGCCGCCTGTTCTGGGGGCAGGTTGGTGCCGACCGCTTTGACGACTGGCGCGCCCCGGATCTGCGGGCGGGGGACTTCGTGACCGGGCCGGGGGTATTTTCGGCAGATGGCATCGATCCGGCCTCGGAGTTGTTGGCGCAGGCGCTGCCGGTTCTGAAGGGACGCGTGGCTGATCTTGGGGCGGGATGGGGCTATCTGGCCCGCCAGATCCTGCAGAACGACGGGGTCACCCATCTGGATCTGGTCGAGGCCGACCATATCGCACTCAGCGCGGCCCGTCAGAACATCACCGACCCGCGTGCCTCGTTCCATTGGGCTGATGCCACCGCTTGGCAGCCCGAGGCACCGCTGGATGCCGTGGTGATGAACCCGCCGTTCCACACCGGACGCAGCGGCGATCCGGGACTGGGCCGGGCGTTCATCGCGGCGGCTGCCCGCGCCCTCGCGCCCCACGGCAAGCTGTGGCTGGTTGCGAACCGGCATTTGCCTTATGAAGCGGAACTGGATCTGCGGTTTTCCGCGGTGCATGTGTTGGACGGAACCCGTTCCTTCAAGCTGCTGCGCGCCGAAAAACCGCGGCGGACTGGCAAGAAAGGCCGATCATGAGTTTTTCCGTCGAAGGCAAGACCGCCATCGTCACCGGTGCCGCCCATGGCATCGGCTTTGCCATCGCGCGCCACCTGTCCCGCGCCGGGGCCAACGTGATGTTCGCAGACATAGACGAAGCCCGCCTGAAGGAAGAATTGTCCGACGAGGCGGACAATGAAAAGATCGCCTACTTTGCCGGGGATCTGCGCGAAAGGCTGACGCTGAACAACCTGATGTCGGCGACGCTGGATCATTTCGACCGGCTCGATATCCTGGTGAATGCCTCGCGGCAGGTGCATGCCACCGATGCCGACATTCTGGATCTGGACGACGTGGTCGAGCAGCAGTTGCAGCAGAACCTGATGACCAGCCTGCGCCTGACACAGATCGCCGCCAAGCGGATGATCGCCCAGGCCGAGGCGAACGAAGGCATCGATGATGACCGGCCCGTGGGATCGATCATCAACCTGTCGTCGATCGCGGCGCGGCGGACGCATCCGCAGCTTCTGGCGTTCTCGGTGTCGACGGCGGCGCTGGATCAGCTGACGCGCTCGCACGCGGTGGCGCTGGCGCCGCACCGGATCCGGGTGAATTCGGTGGCCTTCGGGTCGGTCATGTCGTCCAGCCTGAAGCACTCGCTGCGTGACAATGTCGACTACCGCAGCCAGATCGTGGATCACACGCCATTGTCCCGCATCGCCAACCCGTCGGAAGTGGCCGAGACCGTGCAATTCCTTGCCAGCGAAGGCTCGGGCTTCATGACCGGGCAGATCCTGACCGTGGACGGCGGCCGCACGCTGGTTGATCCGGTGACAGCACCCGCGCACTGAGTTCAGTCGACGACGGTCACACCGCAGGCTTCCAGCACCGGTCGGGCCTGTGATTTCAGTTGTGTCAGCTTCTGTTGCAGATCCTGCAGCTTCCGGTTCTCGGACGCCGGGTCTATGGCCACGGCCTTCCTGCGGTATTGTGGCTGGCTGTAACCACAGAAGTTGAAGCCATCCCAGCCCCCGGTGCAGCCCCCCCAATAGAAATTGAACGGCGAAGGCTCCAGCACGTAGGTATAGCCGCGCGTCAGGTTCAGCTCGGTTTCCTCGATCAGCCGCTCCACGGTGGCGACCTCGCCGGTATACTGGCGCACGCAGCGCTGCTCGGGCGTGCCACAGGCCGCCAGAAGCAAGAGAACCGGAAATATCACAAATCGCATGGGCGCCTCATCTGTTTCTGGATAGCAGCCCCATGCGACAGATGGCAATTCACGCGTTCGAGGGAATGGTGAACCGGGCCGGGACTTGCTAGGGCGGTAATCGACAGAAGGAGACCGCCATGACCGACAGTTTCGACGCGCGAAAGGCCCGCGCCAGCGCCTGGTTCCGAGAACTGCGTGACCAGATCGTCACCGCTTTCGAAGGGCTGGAGGACAGTTCGCTGCACGGGCCGACGGCGCACCTGCCATCCGGGCGATTCGAGGTCACGACCACCACCCGCGCCGCGGACAATGGCGCCGATGCCGGCGGCGGTCTGATGTCGGTGATGCGCGGCGGGCGGGTGTTCGAAAAGGTCGGGGTCAATGTCTCGACCGTCTATGGCACCCTGGGCCAGCAGGCGCAGGCGTCGATGGCGGCGCGCGGCGTGCCGGGGATCGAGGCCGATCCGCGGTTCTGGGCCTCGGGGATCAGCCTCGTGGCGCATATGCAGAACCCGCATGCCCCGGCGGTGCACATGAACACCCGCATGTTCTGGACGCCAAACGCCTGGTGGTTCGGCGGCGGTGCCGATCTGAACCCCTGCATCGAATACAGCGAAGACACGGCAGCCTTTCACAAGGTTCTGGAAGGCGCCTGCGCCCCGCATGACCCGGAGTATTACCCGCGTTTCAAGGCCTGGGCGGACGAGTATTTCTTCGTTCCGCACCGGGGCCGGGCGCGCGGGGTAGGTGGCATTTTCTTCGACGATCTGAACACCGGCGACTGGGAGGCGGATTTTGCCTTCACCCGCGACGTGGGTCGGGCCTTCCTGCCAGCTTTCCTGCCGGTGACCCGCAGCCGCCTGAATACCGACTGGTCCGAGGCCGACAAGGACGCACAGTTGGTCCATCGCGGGCTCTATGCGGAATACAACCTGGTCTACGACCGGGGCACCAAGTTCGGGCTGGCCACCGGCCATGACGCCAACGCCGTGTTGATGAGCCTGCCGCCACTGGCCAAATGGGCCTGACAGAATTGGAAAGACCCCCGGGAGGGAACGGGGGTCTTTCGATTGCGCGCCGGGGGAGGAAGAGAGAGGGATCAGAAGACCGGCGCAAACTGTGGTATCCGGCTGGGAACTGGCCTTGGCGATACACCAGACATATAGGAACCCGACCGCCCTCACGCCCGTTTGCTTTGGTATAAGGCCGGTGGCAGCCGGGCAGGGGGCCTATCCTTTCGCATAGGAGCGACAGGCCGTGTCATGGCAGGGCGATGTCCACTAGCAGCCCGCGGTGGTCCGACCCCAATTCTTGGCCCCAGGGCGTCACCGCCACCACCTGCGGGCCATTCTTGACCAGCACATGATCGATGGGCACCCCGGCCCGGCCGGCGGCCGCAGGCCAGGTCGCCATTGGCCAGCGGATGCCTTCCAGCCCGCTGCGCTTGCGGATGAAGCGCATCCGGTCGCTCCATGGTGCGGCGTTGAAGTCGCCCACGACCACGGTCGGCCCGGTGTAGCGGCGCAGGCGGGCGGTGACCAATTGGGTCTCCAACTCGGTAATCCCGAAATACCACGGCTTGACCATGTGCAGTGCCACGACCTTGACGGTCCTGTCCTGACCGGGCGGCATGACATCGACAACCAGCATCCTTTCGCGCCACACCGGGCCGGGATTGCGGACCGCGCGCACAAGGAAAGGGTGGCGCGACAGGATCACCACCTCGCAAACCTCCAGACAGCCCAGGCGGTAGGGGAAGACATCCGACAGGTCGGCAATCATGTCTTCCAGTTGCGTGGCTTCGGCCAGCACGGCCACATCGGGCAGGGTGGCGCGCAATTCGTCGGCGATGGCTTCGGGCGGGACCGGGTTGTCGAACAGGGCGTTGAACCAGACAACCGAGAAATCCGGCTCAAGATCGGCCCGCAGCGGTGTCGAGGCCTGGATATGCTGCGCCGCGATCAGGCCACTGCCGCCAAGGATCAGCACCAGGCTGAGCAGGCTGAGGAGGCGGGCCCGCAAGAGCCACAGCAACAGGGCAGGGACAAGGCAGATCGCCAGAATCTGCGGCGCCATATGTTCAAGAATGCGGGCAAAGCTGCCCAGCGGATCGCCATTCGGCATGAATTGAAACAGCACCGCCAGAATCGGCAGCGGGATGGCGAAAGGCAGGCAAAGACCAATGAAGGTGCCGCGCAGAACTTGAGACATGAATACCAATCCAACCGGGACGCGCGCAGCCTAGTGAATCGCCCGCGGCTTGGACAGCCCCGCGATGCGGCAACGCGGCGGGTGTGTTCCCGCCGCGCCGCGTGGGGGTTACAGCATCATCTGGTAGCTGACCGGCACATAGCGGAAGCCGTCGCCACGGGTTTCCACGTAGCCCATGCCGGGGAAGGGCATGTGATAGCCGATGAAAGGGATCTTGTCGGTGGCCAGCATCGACAGCACCTTGCGCCGGGTCGCAGCGGCGGCGGCCTTGTCCATGTCGAACCGCACTTCCCAGTCGGGATAGCCCAGCGACCAGACATAGTGGTTGGCGGTGTCTGCAAAGATCACCATCTGCTTGCCGCCGCTTTCGATCATGTAGGTCATGTGTCCCGGCGTATGACCGAAGGCCGACATTGCGGTGATGCCCGAGGCGACGCTGCCGCCATCGTCGAGGAACGATATCCGATCGTTCAGCGGCGCGACCTTGCCCTTGAAGTTGTCATTGTCCGCCCCGGCCCAGTAATTGTGCTCGGCCGCGCCGGTGATGATCTTGGCGTTGGCGAAGGTGGGCGCCCCGTCGGTGGACAGGCCGCCGATGTGATCGCCGTGCATATGGGTCAACACCACGGTGTCCACCTGGTCCGCCGAGATCCCGGCCTGTTCCAGCAGCCCGGTGGTGCCTTCGGGGTTCAGGCCGGTGTCGAACAGGATCAACTCGGCGCCGGTGTTCACCACCGTCGGGGTGAAGGGAATGACCAGCTTGTCAGTGGGCAGAAAGTTCTGGTCCGAGACCTCCTGAAAGGCTTCGGCATCGACATTCATGCCGAAGATGCTCTGCGGGTCTTCGCGCACCGCGGCCCCGGCGGCGATGGTGGTGACTTCGAAATCTCCCAGCGTGACACGGTTGAACGAAGGGGTTGCCGCGCCCTGCTTGTCAGCGGCAGCAAGTGCCGGACGCGCCAATCCGGCGGCGAGGGGTACGGCGGCGGCGGCGGAAAGGGCCTGGCGACGGGTGAAGCGGGTCATATCAATCTCCCTGTTGAATGAGCACTCACGATAACCTAGATGCCCCGGATTTGCTTTCGAGCGTGATCACTCTCTCGTGAGACGTGTTACTCGCACCAGCGATCGACGCGGGCAATGTCCGCATCCGACCAGCCCAGATGGTGGGCCAGTTCGTGCACCACCACATGCGCCACCAGATGATCCAGCGCCACGTCGCCGCGTGTGACCCATTCGTCCAGGATCGGACGCCGGAACAGCCAGATCATGTCCGGGCCATAGGGCTGATCGCTGACCGATTTCTCGGTCATGGGCACGCCATCATAAAGGCCCGTCAGTTCGAACGGGTCTTGCAGGCCAAGCCCGTCCAGCATGGCGTCATCGGCGAAATCCTCGACCCGCAGCAGCACGTCGCGGGCGGCTGCGCGATAGGCGGCGGGCAGGGCCTCCAGCGCCGCCCGGCCCATGGTTTCGAACTGCTCAAGGCTGGGCGCGATGGCCCCTGTCCAATCCTGCGTCATGGGCCAAGGTATGACCGCTGGCGGGCCGGGGGGAAACCCCTCGGCCCATTGGCAATCCCGTGATATAATTGGCCGTATGGGAACCAACATGACACAGCCCAGCGACGCCGATGTGGCCAGCTATCTGGCGCAGGTGGAACCTGCGGGCCGACGCGAGGATGCCATCCTGCTGGACCGGATCTTTCGCGAGGAAACCGGGTTCGAACCTGTGCTCTGGGGAACGTCGATCATCGGCTACGGGCGCTATGACTACACCTATGCCACCGGCCACAGCGGTCAGACGTTGGCCACGGGGTTTGCCCCGCGCAAGGCCAACATGGTGGTCTATATCATGCCGGGCTATGGCGAGTTCGCCCATATCCTGAACGATCTGGGCCGTCACAAGTTGGGCAAGTCCTGCCTGTACCTGGGCCGGTTGAGCGGCGTGAACGAGGATGCCCTGCGCCGCCTGATCCGCGCCGGGCTGGAGGATATGGCGACACGCTGGCCAATCCAGCCGACCTGAGGCGCCGCCTCTCGACAAAATCCCTGCGGTGTGGAACACGAAACGCCGACAGGAGATTCACATGACCACCACCCGTTTCGCGCCCTCGCCCACGGGCTATATCCACGTTGGCAACCTGCGCACCGCGCTGTTCAACTACATGATCGCCCGCAAGGCTGGCGGCACCTTCATCCTGCGCATCGACGACACCGATCCCGAGCGGTCGAAGGAAGCCTATGTCGATGCCATCAAGGAAGACCTGGAATGGCTGGGCCTGACGTGGGACCGGGTGGAACGCCAGTCGCAGCGTCTGGACCGCTATGCCGAGGCCGCCGACAAGCTGCGCGAGATGGGGCGGTTCTATGAGTGCTTCGAGACGCCCACCGAACTGGACCTCAAGCGCAAGAAGCAGCTGAACATGGGCAAGCCGCCGGTCTATGACCGCTCGTCGCTGAACCTGTCGGAAGCCGAGAAACAGGCACTGCGTGCGGAGCGTGGCGGCCATTGGCGGTTCTTGCTGAACCAGACCCGGATCGCGTGGGATGACCAGATCCTCGGCGACCTGTCGATCGACGCGGCTTCGGTCTCGGACCCGGTGCTGATCCGGGGTGACGGGCAGGTGCTGTATACGCTGGCCTCGGTGGTGGATGACACCGAGATGGGCGTGACCCATGTGGTGCGCGGTTCGGACCATGTGACCAACACCGCCACCCAGATCCAGATCATCGAGGCGCTTGGCGGCGCCGTGCCCAGCTTTGCCCACCACTCGCTGTTGACCGGCCCGCAGGGCGAGGCGCTGTCGAAACGTCTGGGCACGCTGGCCCTGCGCGACCTGCGCGAGCAGGGGGTGGAGCCGATGGCGCTGCTGTCGCTGATGGCGCGGCTGGGCTCGTCGGACCCGGTAGAGCTTCGCACCTCGCTGGACGAGCTGATCGAAGGGTTCGACATCACCCATTTCGGCGCGGCGCCCACCAAGTTCGACGTCGACGACCTGTTCCCGCTGACCGCCCGCTATCTGGGGGCGCTGCCCCTTGAGGCCGCCGCCGCCGATGTGGCTGCCGCGGGCGTGCCCGACGATCTGGCGCCGCAATTCTGGGAGGTGATCCGCGACAACATTACAACCCGCGCCGATCTGGCCGGTTGGTGGCAGATCCTGTCCGAAGGCGCGACGCCGGATGTGGCCGAGGAAGACGCGGAATTCGTGGCACAGGCCATGGCCCTGCTGCCGCCGTTGCCCTTTGACGCCACCACCTGGAAAAGCTGGACCGACGCCGTGAAGGCCGAGACCGGGCGCAAGGGCAAGGGGCTGTTCATGCCGCTGCGCAAGGCGCTGACGGGGCGCGCCCGTGGGCCCGAGATGGCCGATTTCCTGCCGCTGATGCGGGCGCTGCCGAAGCAATAGATCCGGTGGGGACCGGGGCGGCAGCGCCGTCCCGGTTTCGCGACACACCACCGGAAGGGAAAGCCGCAATCCGTGGGGACACGGGGCGCGCAGGCGGTATGGAGAGCGCATGTGAACCAGAGAGCCAAATTCCTGTCAGGCAACCTGTTCCGGCACATCTCGGTGATGTCGCTGACCGCCTCGGTCGGGCTGATGGCGGTGTTCATCGTCGATTTCGTCGACATGATCTTCATCTCGATGCTGGGGCGCGATGAACTAGCTGCTGCCATCGGCTACGCCGGGGCACTGTTGTTCTTCACATCCTCTTTCGGCATCGGCATGGCGATTGCCGCCGGGGCGCTGGTGGCCCGTGCCCTGGGTGCCGGCGCGATCGAGGCCGCCCGCCAGAAAGCCGCCACAACGCTGGTCTACGGCGTGCTGTTCGGGGCGCTGTTCGCCGCCGTGGTCTGGGTCAACCTGCCCGCACTGGTGCGGCTGGTGGGGGCCAGCGGCGCCACGCAGGATCTGGCGGTCGGCTATCTGCGCATCATCATTCCCAGCCTGCCGCTGCTGCTGATCGGCATGGTCGGCGGCGCCATCCTGCGCGCCCATGGCGATGCCCGCCGGTCGATGCAGGCCACGGTGATCGGCGGCGCGGTCAACGCGGCACTGGATCCGCTGCTGATCTTCGGGCTTGGCCTGGATCTGACCGGGGCCGCGCTGGCCAGCGTCGCCGCCCGCGCCGCGATGGCCTACTTTGCCCTGCGCCCGATCTTCCGGCACCACGGCGGGCTTGCCTGGCCCGGTGCTGCGGGGCTGCGTCAGGATTTTCGCGCCATCCTGGCCATCGCGCTGCCCGCGATCCTGACCCAGCTGGCCACCCCCGTGGGGCAGGCCTATGTCACTCGCTCCATGGCGCAGTTCGGTGAAGACGCGGTGGCGGGTCTGGCCGTGGTCAGCCGCCTGATCCCGGTGGCCTTCGGCGTCATCTTTGCCCTGTCCGGCGCGGTCGGCCCGGTGATCGGGCAGAACTTCGGCGCGGGCAACCCGGCCCGCGTGCGCCGGGCCTATCTGGACGGGTTGCTGTTCACGGCACTTTTCGTGCTGGGGATGACCGCCCTGCTGTTCGTCCTGCGGGCGCCCATCGCCGATCTGTTCCGGGCCGAGGGCCAAAGCCGCGCCCTGATCTATCTGTTCTGCGGCCCGCTGGCGCTGGCGTTCTTCTTCAACGGGGCGCTGTTCGTGTCGAATGCCGCCTTCAACAACACCGGGCGGCCGTTCCTGTCCACGGCGATGAACTGGGGTCGTCACACGCTGGGCACCATTCCTTTCGTGATCGCCGGGGCGGCGATTGCAGGCGCACCGGGTGTGCTGATCGGGCAGGCGGTAGGGGGCGTGTTTTTCGCCGGTCTGTCGATCTGGCTGGCCTTGCGGCTGATCTCGCACCGCCCCGGCACACCGCCCAAGGATGACACCGGGTTCCGCCAGCAACGCCGCCTGATCCAGCTGTTTTACGGGCGGCGCTAGGGCACGCCCCGTCGCGTCCCGACGCTACCCTGCCCGCTGGATCCGCACCGGCAGCCGATCCAGATGCCCGTTGACCAACGCGGTTTCCGACGACGTCAACTGCTGGTGACGCGGATAGCGGGGGGTTGCGCGATCATCCAGAACCACGCGGTCCCAGCCGTCGGTGCTGTCGAAGAACCCGGCCACGCCGACAGTGCCATAGGTTTTCAGGAAACCCTGCACCACCACGTCGAGATAGCTCAGCAGGATATGCCCGCCGGTCTCGGACAGATGCCGGTCGCGGGGGATGGCGTAGACCTGCACCTGCGGCTGCGCGGGATGGTCGTGATCCACGAGATCGGTCACCGGTTCCCGCTGGTACCCTGTTTCGCGGTGATCGAGCGCCCGCCAGTCCTGTCCCGGCACCTGCGCGATCAGCCCGTCAATGGTGCCGCCGGTCACCGGATGCGCCGACAGGAACACGTGGTCCGAAGCCTCGGTATGGCACCACAACCGCCGCCAGCCTTTCAGCCGCGCCGGCCGGGCTTCGGGATAGCTGTGCGTGCGCTGGTTCACCAGCGATCCGTAGCCGAAGAAATACTGCTGGTGCATGTGCCCCGTGTGCCTCCCGTCGCGATTAAGCCTGCCTTCACCCCCGGGATGCTATCCCTTTCGTCGGGTGAATGTGAGGTGTGTGATGTCAGATGAGTCTCTGGCCCCGATTGTAATCAAGCGCAAGAAGGTGGTGGTAGAGGGCGGCCACCACGGCGGCGCGTGGAAAGTGGCCTATGCGGATTTCGTGACCGCGATGATGGCCTTTTTCCTGCTGATGTGGCTGCTGAATGCCACGACCGAGAAACAGCGCAAGGGTCTGGCGGACTACTTTTCGCCGACCATTCCGATCAACCGGGTCTCGGGGGGCGGCGATGGCTCGTTCTACGGCGACAGCGTGTTCTCGACCGAGGAACTTGCCCAGAACGGCAATGGTGCGGCCAACCTGCATCCCACCGATCAGCGTCAGGCCAAGGGCGAAACCGGGCTGGGCACGCAGGCAACCCGCGTGCAGGATCAGACCAATGTGGTGCCGCCCGAGTCCGAGGAACTGCTGGAAACGCTCAAGCTGCGCGGTGGCGAAAGCATGGCCCGGCTGCTGGAACAACGCCACGTGGTGACCCGGCTGTCCGACGTGGGGCTGGTGATCGAGGTCTGGGAACTGCCCGACTCGCGCCTGTTTGACGAGGACGATACGCCGACCCCGCAACTCAAGGCCTTGCTTCGTCAGATCACGGCGTTGATGCAGTTGGTGACCAACGATGTCTCGGTGGCCGCGCATCTGGCCGCGCGCCCCGTGGTGCTGGCCGACAACCCGGTCTGGGATCGATCGACCAACCGGGCGCTGGCGGCGCGCAAGCTGATCGAACGGGCGGGGCTGGATCCGGCGCGCATCCAGCGGGTCACCGGCTATGGCGACAGCCAGCCGGTGCTGGACAACCGCATGGATCTGCGCAACAGCCGGGTCGAGATCACCGTGCTGCGGTCGACCTTCTGAGTTTCGCGCGGGGTGCGGCTTGACTCCCTGGTCGAGCCGCCCTAAACGGCGCTCTCCGCTTGCTGCGGAACAATTGGTGTTGGTGGCCCCCGCAAGGGGATGCCTGTCGGCCGCAAGGCATAGGACAACGCCCTTCACGCCCGCAAGGGCCCAAAGAAGGAGATCAGCCGTGACCAAACGCACGTCTGCCAAGTACAAGATCGACCGCCGCATGGGCGAAAACATCTGGGGCCGTCCCAAGTCGCCGGTGAACCGCCGCGAATACGGGCCGGGCCAGCACGGTCAGCGCCGCAAGGGCAAGATGTCGGACTTCGGTCTGCAGCTGCGCGCCAAGCAGAAGCTCAAGGGCTACTACGGCGACATGACCGAAAAGCAATTCCGCCGCATCTACGCCGAAGCCGAGCGTGTGAAGGGCGACACCGGTGAAAACCTAATCGGTCTGCTGGAGCGCCGTCTGGACGCCGTCGTCTACCGCGCCAAGTTCGTGCCGACCGTTTTCGCGGCCCGCCAGTTCGTGAACCACGGCCATGTCACCGTGAACGGCAAGCGCGTCAACATCCCGTCCTACCGCGTCAAGGAAGGCGATGTGGTCGAGGTGCGCCAGAAGTCCAAGCAACTGGCCGTCGTGCTGGAAGCCGTTCAACTGGCCGAACGTGACGTGCCTGACTATGTCGAAGCCGATCATTCGAAGATGACCGCCACCTTCGTGCGCACCCCCGGTCTGGGTGACGTGCCGTACCCGGTCCACATGGAACCGAACCTGGTTATCGAATACTACGCTCAGAACTAAGTTCCGACCGTATCCATTCGACAGGCCGCGCCGGGAAACCGGGGCGGCCTTTTTCGTTTTTCGGGGGCTCGTGCCCCTGTCATTTTGGCGGCTGGCCTTGGCCCGCAGCCGTGGTTAGAACAGCGCAAACGGAGAGCGCCATGACCCAGCAGATCGTCCCCCAGCCCGGCATTCTGGAAATCGCCCCCTACAAGGGCGGTGCCGACACGGTGGAAGGGGTGGCCGATGTGGTGAAACTCTCGTCCAACGAGAATCCCTTCGGCCCGTCCCCGGCCGCGGTGAAAGCCGCGCAGGAGGCCTGCGTGACCGCGCACCGCTATCCGCCGGGGGATCACATCGAATTGCGCCGGGCGATTGCCGACAAGTTCGGGCTTGAGGCGGATCGCATCATCTGCGGGGCCGGCAGCGACGAGATCATCTCGTTCCTGTGCCAGACTTACGCCGGGCCGGGCGACGAGGTTCTGTATTCCGAACACGGCTTTGCCATGTACAAGATCTCGGCGCTGGCCGCGGGCGCCACGCCGGTCGCCGCGCCCGAGCGCAACCGCACCACCGATGTGGACGCGCTGCTGGCGGCGGTGACCGATCGCACCCGCATCCTGTTCGTGGCCGACCCCAACAACCCCACCGGCACCATGGTCGGCGGGCAAGGGCTGCGGCCGCTGGCCGAAAACCTGCCGGGCCATGTGCTGCTGGTGATCGACGGGGCCTATGCCGAATTTGTCGATGGGTTCGATGGTGGCGCCGCGCTGGCGGACCAGTTCGACAACGTGGTGATGACCCGCACCTTTTCCAAGCTTTACGGGCTGGGCGGGCTGCGCGTCGGCTGGGGCTACGGGCCGGAACATGTCATCGATGCGCTCAACCGGGTGCGCGGGCCGTTCAACGTCTCGCAGGTGCAGATCAAGGCAGCCGTGGCGGCGCTGGACGACGACGACCACACCGCGTTCAGCCTGTCGGAAAACACCCGCCTGCGGGCCTGGCTGGCGGCGGAGCTGGCCAAGCTGGGGGTGCCGTCGGACCCGTCATTCGGCAATTTCATCCTGGCGCGGTTCGCCGATGCCGAGGAGGCGCAGGCCTGCAACGCCGCGCTGCAAGCCGCCGGGCTGATCGTGCGCGGGGTGGCGGGCTATGGCCTGCCCGAATGCCTGCGCATCACCATCGGGGACGAGGCCGCCTGCCAGCGCGTGGTTGCTGCGGTTGCGGCCTTCAAGGACGGCTCGGCATGAGCGTCATCTACAACCGCGTTGCCCTGATCGGGCTGGGGCTGATCGCCTCGTCGATGGTGCATGCCATGCGGCGGCGCGGTCTGGCGGGCGAGATCGTGGGCACCGCCCGCTCGCCCGAAACCCGGCAGATCGCGCGTCTGGACGGATTGTGCGACCGCGTCACCGACACCGCCGCCGAGGCCGTCAAGGATGCCGATCTGGTGGTGCTCTGCGTGCCGGTGGGGGCGATGGGCGCGGTGGCGGCCGAGATTGCGCCGCACCTGAAACCCGGCGCCACGGTATCGGACGTCGGCTCGGTCAAGCGCGCGGTCATTGATGCGGTGGCCCCGCACATCCCCGAGGGCGTGCATTTCATCCCCGCGCATCCGCTCGCCGGGACCGAGCATTCGGGGCCACGATCCGGCTTTGCCGAGCTTTACGACAACCGCTGGTGCCTGCTGGTGCCGGTCGAGGGCACCGATCCCGCCGCCACCGCCCGGCTGCGGGCGCTGTGGGAAGGCATAGGTGCCAACGTCGAGGAAATGGACGCTGACCACCATGACCTGGTGCTGGCCGTCACCAGCCATGTGCCGCACCTGATCGCCTATACGATGGTCGGCGTGGCCGACGATCTGCGCCGGGTGACCGACAGCGAGGTGGTGAAATACTCGGCGGCCGGTTTTCGGGACTTCACCCGCATCGCGGCCTCGGACCCGACCATGTGGCGCGACGTGTTCCTGAACAACAAGGATGCCACGCTGGAAATCCTCGGCCGCTTCACCGAAGAGCTGTTCGCCCTGCAACGCGCCATCCGCACTGGCGAGGGGGATGAATTGTTCGACTATTTTTCCCGCACGCGCGCCATCCGGCGCGGCATTATCGAGGCCGGTCAGGACACCGCGGCCCCGGATTTCGGCCGCGGGGGCACCAAATGAGCCGCCGGGTCGCGGGACTGGCGGGGCTGCTGCTCCTGCTCGCGACCCAGGGGGCGTTGGCCAATGCGCCGCGCAACAGCCCGGCGCCAGAGCCGCGTCCCAAGGCACCGGTTGGCGATGTGCTGGTGCAGGCCATCGGGGTGACCACGCCAAATGGCCTGACGAAACTGTTTGGCAAGGGCCCGAAGCTGTGCGGCGTGAAAGGGATCCAGGGCAAGCCCATCGCGCCGATCAAGGGCACCCGCAAGGGCTGCGGCCTGAAGGACGGGGTCGAGATCACGGCGGTCTACGGCGTGCGCCTGTCGCAACCGGCCCGGATCGACTGCCCCACGGCGCGGGCGCTGGCGGCCTGGGTCGATCAGGCGGTGAAGCCGCTGATCGGCGACACCGGGGGCGGCCTGGCCGAGGTTCAGGTCATCGGTCATTACGCCTGCCGCACGCGCAACAACAAGAAGGGCGCCAAGGTGTCCGAACATGGCAAGGGCCGCGCCGTGGACATCGGCGGCTTTACCCTGGCCGATGGCACGCGGATACCGGTGCTGTCGGGATGGCCCAGCAAGACCCACGGTCCGGCCATGAAAGCCGCGCACAAGGCCGCCTGCGGTCCGTTCGGCACCGTGTTGGGGCCGCGCGCCAACCGCCATCACCGCGATCATTTTCATCTGGACACCGCGCGCTACCGCAGCGGACCCTACTGCAAGTAACCTAGCGCAGGCGCAGCACCGGGGCCGGACCCACGGGCAGGAACCCGCCCAGCACGACCTGTCCGTCGCGGAAGGTCAGCGGCAGATCCAGCGTTTTCTTGTTGCCCGTAAGCCCCGCCAAGGTTTGCAATCCGCGCTCCATCAGCGGGCGGATCTGCGGCGCTAGCAGGCCGGAATGCTCTGCCAGATCCAGCATCTCGCGCCAGTTTGTGGCCTTCACCGTGATCTCGCCGGTGGGCAGGCCACGCGCGTCGACCTCCAGCTCTCCGGCCAGTTTCAGATCCAGCTCGCCCCATGTGGCGCTGGCCAGCGTGAGGTCGATCCGGGTCGGCTGCGGGCGGCGATCCTCGATGGCGAAGCGGTCCCAGGGGCGGTCGAAGACGACGCTGGCCTCCAGCCGCACCCCTTGCGCCGTTTCGCTGCCCAGCCCGGTGCGGGCCAGCATCTCGGTCAGGCGGGAGGGCAGGGTCAGGTCGCGGGCCTCGAACGACAGATCATAGGAGTTTTCGGCCAGCGGCGTGCGCCGCAGCGCCAGTTGCCCGCCATCCAGCGCCGCGCGCCAGTCCGCGGTCGAGGCCAGCCCGATGCGCGAGAACTCCACCGTGCTGCGCTCCAGCGCCAGCGACGGCCCCGGTTCGAACACCACGGATCCGCGCAGGGTCTCGCTGGTGATGTCGATCTTCTGGTTCGGCGTTGCCAGCCGTTGTTGGTCTGGCCAGACGGCGATGACGTGGTGCGGCTTGTAGCTGAGCGCGAGGATCTGGAAGAACGGCGCCGACCAGGCCACGCCGGTTTCCGGATCGGCAAGGTCCAGTGCTGTCAGGGTGGTGTCGAAGCGGCTGGGAAAGCCGATGGTGTCGATGGCATCCACATGCACCGACCAGCCTTCCGCCTCGCGCGCGGCAAACCAGCCCTGCAACCCCCGTTCCACGGATCGGCTGCCCAAGACCCAGTATCCCGCCCAGCCGGCGGCTGCCAAAATAACCACGATCAACAGAATTCGCATTGGCAGCCCTTTTCCGCACAGTTGCTTGTGTGTTTACAACGACGCGAACCAGAAGGGCCAGACCATGATCAACACCGCCGCCATCCTGCTTGCCGAACCCCCGACGCCGTTCTGGGTCTTCGGCTATGGCTCGCTGGTGTGGAACCCCGGCTTTCCGGTGGCCGAGCGGGTGCTGGCGGATCTGAGCGGCTATCACAGGTCGTTCTGTATGCGGTCGATCCATCATCGCGGCACCGAGGCGGCACCGGGGCTGGTGCTGGCGCTGGATGAGGGGACTGCGGCCACCTGCGCCGGGGTGGCCTTTCGCGTGGACCCCGATCATGCCGAGCAAACCCTGGACGAATTGCGCGCGCGGGAATTGATCTCGTCGGCCTATCTGGAAAAGTACCTTGAGATCCGCCTGCGCGACGGGCGTGTGGCAAAAGCCGTGACCTATGTGATCGACCCCGACCACGTGCAGTATTGCGGTGCGCTGCCGCTTGAGGAACAGGCGCAGGTCATCGCCCGGGCCGTCGGCGGGCGCGGTCCCAATCACGAGTATCTGACCAACACCGCCAGCCATCTGCGTGAATTGGGCCTGCGCGACCCCGAACTGGACTGGCTTGAGGCGCGCGTGGCGGAATTGCGCGCAACCACGGGCACTTAAAACCGGTTGGCAGCCAGACGGCGGCTTCCTATGCTGCACAACACCAAGGAAAGAGGCGGGCATATGGCGATCACAACGCGGGAGGTCAGGGCGCAGTTTTCCCAGCCGGTGCGCCAGATTCTGTCGATGGTGATCGTGATGGCGGCCTTCGGCATCGGCGTTTACGTGGCCTATCCACGGGTGTCGCCGGTCTTTGCCGCCAACCCGTGGCTGAACGGCACCATCGGCGTGGTCTTCGTGGTCGGCGTTGCCGCCTGCTTCTGGCAGGTGGCGCAATTGTTCTCGGCGGCAAACTGGATTCAGGATTTTGCCCGCGACCGTCCCGGTTTCGACATCCAGCGCCCGCCGCGCATGCTGGCGCCGCTGGCGGCCTTGTTGCGGACGCGCGGGGCGCGGATGCAGATTGGGGCGTCCTCGGCGCGTTCGATCCTCGATTCCGTGGCCACCCGGCTGGACGAGGCGCGCGACATCACGCGCTATATCGTCAACCTTCTGATTTTCCTGGGCCTTCTGGGCACGTTCTATGGTCTGGCCACGACCATCCCGGCGGTGGTGGACACCATCCGCTCGCTGGCGCCGTCGGAAACCGAAAGCTCGACCGAGGTGTTCGGGCGGCTGATCGGCGGTCTGGAACAGCAGTTGGGCGGCATGGGCACGGCCTTTGCCTCGTCGTTGCTGGGGCTTGCAGGCTCGCTGGTGGTGGGCCTGCTGGAGCTGTTCGCGGGCCACGGGCAGAACCGCTTCTACCGCGAGCTTGAGGAATGGCTTTCGACCATCACCCGTGTCGGATTCTCGGCCGGTGACAGCGAAGGCGAGATGAGCGCCGAAAACTCGATGCTGGCCACGCTGATGGATCAGATGACCGAGCAGTTCGACGCGCTCAACACCACCTTCATCGAAAGCGACCAGAGCCGCGCGGCGGTGGATGCGCGATTAGGCGAGATCGCGGCCTCGGTCGAGAAGCTGGCGACGCGGGTGTCCGAAGACGCGCATATGACCACGGCGCTGAACCGCATCGCGCAGGGGCAGGAAAACCTGATCGAGGCGATCAACACGGTCACCGCCAAGCCCGCTGGCGAAAAGGACGCGCTGGAGGCTGAAACCCGGTCGCGGCTGCGGTCCATCGACGTGCAGCTTCTGAAGATCCTAGAAGAACTCACCGCCGGGCGGCAGGAAAGCACCACCGAATTGCGCCGCGATCTGGCCCGGCTGACCCGCGTGATCGAGATTGCCGCCGACCCCAACGGGGCGGGGCGCTGATCCATGGCGCTGAGCCGCCGCAGCGGACGTCGGTTCGAGGCCAACATCTGGCCCGGCTTCGTCGATGCGATGACGGCGCTGCTGCTGGTGCTGATCTTCGTGCTGACCATTTTCATGGTGGTGCAATCGATCCAGACCGAAACCATCACCGGGCAGGAAAGCCAACTTGACCGGCTGTCGCGAGAGCTGGATCAACTGGCCGTCGCATTGGGGACCGAGCAGCAGCGCAGTTTCGAGCTGGAGGAGGACCTTGCCGAGTTGGGATTGGAGTTGCAGGAGACCGAGACCAACGAGGAATTCCAGGCTCGGCTGATCGACACGCTGTCCACCGAAATCGAACGGCGCAACAACGTCATCGCGCAGGCACGCACCGCGATTTCCGATTACGAGGCGCAGGTGGCCGTCTTGCTGGCCGATCGCGCCACCGATCAGCAGCGCATTGGCGATCTGGAAGGCGAGGTTGACGCGCTGGATGACCAACGCAGCGCGCTGGAACTGGCGCTGGCCGCCGCCCGGCAGGAGGTCGACGCCGGGGTTGAGGCCGCGCGGCTGGCAGCGGCCCGACGCGAGGCCCTGGAGGCCCTGGTTGCCGATCTGCGCCGCGAGACCGAGGACACGGCGGCGCAACTGGAGCTGACCCAAGCACAGCGGGCTGCCCTGGCTGAAAATCTGGCCGAAACGCAAACCGCCCTGAGCGAAGAAGAAGCCGCCCGTCTGGCCGAGGTCGCGGCGGCGGAGGCGCTGCGCGAACGGCTGCGCAACTCGGATGCGGAACTGACCGCCATGACCCTGTCGCTGGAGGCGCAGCGGAAAGAAGCGGAAGACACCCTGACCCTGCTGGCCGCGGCGCGGGAAGCCCGCGACGATCTTGAGGCGCAGCTTGCCGCAGCCCTGTTGCAGGGGCAGGAGAATGTCGGCGCGCTGGATACTGCCGAGGCGGCATTGGAGGCGCTGCGCGCCGAACTGGACCGGGCCGGAGAAAGCCAGGACGATCTACGCGACAAGCTGGCCGCTGCTTTGGCCGCGCGGGCCGTGGCGGAAGCCGGAGCCGAGGCACTGCTCAGCGAAACCGAGCGTCAGGCGCGCTTGCTGGCGCAGGCACGCGGCCAGATCACCGAGATGGAAGAGGTCTCGACCGCGGATCAGCGGCGGTTGGCCTTGCTGAACGCGCAATTGACCGGCTTGCAGGATCAATTGGGCAATCTGCAGGCGCTGCTGGACGATGCCGAGGCACGTGACAGTGCCTCGCAGATCCAGTTGGAGAATCTGGGCGGGCGTCTGAACGCGGCGCTGGCACAGGCGGCGTCCGAGGCCAGGCGCGCCGAGGCCGAGGCCCTGCGTGCGGCGCAACTGGAATCGGCGGAGCGGGCGCGGGTCGAGGCCGAGAAGAAAGAGCTTGAGAACTACCGGTCCGAGTTCTTCGGCCTGCTGAAGGATCTGCTGGGGGATCAGGAGGGCGTCCGCGTCGTCGGGGATCGCTTCGTGTTCTCGTCAGAAGTGCTGTTTGCTTCCGGCTCGGCGGTTCTGTCCACCGAGGGGCGCGGCGAAATTGCCAAGATCGCCCAGCTGCTGCAGGACGTGGCCGCAATCATCCCGCCCGAGATCAACTGGGTGATCCGGGTCGATGGCCACACGGACAATATCCCGATTTCGGGCGGCAGCTATCAGGACAACTGGGAACTCAGCCAGGCGCGGGCCCTGTCGGTGGTGCGCTTCATGGTCGATGCCTTTGGCTTTCCGCCCCAGCGTCTGGCCGCCACCGGATTTGGTGAATACCAGCCCGTCGATCCGCGCGACACGCCCGAGGCGCGGGCGCGCAACCGGCGGATCGAGTTGAAACTGACGGAGCGCTAGGGCCGGGCGACGCCGGCCGCCTTTGGTCGTAGGCGCATGACGTTAAGGTCCTCCCAAAATGAAAAACCCCCGCGCGATGGCGGGGGTTTTTTTGTGTCGAAGGGCTGCGGGATCAATCCGCGGTCAGCAGCGGCGGGCGCTTGTCGTTGGACAGGCGCGCCTTTTCCGGTGGCTCGCTGGTCAGTTTCAGTGCGCCGTCTTCCACGGTCACAAGGACCACGCCGCCCTTGGCCAGCTTGCCGAAAAGCAGTTCCTCGGCCAGCGGCTTCTTGATGTATTCCTGGATCACACGGCCTAGCGGGCGGGCGCCCATCTTGTCATCATAGCCCTTCTCGGCCAGCCAAGCGGTCGCCGCCGGAGACAGCTCGATGGTGACGTTGCGATCCATGAGCTGGGCTTCAAGCTGCAGCACGAACTTCTCGACCACCTGCAGGATGACCTCCTGCGGCAGCGGACGGAAGCTGATCACCGCGTCCAGCCGGTTGCGGAATTCCGGCGTGAAGGTTCGTTCGATGGCGGCGGTATCCTCGCCCTCGCGGCGGTCGCGGCCGAAACCGATGGCGGCCTTGGCCTGTTCGGCGGCCCCGGCGTTCGAGGTCATGATCAGGATCACGTTCGAGAAATCCACCTGCCGGCCATTGTGGTCGGTCAGTTTGCCGTGATCCATCACCTGCAGCAGGATGTTGTAGACATCCGGATGCGCCTTTTCGATCTCGTCCAGCAGCAGCACGCAATGCGGATGCTGGTCGATGCCATCGGTCAGCATGCCGCCCTGGTCGAAGCCGACGTACCCCGGAGGAGCACCGATCAGACGGCTGACCGCGTGTTTCTCCATGTATTCCGACATGTCGAAACGCAGCAGTTCGACGCCCAGGCTGTCGGCCAGTTGCCGTGCGACTTCGGTCTTGCCGACGCCGGTGGGGCCGGCAAACAGGTAGTTGCCGATGGGCTTCTCGGGCTCACGCAGACCGGCGCGGGCCAGCTTGATCGCCGAGGACAGCGCCACGATGGCTTCGTCCTGCCCGAAAACCACCCGCTTGAGCGTGGTTTCCAGATCGCGCAACACCTCGGCATCGTCTTTCGAGACGTTCTTCGGCGGGATGCGGGCGATCTTGGCGACGACGGCCTCGATCTCTTTCGCGCCGATGGTCTTGCGGCGGCGGCTTTCGGCGACCAGATGCTGCGCCGCGCCGGCCTCGTCAATCACGTCGATGGCCTTGTCCGGCAGTTTCCGATCGTTGATGTAGCGCGCCGAAAGTTCCACCGCAGTGCGGATCGCATCGCTGGTATATTTGATCTCGTGATGTTCCTCGAAATAGGGTTTCAGGCCCTTGAGGATCTTCACGGTGTCTTCCACCGAAGGCTCCGACACGTCGATTTTCTGGAACCGGCGGCTCAACGCGCGGTCCTTTTCGAAATGCTGGCGGAATTCCTTGTAGGTGGTGGAGCCCATGCAGCGCAGCTTGCCGCCCTGCAACGCCGGCTTCAGCAGGTTGGAGGCATCCATCGCCCCGCCCGAGGTGGCCCCGGCGCCGATCACCGTGTGAATCTCGTCGATGAACAGCACCGCGTCGGGGTGGTCTTCCAGTTCCGACACCACCGCCTTGAGCCGTTCCTCGAAATCGCCGCGATAGCGGGTGCCGGCCAGCAGCGCCCCCATGTCGAGCGAATAGATGGTGGCCCCGGACAGCACTTCAGGCGTTTCGCCCTGCACGATCTTGCGCGCCAGCCCCTCGGCGATGGCGGTCTTGCCGACACCGGGGTCGCCCACCAGCAGCGGGTTGTTCTTGCGGCGGCGGCAAAGCACCTGGATGCAACGCTCGACCTCCTGGTCGCGGCCGATCAGCGGATCGACATCGCCCTTGGCGGATTTCGCGTTCAGGTCCACGCAGTATTTGGCCAGCGCGGAATCCTTGGCTTCGGCTTCCGGCGCGGCCTGCGCAACCTCTTCTTCATAGTCGCTGGCCCCGGTCACCGGGCGCGCCTCGCCATAGCTGGGATCCTTGGCGACGCCATGGGCGATGAAATTCACCGCGTCATAGCGGGTCATGTCCTGTTCCTGCAGGAAGAAGGCGGCGTTGCTTTCGCGTTCGGCGAAGATCGCCACCAGCACGTTGGCGCCGGTCACTTCGGTGCGGCCCGAGGACTGCACATGGATCGCCGCGCGCTGGATCACCCGCTGGAACGCGGCGGTGGGCACGGCTTCGGACCCCTCCACCTCGGTCACGAGCGAGGTCAGTTCCTCGTCGATGAAGGTTTCAAGGGTGGCTTTCAGCACGTCCAGATCCACACCGCAGGCCTGCATGACCTTTGCGGCATTGGGTTCGTCGATCAGGGCGAGCAGCAGATGCTCCAGGGTCGCCAGCTCGTGACGGCGGGTGTTGGCCATGGCCAGTGCCGCATGAATTGCCTGCTCTAGTGTGTTGGAAAACGACGGCACGTGGCGTGCTCCTTTCACATTGGGTCGAAGGGTAAACCCGCTTCGACCGTGGGCTCACAGGTTTAAGTTTTGGTTTTCTGACAGCGTCTTCAAGTGTTTTTTCTTCAACCTCTTGGCACCGGGGCGTGTTTCCGGGGCGTGAGCGGGGGGCAATCGGCCCCTTCAGAAGCGATCCTTGCGGGCGCGTATCTCGGCAAAAACCTCAGTGTTTGTTGCCGATTCCATCCCCAGCAGATGGCGGATGGCCGGGTCGTCCGTGCGCAGAAACGGGTTGGTGGCTTTTTCTTCGGCCAAAGTGGTGGGAACCGTGGGGTGACCGTCTTTTCGCAGCAGGTTCACCTTTTCGGCACGGGCTTTCAGGGCGGCGTTGTCCGGATCGACGCTCAGGGCAAAGCGGGCGTTGGCTTGTGTATATTCATGCCCCGAACAGATTTTCGTGTCATCGGGCAGGGCGGCCATGCGTGTCAGGCTGGCGTGCATCTGCGCCGGCGTGCCTTCGAACAGGCGCCCGCAGCCCAAGGCCATCAGGCTGTCGCCGGACAGCAGAACATGGGCGTTGCCGAAGAAATAGGCGATATGCCCGATCGTGTGGCCGGAGACATCCAGAATCTCAAGTGTATCGGTGCCGAATTCCAGCCGATCGCCGGGACTGACCGAGATGTCGAGTCGGGGCAGGCGGCTGGCATCGGCGGCGTTGCCGACGACCTTGGCACCCGTGGCGGCGCGCAGGGCGTCGACCCCGCCAATATGGTCATCATGGTGGTGGGTCACCAGGATATGGCTCAAAGTCCACCCGAGGTTTTTCAGCGCGGCCTCGACCGCCATGGCGTCGGGCACATCCGCCACGGCCGTAGCCCCGCTGTCCGCATCGTGAAGGATGTAGGCATAGTTGTCGGAAAGACAGGGCACGGTGACGAGTTCAAGGGGCATGGTGTTCCTGGAGTGATGCGGTAATGTTTCCACGACGCTACGCCCTGCGGATGGAGCTGTGCAATGCATCTTGATGTGCAGGACCTGAAAACCTTCTACTACCGGACCCGTCTGGGCCGGGCCGCCCAACGCGCCATTCGCAACCGGGTTCTGGAAATGTGGCCCGAGGCCAAGGGCCAGACCGTGGCGGGCTTCGGCTTTGCCGTGCCGCTTCTGCGACCCTATCTGGCGGATGCGCGGCGGGTGGTCGGTCTGATGCCGGGGCCACAGGGGGTGATGCCTTGGCCGGCGGGGATGCCCAATGTCTCGGTACTGTGCGAGGACGCGCGCTGGCCGCTGCCCACCGGCATGGTCGACAAGCTGGTGTTGATGCACGGGCTGGAAACCTCGGAATACCCCTCGGCGTTGCTGGATGAATGCAGCCGGGTGCTGGGGCCGGGCGGGCGCATCCTGTTTATCGTGCCGAACCGGGCGGGGATCTGGGCGCGGTCGGATCAGACCCCCTTCGGCTATGGCCGGCCCTACAGCCTGGGACAGCTGGAAGCGCAGATGAAGCGCCACGGGTTTTCCGCCGAACGTCACGAGGTCGCCCTGTTCCAGCCGCCCTCGCACAAGCGGTTCTGGCTGAAGGCCGGACCGTTCTGCGAGCGGGTGGGGCAAAGCCTGTCCAACCGCTATGCTGGCGGCGTGCTGATGGTGGAAGCCTGCAAGGAGGTCTTCCGCCCCACCGGCAACGCGGTGCGCGACGCGCTGCCCGATCCGATCCGGGTTCTGGGCGGCATGGCCCCGGCGCGTCCGGTGGCGACACGGTCCGGGCAAGACTGACTCGGTATTCGAAGAAATAATTATGAGAATCAAGGTCTCGAAAACGGGGCGGAAGCGGGCAATCGGGCTGTCCGGGAAATGACATGTCTGGTTTACATGGATTGCACAAACCGTCGCACCTGCCCAAACCCCCTTATTTTCTGGCGCTCTGCTGCAATCTGAGCCATGTTGCGCTGTTGCCTGTGAATACCTGCTTTGCTACACCCGCGCTGATTTTGACGGCTGCGTGAGCACACGAGCCACAGGCCCCGACCGGTGCCGCCCGCAGGGTGTGTTCCGGCCAACGACATCGAAAGGGTGGACGTGTCCGAACCAGCTTCGATCTCCTCAGGCATCGCCGAGCGCTATGCCACTGCCATGTTTGATCTGGCAAAAGAAGAAGGCCAGCTTGCGGCCCTAGAATCCGATGCGGATGCCCTGGGCGCCGCCCTTGGCGAAAGCGCCGAGTTCGGGGCCATGGTGCGGTCGCCGCTGTATGCGCGCCAGGAACAGCAGGATGCCATCGTGGCGCTTGCCGGGAAAATGGGCCTGTCGGCGCTGACCAGCAACACGCTGGCCCTGATGGCTTCGAAACGCCGTCTGTTCGTGCTGCCGCAGCTGATCGCGGCCCTGCACGAGATGATCGCCGAGGAAAAAGGCGAAGTAACCGCCGATGTGAAATCGGCAGCCGCGCTGACCGACGCGCAGGCCGCACGCCTTGCGGAAACGCTGAAGGCGAAGATCGGCAAGGATATCAAGATCAAGGCGACCGTGGATGAAAGCCTCATCGGCGGTCTTGTAGTCAAGGTGGGCTCGCGGATGATCGACACGTCGATCGCGGCCAAGCTCGCAAACCTCCAGAATGCAATGAAAGAGGTCGGATAATGGGAATCCAGGCAGCCGAAATCTCTGCGATCCTTAAGGAGCAGATCAAGAACTTCGGACAGGAAGCAGAAGTTGCCGAGGTCGGCCGTGTGCTGAGTGTCGGGGACGGCATCGCGCGCGTTTACGGTCTGGACAATATCCAGGCCGGCGAGATGGTCGAATTCCCGGGCGGTATCCGCGGGATGGCCCTGAACCTGGAAAGCGACAACGTCGGCGTCGTGATCTTCGGGACGGACCAGGACATCAAGGAAGGCGACACGGTCAAACGGACCAACGCCATCGTGGACGTCCCTGCTGGCGAAGCCCTGCTGGGCCGCGTTGTCGACGGTCTGGGCAACCCGATTGACGGCAAGGGGGCGATCGAGACCACCGAGCGTCGCGTCGCCGACCAGAAAGCGCCGGGCATCATCCCGCGTAAATCGGTCCACGAACCGATGGCCACCGGCCTGAAATCGGTCGACGCCATGATCCCGATCGGCCGCGGCCAGCGGGAATTGATCATCGGTGACCGTCAGACCGGCAAGACCGCCGTGGCGCTGGACACCATCCTGAACCAGAAAGTCTACAACGACGCCGCTGGCGACGACGAAAGCAAGAAGCTGTACTGCATCTATGTTGCCGTCGGTCAGAAGCGTTCGACAGTGGCACAGCTGGTGAAGAAGCTGGAAGAAACCGGCGCCATCGACTACACGATCGTCGTCGCCGCCACCGCGTCGGACCCCGCGCCGATGCAGTTCCTGGCGCCCTACGCCGCGACCGCCATGGCGGAATACTTCCGCGACAACGGTCGCCACGCGCTGATCATCTACGATGACCTGTCCAAACAGGCCGTTGCCTACCGCCAGATGTCGCTGCTGCTGCGCCGCCCGCCGGGACGTGAAGCCTATCCGGGTGACGTTTTCTACCTGCACTCCCGCCTGCTGGAGCGGTCTGCCAAGCTGAACGAGGATCACGGTGCCGGCTCGCTGACCGCACTGCCGATCATCGAAACCCAGGGTGGCGACGTGTCGGCCTTCATTCCGACCAACGTGATCTCGATCACCGACGGCCAGATCTTCCTGGAAACCGAACTGTTCTTCCAGGGCATCCGCCCGGCCGTGAACACCGGTCTGTCGGTGTCGCGTGTGGGCTCTTCGGCGCAGACCGACGCGATGAAATCGGTTGCCGGCCCGGTGAAGCTGGAACTGGCGCAGTACCGCGAAATGGCGGCCTTCGCCCAGTTCGGGTCCGACCTGGACGCTGCGACCCAGCGCCTGCTGAACCGCGGCGCCCGCCTGACCGAACTGATGAAGCAGCCGCAGTATTCGCCGCTGACCAACGCGGAAATCGTTTGCGTCATCTTTGCCGGCACCAAGGGCTACCTGGACAAGATCCCGGTGTCCGACGTGGGCCGCTTCGAGCAGGGGCTGCTGGCCTTCCTGCGGAACCAGAAGTCGGACCTGCTGGTCGACATCACCGAGAACGACCGCAAGGTCAAAGGTGAGCTGGAAGACAAGATCAAGGCTGCGCTCGACGAATTCGCTGCTAGCTTCGCTTGAGCACCTTGAGGGAGAGCGCACATGCCTAACCTTAAGGATCTCAAAAATCGGATCGAGAGTGTCAAAAGCACTCGCAAGATCACGAAAGCCATGCAGATGGTCGCGGCGGCGAAACTTCGCCGCGCCCAGGAGAGTGCCGAGGCTTCCCGGCCCTACACAGAACGGTTCAACGCCGTTCTGAGTGGGCTGGCGGCGTCGGTCGGCGGCTCCCCGAGTGCGCCGAAACTGCTCAGCGGAACCGGCGCGGATCAGACCCACCTTCTGGTGGTGATGACCTCCGAACGGGGCCTGTGCGGCGGCTTCAACTCGTCGATCGCCAAGCTGGCCCGCATCCATGCGCAAAAGCTGCGCGGGCAGGGCAAGACCGTGAAGATCCTGACCGTCGGCAAGAAGGGCCGCGAGCAGTTGAAGCGCGATCTGGGGGATCTGTTTGTCGCCCATGTTGACCTGAGCCATGTCAAGCGTATCGGTTATGACAACGCCCTGTCGGTGGCCCAGGATCTGCTGTCCCGTTTCGACGGCGGCGAATTCGACGTCTGCACCATCTTCTACGCCCAGTTCGAAAGCGTGGTCAGCCAGGTGCCGACGGCACAGCAGATCATCCCGGCGAGCTTTGAAGAAACCGCGGAAGCGAGCACGCTGTACGATTACGAGCCCAGCGAGGAAGGCATCCTGGCCGATCTTCTGCCTCGGGGTGTTGCCACGCAGGTCTTCGCGGCCCTGCTGGAAAACGCCGCCTCGGAGCAGGGCGCGCGGATGTCGGCAATGGACAACGCAACCCGCAACGCTGGCGAAATGATCGACAAGCTGACCATCGAGTTCAACCGCTCGCGTCAGGCCGTCATCACCAACGAGCTTATCGAAATCATCTCGGGCGCCGAGGCGCTCTAAAGGAACCGGAGACACGACATGGCACAAGGCAAGGTAGCCCAGGTCATCGGCGCGGTCGTTGACGTCAAGTTCGACGGCGAACTGCCGGCGATTCTGAACGCACTGACCACCGAAAACAATGGCAAGAAACTGGTTCTGGAAGTGGCCCAGCACCTCGGTGAAAACACGGTCCGGACCATCGCGATGGACGCCACCGAAGGTCTGGTTCGTGGCCAGGCGGTTGAGGACAGCGGCGCCCCGATCTCGATCCCGGTTGGCAACGCCACTCTGGGCCGTATCCTGAACGTCATCGGCGAGCCGGTGGACGAAAAAGGGCCGGTCACCGCAAGCGAGACCCGCGCCATCCACCAGCCCGCTCCGCAATTCGACGAGCAGTCGACGTCGAGCGACATTCTGGTCACCGGCATCAAGGTGATCGACCTGCTGGCGCCCTACGCCAAGGGCGGCAAGATCGGCCTGTTCGGCGGCGCCGGTGTGGGCAAGACCGTTCTGATCATGGAACTGATCAACAACATCGCAAAAGTGCACTCGGGCTTCTCGGTGTTCGCGGGTGTTGGCGAACGGACCCGTGAAGGCAACGACCTGTATCACGAGATGATCGAATCGAACGTGATCAAGCCGGACAACCTGGAAGAATCGCAGGTGGCCCTGGTGTACGGTCAGATGAACGAACCTCCGGGCGCCCGTGCCCGTGTGGCCCTGACCGGCCTGACCCTGGCCGAGCAGTTCCGCGACCAGTCCGGGACCGACGTTCTGTTCTTCGTGGACAACATCTTCCGCTTCACGCAGGCCGGTTCGGAAGTGTCCGCCCTGCTGGGCCGGATTCCTTCCGCTGTGGGCTACCAGCCGACGCTGGCCACCGACATGGGCGCCATGCAGGAACGCATCACCTCGACCAAAGCCGGTTCGATCACCTCGATCCAGGCCGTCTATGTTCCCGCGGACGACCTGACCGACCCGGCCCCGGCCACCACCTTTGCCCACCTGGACGCCACCACCGTTCTGTCGCGCGCCATCTCGGAACTGGGTATCTACCCGGCCGTGGACCCGCTCGACAGCTCGTCGCGTCTGATGGACCCGGCGGTTCTGGGCGAAGAGCACTACAACGTTGCGCGTGAAGTGCAGGGGATTCTCCAGCGCTACAAGTCGCTGCAGGACATCATCGCCATTCTCGGCATGGACGAATTGTCGGAAGAAGACAAACTGACCGTTGCCCGTGCCCGGAAAATCCAGCGCTTCCTGTCGCAGCCCTTCGACGTTGCGAAAGTGTTCACCGGTTCGGACGGTGTTCAGGTCCCGCTGGAAAAAACCATCGAGTCGTTCAAGGCCGTCGTGGCCGGCGAATACGATCATCTTCCCGAGGCCGCCTTCTACATGGTGGGCGACATCGACGAAGTGATCGCCAAGGCCGAGAAGATGGCCGCGGACGCGGCATAAGGGAACAGGCGCATGGCTGATACCCTACAATTCGACCTCGTGTCGCCCGAGCGGAGCCTGGCTTCGCTCACCGCGACCTCGGTCCAGATCCCGGGCGCCGAAGGTGACCTGACGGCCATGCCGAACCATGCGCCGTTGATCACCACCCTTCGTCCCGGAATCCTCAAGGTGACCGGGCCGGACGGCACCAGTGAATTCGCCGTCACCGGCGGGTTTGCCGAGATCACCGCAGATGCCACTACGGTCCTGGCCGAGCGGGCCTTTCCCCGCCACGCCGATTCCAAACCGGCCGTCGAGGAACACCTGGTCGCCGCCCGCAGCACCCACGAGGATGCGTCGGGCGAGCACAAGGATGTGGCTGCCAAACTGGTGGCCGATCTGGTCAAGCTTCTGGAAGACATGGAGTAACGCAGTTTTATTGCGTGTTCTGAACCCCTCGGATCACATCCGGGGGGTTTTCTTGTGTTCGGAATGCGCTATTCCTCTGACCATCATGGCGTCCCGGTTCGGGGCGTGTCCCCCCCGTGTTCAACAGGAAAGCTTGCCCAACAGATGCTTCGCCGCCTTCTCTTGATTCTATTTTTCGCCGCGGTTTCAGGTCAGGTCCTGACCGCGCCCGCTTTTGCCCAGACCCCCCCCGCTGCCGCGGGCGCTGACGAATCGGCGGAAGCCCCGGCCGAGGGCGATGCCGCCGCCGCCGAGGAAGCGCCCGCCGAAGAAGGGCCGTCCTATCCCGAAGGACTGGACAGCACCGGAATTCCTCTGGACGAGTTGAAGCTGCTGGTCATTCCGCTGACGGCGGACCAGTTGCAGGCCCTGGCCGAAACCTGGCTGGAGATCGTCCAGCGTCAGACGCAGGCGGTCGTCGATCAGCAGGTGGTCATCCTGCAGGCCGAAGGCGACGCCACCGAGGACATGCGGGACCGGCTGACTTCCATGAGCGACCAGCGCGGCGAAGCCTTTGCCCGTTATATCACCGTGGTCGACGCCTTCGAGAAGAAGGGCGGCGACGAGGCCGTGGTGGCGTCGTTCCGTGCCTACCGAAATGCGATCATTGTCGATGAAAAGCAGAACGCGGACTGGCGGACATTGGTCAGTCTGGCCCTGTCGTGGGCGCAGGATCGCGAAGGCGGTATTGCCCTTGCAATCCAGGTCGTGACGATCGTCGGTGCCTTCATCCTTCTGTTGATTGTCAGCCGCACCGTGCGCGGCTTCGTGCGCCGGGCGCTTGGCCGGGTGCCGAACCTGTCGCGGCTGTTGCAGGCTTTCCTTGCGATGGTGGTCTACTGGCTGACCATCGCGATCGGTCTGATGGTGGTGCTGTCGGCGCTCGGGATTGACGTTACGCCGATGTTCGCTCTGGTTGGTGGTGCTTCCTTCATCATTGCCTTTGCCTTCCAGGACACGCTGGGTAACCTTGCCGCCGGTCTGATGATCATGTTCAACCGCCCCTTCGACGAGGGCGACTATGTGACCATCGCGGGCATGGGCGGTACGGTGAAATCGGTGTCGGTGGTGTCCACCACCATCAATACGCCCGACAACCAGGTCATCGTGATCCCGAACTCGAAGGTCTGGGGCGACGTGATCACCAACACCACCGCTTCGACCACGCGCCGGGTCGATCTGACCTTCGGCATTGGCTATGACGACAGCATCTCTGATGCGCAGGCCATCCTTGAGCGGGTGGTAGAGGAGCATCCGCTGGTTCTGAGCGATCCGGCCCCGGTGATCCGGGTCAGCGCGCTGGGAGCCAGCTCGGTGGACTTCATCTGCCGGCCCTGGGTCAACAGCACGGACTACTGGACCGTCTATTGGGATCTGACCCGCCAGGTCAAAGAGGCCTTTGACGAAGGCGGAATCTCGATCCCCTTCCCGCAGACCGACATGCACCTGCACGTGGCCTCAGGCATGGCGCCGGCGCCGCTGCTGGGCGTCGCCCCGGTTGCGGTGGACGGTGACCACGGGCTCGGGCGGCCCAAGGGTGCGCCGGACTTCAAGTCCGGCGACGAAGGCGCCGACGAAAGCACCGACGACACCTAGACCATCCGCGCGGTCAGCCGGTCACAGGCCCGGCTGACCAGCACGTGCAGGGTCAGCGTCAGGCAGGCCAGCACAACCAGCGCTGCGAACATCAGGTCGATCTTGGCGCGGCCATTGGCCAGCAGCATCAGGTAGCCAAGCCCGTTGCTGGCCCCGACCCATTCCCCGATCACCGCCCCGATGGGCGCATAGACCGCGGCCAGCCGCAGGCCCGAGGCCAGTCCCGGAAGCGCGGCGGGCACGCGGATGCGCCAAAGCCTCTGACGCGGTGTCGCCTGCATGGTCTGGGCCAGATCCAGATAGCCGCGCGGGGTCTGCATCAGCCCGTCGAAAAAGGCCGAGGTGACGGGGAAATAGATGATCAGCACCGCCATCAGCACCTTCGACCACAGCCCGTAACCCAGCCACAGGGTCAGGATCGGCGCCAGCGCGAAGACCGGCAGCGCCTGGGTCAGCACCAGCGCCGGGCGGATCAGCCGCCGCGCCAGCCCCGAGGTGGCCAGTTGCAGCGCCGTGACGATCCCCAGCGCCGACCCCAGCACCAGCCCCGCCAGCACTTCGGAAAAGGTCACCAGCGCGTGCCAGCCGATCAGCCCGGCATTGTTCCACAGGGCCTGCGCCACCCGGACCGGGCCGGGCAGGATGAAGGGCGGCAGATCGGCCAGCGTCACCAGCGTCTGCCACAGCCCCAGCAGCACGGCGGTCACGAACAGCGCGTTCAGGATCCGGGCGCCCATGTTACGCCTTCCCGCGCAGGTGTTGCAGAAGTTGTGCCTGCGCCGTCAGCAGGGCGGGGTCGTCCACCGCGCGCAGCGGCGCACCGGGGGGCGTGGGCATCTGCGCAAGCCCATGGGATTCCAGCACGAAGATGCGGTGGCCCAGCCGCGCGGCCTCGGCCGGATCATGGGTGACCAGCAGCACGCTGCGCCCGGCCAGCAGGCCGAAGGCCAGATCCTGCATGTCGGCGCGGGTGCGGGCGTCCAGCGCCGAAAACGGCTCGTCCAGCAGCACCACGGGGCGATCTTCCATCAGCGTGCGGGCCAGCGCCACGCGTTGCCGCTGACCGCCCGAAAGCGCCGCGGGCCGCTTGCCGGAATGGGCCGCAAGTCCAACATCTGAAAGGAGTTTTTCGGCGCGCGCCCGTTCCGCCTTCTGGCCGCGCAACTCGGCCCCCAGCATCACGTTGCCCAGCACGCTGCGCCACGGCAGCAGCAGGTCGTCCTGGGCCATATAGGCCAGGTGCGAAGGGGGGAGCGGGCCGCCGTCGGCGGTGATCTGGCCGGTGAAGCGGGCGCCGGTGTCCAGCCCGGCGATCAGCCGCAGGATAGTGGATTTGCCGACGCCCGACGGTCCCAGCAGACAGGTCCAGCCGCCGGGTTCCAGTGTCAGGTCCAGCGGGCCGAACAGCGTCGCGCCGCCGATTTCGGCCTGACCCGAAACCCGGATCGCCGGGGCGCTCATGGCGCCAAAACCCGCGTCTGGAAAACGTCCGGAAAAGGTATGGCTGGCGTATGGCTGCGGGGCGGCTGGGTCACGGGGTCATCCCCATGTCCCAGAAGCCGACTTCCAGCGCCGTGGCGCGGGTGAACTGCGCCTGCAATTCGGGCCAGCGCGGGGCGGCATCGAACTCCGGCCCGATGCGGCGGGCAAGGGCGGCGTCGATCATCGCGCCGGTGTCGCGGCAGAGATCCTGATATTCGGCCCCGCCATAGGTCTCGATCCAATCGCCGTAAGGGGTGTCGGCGGCCCGTTCGACCGAAAGCCGCGCGCCGATCTCGCCATAGCCCAGCACGCAAGGGGCCAGCGTCGCCAACAGGTCGGCCAGATCGCCGGAATGGCCGGCATCCAGCACATAGCGGGTATAGGCGAGGTTCTCGGGCCGTTCGGTGGCGGTGAACAGGTCCTCCTCGGAGATGCCGGCCTCGGCGCAGGTGGTCACATGCAACTGCATCTCGTGGTTGACCAGCGCGTTCACCGTGGCGGCGGCGGCCTTCATCTCGTCCAACGTGCGGGACTTGGTGACCGCCAGCGCCCAGGCGCGCGAGAAATGCACGAGGAAGACGTAATCCTGCACCAGGTAGTGCAGGAAGTTCTCGCGCGGCAGGGTGCCGTCCTTCAGCCCTTCGACGAAGGCGTGCCGGGTATAGGCCTGCCAAGGGTCCGCCGCGCCAGCCCGCCACAGGGCGAAGGCGCGGCCATAATCGGGCGCACTCATTGCGCGCCCAGATCCACGGCCAGTTGCGACACCGGGCGGGTGCCTTCGACCAGACCGCTGTCGGCAAGGAAAGCCTCGAACCGTGCGTAGCGGCCCGCGTCCAGACCGGCCGGCGTCAGGGAGAAGCGCGGATAGGTGTCGACCCAGGCCTTGGCGTTCAACTCGTCCTGAAGCTCCTTGGCGGTGCCCGAGAACACCTCCCACGCGGCTTCGGGGTTGTTGATGATGTATTGGGTGGCCAGTTCCGTGGCGGTCAGGAAGCGGCGGATCATGTCGGCATCCATGGTGTCCGGGTTGGCGACGTAGATCAGTTCGTCATAGGCGGGGATGCCTTCTTCCTCCAGATAGAAGCAGCGGCCCGCGATGCCCTCGATCTCCATCTGGTTGAGTTCGAAGTTGCGAAAGGCGCCGATGACCGCATCCACCTGACCGGCCATCAGCGCGGGCGACAGAGACCAGTTGACGTTGACCAGTTTGATGTCGTCCATGGTCAGCCCGCCGTTGGACAGGATCTTGGTCAGCAGCGCCTCTTCGACACCGGCGACCGAGAAGCCGACCTTGCGGCCGTCCAGATCGGCGAGGGTCTTGACCGGGCCGTCTTCCAGCACCAGCAGGCAGTTCAGCGGCGTGGCGACCAGCGTGCCGACGCGGATCAGCGGCAACCCTTCGGCGACCTGAAGATGCAGTTGCGGCTGGTAGGAGACGCCCAGATCAGCGCGGCCCGCGGCCACCATCTTGGGCGGGTCGGAAGGGTCGGCGGGGGCAATGATCTCGACCTCAAGATCCTGTTCTGCGAAATAGCCCAGTTCCTGCGCGACGATGATCGGCCCGTGATCGGGGTTCACGAACCAGTCGAGGATCAGGGTCATCTCGTCGGCGGCCTGCGCGGGCAGGGCAAGCATCAGGGCGAGGGCAGAGGCGGCAAGGGATCTCATCCTTGGGTCCTTTCGGGATAGGTGGCCGCGGGCGGCCAAAAGGCGTGGAAATGATGGGTCGGGCCGTGGCCGTGGCCGACGGAAAGCTCGCCCGCCCTGGCAACCGCGCCGGTGACATAGGATTTGGCGGTGCGCACCGCTTCGGGATCCGAGGCGCCCATGGCCAGTTCGGCCGCCAGCGCCGAGGACAGGGTGCAGCCGGTGCCATGGGTGTTGGCGGTGGGAATGCGGGCGGCTTCGAACCAGCGCAGGCCGTGGTCCGAGACCAGCAGGTCCGGGCTTTGGTCGCCGGGCAGGTGGCCGCCCTTCAGCAGCACCGTGCGGGGGCCGAAGGCGCGCAGGGCGGTGGCCTGGTCCTCCATCGCCGCGCGGGTGGTGGCGGGGGACGCGCCCAGCAGGGCCGCGCCTTCGGGCAGGTTGGGTGTCAGATGGGTGGCCAGCGGCAGCAGGTGGCGGGTCAGCGCTTCGACCGCATTGGGGTCCAGCAGGGCCGCCCCGCCCTTGGCGATCATCACCGGGTCCAGCACCACCGGAATGCCGCGATGCGGGGCAAGGGCGCGGGACACCGCCTCGGCGATCTCGGCGGTGGCGATCATGCCGATCTTCACCGCATCGACGCGCACATCGGCAAAGACGGTGGCGATCTGGTCGGCGACGAAGGCCGGCGGCACAAGGTGCACGCCGGTGACGCCGGTGGTGTTCTGCGCGGTCAGGGCCGTCAGCGCGGCCATGGCGTAGCAACCGCGCGCCGAGATTGCCTTGAGGTCGGCCTGGATGCCGGCGCCGCCCGAGGGGTCGGAGCCGGCGATGGACAGCACGTTGGGGATCATGAGCGGGCCTCCGAGAGCGCGGTGACAAGGGTGTGTGTGGCGGCTTGCGCGTCGGGCTGGCCGCAGATGGCCGAAACCACGGCAAGGCCCTGTGCGCCGGCCCTCAGGGCGTCTCGCGCATGTTCGGGCTTCAGCCCGCCGATGGCCACGGCGGGCACCGGGGCGGCGGCCACGATCCGGGCCAGACCGTCGAATCCCACGGGGGTCTTGTGGTCGGTCTTGGTGGGGGTGGCGAAGACCGGGCCACAGCCGACGTAATCGACAAGGGCCGGATCCACTTGCGCGGCAAGTTCAGGGGTTTCCACCGACAGGCCAAGCAGCGGGGTTTCACCCAGCCGGGCGCGGGCCTCGGCCACCGGTAGGTCGCCCTGGCCGATGTGCAGCCCGTGGGCGCCGATGGCCAGCGCAGCATCGATGTCATCGTTGACGATCAGGGCTACCTTGGTGCCCTCCAGCAGGCGCATCAACGTCCGACCGGTGTCGATCAGGGCTTCGGTGCCATGGGTCTTGTCGCGCAGTTGCACCACGGTGATCCCGCCCGCCAGCGCAGCGCGGGTGGTGGCGATCATGCCCTCGGGGCCGCCGCACAGGCCGGGGTCGAGCACCAGATAGGCCGAGAGGTCGGGCAGGGGGCGGCGGCTCATGCGGCGTGCCTTTCGATCCAGTCCAGATCCTCGGGCTTGGCAAGGTAGAGCGCATCCAGAAAGGCGGGCGCGAAACTTCCCGGTCCGGCGGCACCGATGCCCGCGCGCTGACCGGCGGCGGCAAACAGCGTCAGGGCGGCGGCGGTGGCGTCGAACGGGTCCTCGGTGACGGCGGCGAAGGCGGCAACGAGGCTGGACAGGGCGCAGCCGGTGGCGGTGACGCGGGGCATCAGCGGGTGGCCGCCGTGGATCCGCAGGGCGCGGGTGCCGTCGGTGACGAAATCAACCTCGCCGGTGATGGCCACGGTGCCGCCGGTGCGGACGGCCAGCGCCCGGGCGGCGCCTTCGGCGGCGGCGACCGGATCGCTGGCATCGACGCCACGCCCTTCTGACGCTTCACCGGCCAGTGCCAGGATTTCCGAGGCGTTGCCGCGAATGATGGTCGGGCGCAGGTCCACGAGGTCTTGCGCGACGCGGGCGCGGTAGGGGGTGGCGAAATGGCCGACCGGGTCCAGCACCCACGGCGTGCCCGCCGCCTGTGCCCCGGCGATGGCGGCGCGCATGCCGTCGACCCATGGCGGCGACAGGGTGCCGATGTTCACTGACAGCGCGCCCACGACCCCGGCGAAATCGCCGCTTTCCTCGGCGCAATGGATCATGGCCGGGGCAGCGCCCGCCGCCAGCAGCACGTTGGCCGAGAAATTCATGGCCACGAAATTGGTGATGCATTGCACCAGCGGGGTCTGGGCACGCAGGGTGCGCAGGGCCTCGGCAGGGGGGGTGGTCACGTCTTGCGCCTCCTATCAAGACGCAGGAGGCAATGCGGGGCAGCAACGGGGCGGGTCCGCAAGACTTCCTACGCCGGGATCAACCGGATCAGGTTCCAAGGGTACGTCTCAGCCCAGCGGGCGCCCCTGTCTCGGGCAGGGGGTAAACCACAGTCTCGCGGCCGTGTCACGGGCGAAAATCGGCGCGGGGGGGGGGGCGGGCTGCCGCCGGGCAGGCGGCGCTAGGCGCTGGCCAAGGGATGCCGGATCGAACCGGGGGATGCCCCCTGCCGGGCCGCGAACCGGACGGCCCAGCGATGTGGTGTACCTACAGAGAGCCGGACAGACTTCGCGGGCGGGCGGCGTTGCACCCCCGGCCGCGCGCGACGGGTCTAGTCGGTCAGCGGGGCGGCGCGCGCCTGCACTGGCGTCCTGCGCGCGCCGCCGCCGGACCCGCGGGGGCAAGGAGGTCTCCCCTCGGGTCATCCGAATGCCATGGTGAGTGCATTTTGCACCGGCCGTTTCCGGCACCAGTTCCGGCAGCCCTTGGTCTAGCAGCCGAATCTCATCAAATTGTTGACGCCGGAGCTGCGCGGGTCCCATCAGGGTATGGAATTTCCCACCCGGCGCGGGAAATCACCGTGCGGGTCGCCTTGCACAACGCTGCGGCACGACCCGGCAACCCCCCGGATTGTCACCGCAATATCACTTGCCGTTCCCCCGCAGCTTGTGTCAGCCTTGGCCATGCAGACCATTTCCTCCTGGGCCGACTGTGCCCCCCGTTTGATTGCCGTCGCCGCCGGTCGCGCGCCTGCCGACCTTGTTCTGAAAGGCGGCACCTGGGTCAACGTTCACACGCGCGAATGCCTTGAAAATCACGACCTGGCCATTGCCGACGGCCGGTTTGCCTATTGTGGGCCCGACGCCAGCCATTGCATCGGACCGGAGACGCAGGTGATCGAGGTCGCCGGGCGCTTCATGATCCCCGGCATGTGCGATGCGCATATGCACATCGAAAGCGGCATGCTGACCCCGGCGGAATTCGCCCGCGCGGTGATCCCCCATGGCACCACCACCATGTTCACCGATCCCCATGAGATCGCCAATGTGCTGGGCCTGCGCGGCGTGCGGCTGATGCATGACGAGGCGCTGCTGCAGCCGGTCAACATCTTCACCCAGATGCCCAGTTGCGCGCCCTCGGCACCGGGTCTGGAAACCACCGGCTATGAAATCACCCCCGAGGATGTGGCCGAGGCGATGGTCTGGCCCGGTATCATCGGGCTGGGCGAGATGATGAATTTCCCCGGCGTGGTCAATGGCGACCCCAAGATGCTGGCCGAGATTGCGGCGACGCAAGCCGCGGGCAAGACCGTGGGCGGACATTATGCCAGCCCCGATCTGGGCCCGGACTTTCATGCCTATGCGGCGGGCGGCCCGGCGGATGATCACGAAGGCACCTGCGAGGGCGATGCCATTGCCCGCGTGCGCGCCGGGATGCGGTCGATGATGCGGCTGGGCTCGGCCTGGTACGACGTGGAAAGCCAGATCACGGCGGTCACCGAAAAGGGGCTGGACCCGCGCAACTTCATCCTGTGCACCGACGATTGCCATTCCGGCACGCTGGTCAATGACGGCCATATGAATCGGGTGCTGCGCCATGCCATCGCTTGCGGCTGCGACCCGCTGGTGGCCCTGCAGATGTGTACGATCAACACCGCCACCCATTTCGGGCTGGAGCGTGAATTGGGGTCCATCGCGCCGGGGCGGCGGGCGGATGTGATCCTGACCTCGGACCTGACCGCGCTGCCCATCGAGACGGTGATCGCGCGGGGGCAGGTGGTGGCCGAAAACGGCCGGATCACCGTGGAGTGCCCGCATCTGGACTGGCCCGAGGACGCCCGCGCCACCGTGCATCTGGGCAAGACCCTTGCCGCGCCCGATTTCGAGATCCCGGCCCCCGAAGGTGCCAATCACGTCACCGCCAAGGTCATCGGCGTGGTCGAGAATCAGGCCCCGACCAAGGCGCTGGTGCGCGAACTGCCGGTGGTCGATGGCCGGATCGAAGGTGATCCCGCGCAGGATGTCTGCCAGATCGCGCTGGTCGAGCGTCACCGCGCCACCGGCGAAGTTCAGAATGCCTTCGTGTCGGGTTTCGGGTATCAGGGCAACATGGCGATCGCCTCGACCGTGGCCCATGACAGCCATCACATGATCGTGGTGGGCACCGCGCGCGCGGATATGGCGGCGGCGGCGAATCATCTGGGCGAACTGGGCGGCGGCATCACGGTGTTTCGCGACGGGGTCGAGCTGGCTTCGGTGCCCTTGCCGGTGGCGGGGCTGATGTCCGACAGCCCGGCGGCCGAGGTGGCCGCACAGGCACAGGCGATGGTCGAGGCCATGGCAACCTGCGGCTGCACCCTGAACAACGCTTACATGCAGCATTCGCTGCTGGCGCTGGTGGTGATCCCGGAACTGCGCATTTCCGACATGGGGCTGGTGGATGTCACCCGCTTCGAACTGACCGATCTGATTGAAAGCTGAACCCCTTATGAACGACGTATCCCTTCTGACGCCGCCCGAGATGCCGGCGCGCGAATTCACCGATCCCGCGCTGGCCGTGGCCTATCTGCAGGAGCTGTACGATGTGGCACGGCTGCATCTGGCCGATGGGTTCGAGGCGGCGCTGAAAGCCGGCGAGCCTGCGGGCCGCTATCGCGCCTATTACCCCGAGATCCGGGTGGTCATGGGCTCGTACGCGCCTGTGGACAGCCGGTTGAGCTTTGGCCATGTGGGCCATCCGGGCGAATTCGCCGCCACGGTGACCCGGCCCGACCTGTTCGAGAACTATCTCAAGCAGCAGATCCGGCTGCTGCAAAAGAACCACGGCACGGCGGTGCGAATCGGGGTCTCGGACACGCCGATGCCGTTGCATTTCGCCATGGCCGGCAAGGCGGTGCCCCATGACGGCGCGCTGACCTTCGCCCTGCGCGATGCCTTCGACGTGCCCGACCTGAATTCGACCAACGACGATATCGTCAACGGCATGGTTCCAGCCGGGCCGGGCGCGGTGTCGCCGCTGGCGCCCTTCACGGCGCAGCGCATCGACTATTCTCTGGCCCGTCTCAGCCACTATACCGCCACCGACCCCGAGCACTTCCAGAACCACGTGCTGTTCACCAACTACCAGTTCTACGTGGATGAATTCGAAGCCTTCGCGCGGCAGGTGCTGGGCGATCCGGACAGCGGCTATACCTCTTTCGTGGGGCCGGGCAATGCCACGATCACCGGTCCCAAGGACGACCTTCTGCATCCCGGCAAGCTGCCGCAGATGCCGTCGTATCACCTGACCCGCGCCGACGGCTCGGGGATCACGCTGGTCAACATCGGGGTCGGTCCGTCGAACGCCAAGACCGCCACCGACCATATCGCCGTGCTGCGCCCGCATGCCTGGCTGATGGTGGGCCATTGCGCCGGGCTGCGGAACTCGCAGCGGTTGGGCGATTTCGTGCTGGCCCATGCCTATCTGCGCGAGGATCACGTGCTGGACGACGATCTGCCGGTCTGGGTGCCGATCCCGCCGCTGGCCGAGATCCAGGTGGCACTGGAACAGGCGGTGGCCGAAATCACCCGGCTGGAAGGGTACGAGCTGAAACGCATCATGCGCACCGGCACCGTGGCGACCATCGACAACCGCAACTGGGAACTGCGCGATCCTACCGGCCCTGTGCATCGCCTCAGCCAGTCACGGGCCATTGCGCTGGATATGGAAAGCGCCACCATCGCCGCCAACGGCTTCCGCTTCCGCGTGCCCTATGGCACATTGCTCTGCGTCTCCGACAAGCCGCTGCACGGCGAGCTGAAGCTGCCCGGCATGGCCAGCGACTTCTACAAGACGCAGGTTTCGCGGCATCTGGAAATCGGGGTGCGGGCGATGGAGCTGCTGCGCGACATGCCGCTGGAACGCATCCATTCGCGCAAACTGCGCTCTTTCGAGGAGACGGCCTTCCTCTGAGAGCCAAAAAACCCTTGAAAACTTGCCTTTTCGCCAAGGAAAGCAGGCGAAAACCATTGTGCCGCTGAATCGCTTGCCGCTAGACTGAGGCCAATGACAAAAGGCAGGCTCTGGAGGCTAGAATGAGCAAACCGATGACCAAGGCACAACTGGTGGCAGCAATCGCCGATGAAATGGGGGCAGACAAGAAGACCGCGACCGCGGCGCTGGACGCCATCACCGGGCTGATCACCCGCGAAGTTTCGGGCGGCGGTGCCGTGACCCTGCCGGGTGTCGGCAAGTTCTACTGCCGCGAGCGTCCCGAGCGTATGGTGCGCAACCCCGCCACCGGCGAGCAGATCAAGAAAGAGGCCGACAAGGTGGTCAAGATCACCGTCGCCAAGGCGCTGAAAGACAGCGTCAACGACTGACCGTTTGGGGCAGGGCGCTTGCCCGTCCCGGCACATCGTGATCAAGGGTCGCCCGGTGCGGCCCTTTTTCGTTGGAGCGCGACATGGATCTCAAGGCAATTCTGGCGGGGCTGGCCTTCGGGCTGATGTGGTCCTCGGCCTTCACCTCGGCCCGCATCATCGTGGCCGAGGCGCCGCCGATCGCGGCCCTGGCCCTGCGCTTCCTGATCTCGGGCGGCATCGCGGTGGCGATTGCGCTGGCGCTAGGCCAGACGTGGCGGCTGACCCGGCGCCAGTGGCAGGCGACGCTGATCTTCGGGGTCTGCCAGAACGCGCTCTACCTCGGGCTCAACTTCGTGGCGATGCAGACGGTAGAGGCCTCGGTGGGCTCGATCATCGCCTCGACCATGCCGCTGGCGGTGGCGGCCTTCGGCTGGCTCGCCATGGGTGAACGGCTCAGCCGGCAGGCCATCGCCGGTCTGGTGGCCGGGCTGATCGGCGTCGTGGTGATCATGAGCGCCCGGATCAGCGGCGGCGCCGATCCCTTCGGCATCGGTCTTTGCGTGCTGGGGATGCTGGCGCTGACCACGGCGACGCTGATGGTGCGCGGTGCCACGTCGGGCGGCAACCTGCTGATGATCGTCGGGCTGCAGATGCTGGTGGGCTCGGCGGTGCTCTGGGTGCCGGTGCTGATCACCGGGATCGAGCCGGTGATCGTGACCTGGCGTCTCGGCGCGGCCTTTGCCTATACCACCGTGGTGCCGGGGCTGCTGGCCACCATCGTCTGGTTCTGGCTGGTCAATCGGGTAGGGGCGACCCGCGCCGCCACCTTCCACTTCCTCAACCCGGTATTCGGCGTTCTGGTCGCGGCGGTGGTGCTGGGCGAACCGATCCGGCTGACCGATGGCATCGGGGTGCTGATCGTGACCATGGGAATCCTCGCGGTGCAACTGTCGCGCCAACGGCCCGCGCAGACGGCCTGATCTCCGCCGCGGCGGTCGCCGACCCAGCCTGATTCTTCTTGGCGAAAATACTCAAAAGGCGCCGCGCAGCGGCGCCCGGCCCAACGGGACGCGCTTCGGCACGAAGCAAGGACGGGCGGGAGTGGCCCCCCGGCTGTTATGTTCCGATCCGGCCGCGCAGGCCTTCGCCGTTCTGGCCCCGGTGCAGCAGCAGGTGATCCAGCAGCACACAGGCCATCATCGCCTCGCCCACCGGCACCGCGCGGATGCCGACGCAGGGATCATGGCGCCCCTTGGTGATGATCTCGGTCTCTTCGCCGTCGCGGGTGATCGTGCGCCGGGTGGTCAGGATCGAGGAGGTCGGTTTGACCGAGAAGCGCAGCACCACGTCCTGCCCGGTCGAGATCCCGCCCAGGATGCCGCCGGCATGGTTCGAGGAATACTCCGGCCCGTTCGGCCCCATGAAGATCTCGTCGGCATTGGCGCTGCCGGTCAGGGCGGCGGCCTCCATGCCCTCGCCGATCTCGACACCCTTGACCGCGTTGATCGACATCATCGCGGCGGCCAGATCGGTGTCGAGCTTGCCATAGACCGGCGCGCCCAGCCCGGCGGGCAGGCCGCTGGCGGTCAGTTCGATCACCGCGCCGACGCTTTCACCGGCCTTGCGCAGCCCGTCCAGATAGGCGGCCCAGTCCTCCGCCGCCTGCGCGTCGGGCACCCAGAACGGGTTCTGCGCGATCTGGTCCCAGTCGAAGCGGTCGCGGTCGATCCTGTGCGGCCCCATCTGCACCATGTAGCCGGTGATCTTCAGATCCGGCACCAGCGTGGCCAGGGCCGCCCGTGCCACCCCCCCGGCGGCCACCCGTGCCGCGGTTTCGCGCGCCGAAGAGCGTCCGCCGCCGCGGTAGTCGCGGATGCCGTATTTCTGCCAATAAGTGATATCCGCATGGCCGGGGCGGAACTTCTCGGCGATGTCGCCATAGTCCTTCGACCGCTGGTCGGTGTTGCGGATCATCAGCTGGATCGGCGTGCCGGTGCTCTGGCCCTCGAAGACGCCGGACAGGATCTCGACCGCGTCGGCCTCGCGCCGCTGGGTGGTGAACTTCGAGGTGCCGGGCTTGCGCTTGTCGAGCCAGACCTGAAGCGCCTCGGCCTCGATCGGCACGCCCGGCGGGCAGCCGTCCACGGTGGCGCCCAGGGCAGGCCCGTGGCTTTCGCCCCAGGTGGTGACACGGAACAGGTGACCGAAGGTGTTGAGGGACATGCGCAGGCTCCTTTGCCCGATGGATTAGCCGGGGCGGGGGCGGGGCTCAAGCCGGAAGCTGCAGTTTTCGGGGCGCGGGCACCTTGCCGGGCCACCAATGCAAAACGCGCGCCCTTAGGGACGCGCGTTTCAAAAGAGCGTGGGAAAGACCGATCAGTCTTCCTTGGCGGCCTTCTTGACCGGCGCCCAGAGGCGCTTGTTGGTCAGGTACAGCAGCACCGTCAGCACGGTCAGGAACAGCACGGCGGTCAGCCCGGCGTCCTTGCGCGCCATCATCTTCGGCTCGGCGGCCCACATCAGGAAGGCGGCGACGTCCTGGGCGATGGATTCGGCGTCGTTGGGCGAGCCATCGGCGTATTCCACCAGACCGTCCTCGATCGGCGGGCCCATGGCGATCCAGCCGCCGGCGAAGACCTCGTTTTCATAGAACAGCGATCCGGCCTGTTCCTTTTCCTCGCCGGTGTATCCGACCAGCAGGCTGGCGATGTATTCCGCGCCGCCGATGCCGTTGACCAACTGGCTGAGACCGCTGCCCAGCGGGCCGTGGAACCCGGCACGGGCCTTGGCCATCAGGCTCAGGTCAGGCGCGTTTTCCAGGTTGCTGCCGGGGAAGTGGTCGGTCGGGGACGCCGGGCGATAGTCGTCGAGCGCGGGATCGAAGACCTCCCACTGTGCGGCATAGGCCCGGACCTGGTCTTCCGGCAGGGCCGGGCCACCTTCGTCGCCCAGCGTCCGCAGGGGCACGTAGCGCAGGCCATGGCAGGCCGAGCAGACCTCGGTGAAGACCTGAAGGCCGCGCTGCAGCTGATGCTCGTCGTAGGTGCCGAACGGCCCTTCGAACGAAAAGCTGTAGTCGTGGACATGGCCACCGCCACCGGCTGCCAGGGCACCGCTGGCCGAAACGGCCAGGGCAGCGAGCGATGCAAGAACGGTTTTCTTGAACATGGGTTCTCTAGTCCTCTTACTCGGCCGGGGTCGTGGCAGCGGCATCAGCCGATTTCGCTTTGCCGTAATGGGCCTTGAAGTCGTCTTCGATGGTGGCGACCTGGGGCTCCGGCTTCTCGATCACGCCCAGCAGCGGCAGGATGACCAGGAAGTAGGCAAACCAGTAGGCCGAGGCGATCAGCGACAGCGACGAATAGGGCTCTTCGGCGGGCATGGCGCCCAGCCACATCAGGGCCATGAAGTCAAAGCACAGCAGGTAGAACCACCACTTGAACATGGGGCGGTAGCGACCCGAGCGCACCGACGAGGTGTCGAGCCAGGGCACCAGGGCCATCACCGCGATGGCGCCGAACATGGCCAGAACCCCGAAGAACTTGGCGTCGATGATGCCGAAGGACAGGAAGTTGGCGATCTGAACGACCCAGACGTCGGCGGTGAAGGCGCGCAGGATGGCGTAGAACGGCAGGAAGTACCATTCGGGCACGATGTGCGCGGGCGTCACCAGCGGGTTGGCCTCAAGATAGTTGTCCGGGTGGCCCAGGTAGTTCGGCATGAAGCCGACGATGGCGAAGAAGATCACCAGCACGAAGGACAGCGCGAACACATCCTTGATCACGAAGTAGGGCCAGAACGGCAGGGTGTCTTTCTTGACCGCGTCCTTGCTGTCGGTGCGCACCGGCACGCCCGACGGGTTGTTGTTGCCGGTGGTGTGGAAGGCCCAGATGTGCACCACCACGAGGGCGGCAATCACGAAGGGCAGCAGGTAGTGCAGCGAGAAGAAGCGGTTCAGCGTGTAGCCGCCCACCGCCGGTCCGCCCAGCAGCCAGGTCTGGATCGGTTCGCCGATGAAGGGGATGGCGCCGAACAGGCCGGTGATCACGGTCGCGCCCCAGAAGGACATCTGACCCCAGGGCAGAACGTAGCCCATGAAGGCGGTGCCCATCATGCACAGGTAGATCAGCATCCCGATGATCCATGTGATCTCGCGGGGGGCCTTGTACGACCCGTAGAACAGGCCGCGGAAGATGTGCAGGTAGACGGCGACGAAGAACAGCGAGGCGCCGTTGGCGTGCAGGTAGCGCAGCATGTGGCCACCGTTCACGTTGCGCATGATGTGCTCGACACTGGCGAAGGCGGCGCTTTCGGACGGTACATAGTGCATCACCAGCACGATGCCGGTGGCGATTTGCAGCACCAGGCAGAAGGCCAGGACAATGCCCCAGATCCACATCCAGTTGAGGTTCTTCGGAGTGGGGATCATCAGGGTGGTGTAGAGCAGGCCGATGATCGGAAGGCGGCTTTCCACCCACTTCTCAGCTTTGGTCGACGGCTCGTAATGGTCGTGAGGTATTCCGGACATACGGGCTCTCCCTTAGCCGAGTTTGATAGTTGTTTCGTCGGCGAAGGCGGCGACGGGAACATGAAGGTTCTCGGGAGCGGGTCCGCGACGGATCCGGCCCGAGGTGTCGTAGTGCGACCCGTGGCAGGGGCAGAACCATCCGCCGTAGTCACCGGCGCCATCGCCCAGCGGGACGCAGCCCAGGTGGGTGCAGACGCCCATCATCACCAGCCATTCGCCGCTTTCGTCCAGCGCGCGGTTGGCATCTTCGGCATCGGTCGAGGCGTCGAGGTTGAAGTTGCGGGCGAGGGGGTCGATGAGCTCACTCATCTCGACGCCCTGGGCCTCGGCAATCTCTTCTTCGGTCCGGCGGCGCAGGAACACCGGCTTGCCCAGCCACTGAACCGTGATCTGGGTGCCGCTTTCAACGCCGCTGATGTCGACGCGGATCGACGACAGCGCCTGAACATCGGCGCTGGGGTTCATCTGGTTGACCAGCGGCCAGACAGCGGCGCCGGTTGCAACCGCACCGGCCCCGGCGGTCGCGTAGTAAAGGAAATCCCGGCGGGTGCCTTCGTGATCTTCTGCGTGGGACACGGAAATTCTCCATCATTTTCGTCGGAATAACCGACGCAAACCCTGGCCGCATGTTACGCAGCCTCACCGCCGGTAGGTAGACCTCTGCCCGGTACGGGTCCAGCGGACAATCTAGCGCATGACGGGCGAAATGCCGCATTATTGCCCTGTTTGCGGTCTCAAACGGCGACATTATGTGAAAAGGGATTGCACCGGCTTCGGTTGACTGCCAGATCCGAGGTCAGTTTCACGCATCGCCCATGCCCCGGATCCGCGCGCCGCGACGCACCGGGGGCCGGAGAACCTGACATGCGCAAGATCTCAATGCTTCTCGCCGCCCCGATCCTGGGCGCCGCCCTGTCGGTCGCCGCGTTGCCCGCGGCGGCCGAGTTCGAATTGCAGGCCTACGGTGGGTTCCAGACGTCCCCGCACAGCACCGTCAAAGGGTCCGACCCGAACGGCGTCGGCGATTTCAACTTTACCGCCGGATGGGACGGCAAGTCCTTCGAGGCGCCGCCCTATTGGGGCGTGCGCGGGATCTGGTGGCGCGACGAGGTTCTTGGCTTCGGGGTCGATTTCAACCACGCCAAGGTTTACGCCGACGACGAAACCCTCGACGAAAGCGGATTCGAACGGCTGGAGTTTACCGACGGGTTGAACATCCTGACCGCCAACGTGTTCCGCCGCTTTCCCAGCCTTGAGCGCAAGTGGACGCCCTATGTGGGCGGTGGCGCCGGTGTGGCGATCCCGCATGTGGATGTGGAATCCTCGGGCAGCAAGACTTTTGGCTACCAGGTGACCGGCCCCGCGGTGCAATGGGTGGCGGGCGTGTCCTATCCGTTCGCCGAAAGCTGGTCGGTCTTCGGCGAATACAAGGGCACCTATTCGATGAACAAGGCGGATCTGAAGGGCGGCGGCAAGCTGGAGACCAACATCGTCACCAACGCGCTGAACCTGGGGGTCGGTTTCCGGTTCTGAGGCTTCTTCACCTTGCAGGCTTCAAGCCCCCGGTCGCACCGCCGGGGGCTTTTTCGTGTCAGCCCGAAGGCGGCACCGTGGCCTGCATCGACGGGCGTTCGGCGAAACCGGCGTACCAGTCGGACAGCGCCGGGGCGTCGGCGCGCCAGTTGCGGGCATCGTGGCGGAAGTCCAGAAAGCCAAGCGTACAGCCCACGGCGATCTGCCCCATGGTCATCGGCCCGGCCAGATGGCCGATCCAGCGCGCTTCCAGCGCGTCGATCGACCGGGCGATCTTGGCCCACCAGGCATCCTTCAGGGAAGCGAGCGAGGTGCCCTCGGGGCGGATGCGATCCTCGTAGAGCATGGTGACGGCGGCATCGAGCATGCCATCGGCGGTGGCTTCCAGCGTCAGCACGTCCCAGCGGTGCGGGGCTTCGGGGTACAGCCCGGCCCCGGCGCGATGGTCGAGGTACTGGGTGATGACGCGGCTGTCATACAGCGCCGGACCCTCGGGGCGTTCCAGCACCGGGATCTTGCCCAGCGGGTTCTGGGCCAGAGGCATGGCCGAGCTGTCCAGAGGTGTGCCGCCGGTCAAAACAAACTCGACGCTGTCGATCTGGCCGGTCTCACGCAGCAGCACGAGACATTTGCGAACATAGGGTGAGGTGAGGGAGCCGTGCAGACGCATGGGACGCGTTCCTTCTGGTTGGGCAATCACGCGAATCCTAGGCGTCCTTGTGCGTTTTCTCAAGTCAGGCGGCGAGGCGGCTTCCGTCATGGCCGGAAATCCGGGCGGTCACGATCTGGCCCACGGGCTGGGCCGTGGCAAAGCGCACCTCGGCGAATTGCGGGGTGCGGCCCAGGTCGGGCGCCTCCATCAGTACCGGATGGGCGCGGCCCAGTTGCGCCTCAAGATGCCGGGTCACGGCGCTGCTGCCCGCCGCCCGCAGACGCGCCGCGCGCTCCTTGATGGCCAGACCGTTGACCGGCGGCATCTTTGCCGCCGGGGTGCCCGGACGCGGCGAATAGGGAAAGACGTGCAGCCAGGTCAGGTGGCAATCGTCGACCAGTTTCAACGAGTTTTCGAACATCGCCTCGGTCTCGGTCGGGAAACCGGCGATCAGATCCGCGCCGAAGGTGATGTCGGGGCGCAGGCGGCGGGCCTCTTCACAAAAGGCGATGGCGTCGTCGCGCAGGTGGCGGCGTTTCATCCGTTTCAGGATCATGTCGTCGCCCGCCTGCAATGACAGGTGCAGATGCGGCATCAGGCGCGGCTCGCTGGCGATGGCTTCCATCAGCGCCGGGTCGGCTTCGATCGAATCGATGGAGCTGATGCGCAGCCGCGACAGGTCGGGCACCAGCTTCAGGATGCGCCGCACCAGATCGCCCAGACGCGGCCCGCCCGGCAGATCGGCGCCCCAGGAGGTCAGGTCGACCCCGGTCAGCACCACCTCGTTATAGCCCTTGTCCACCAGCCGGGTGATCTGATCGACCACCACGCCTGCGGGCACCGAACGCGAGTTGCCGCGCCCGAAAGGGATGATGCAGAAGGTGCAGCGATGATCGCAGCCGTTCTGCACCTGCACATAGGCGCGGGAGCGGGTGCCGAAACCATCGATCAGGTGGCCGGCGGTTTCGCGCACCGACATGATGTCGTTGACCTGAACCTTCTCGGTCTCGCCGATCCAGTCGGCCCCGGCCAGCCCGGCCCAGGTCTCGGGCTGCATCTTCTCGGTGTTGCCGATGACGCGCGCGACCTCGGCCATTTCGGCAAAGCTTTCGGGATCGGTCTGCGCCGCGCAGCCGGTGACGATGATCTTCGCGTGCGGGTTGTCACGATGCAGGCGGCGAATGTCCTGCCGGGCCTTGCGCACCGCTTCCGAGGTGACCGCGCAGGTGTTGACGATGATCGCATCGTCCAGCCCGGCCTGTGCCGCCAGATCCTTCATGGCTTCGGTTTCATAGGCGTTCAGGCGGCACCCGTGGGTCGAGAATACCGGCGGTTTGGCGGTCATGACAGCGCCGCCAGCAGGCTGGGCGACAGGGTGCCGGAAAATACCTCGGCCGTGGGGCCGGTCATCCAGACGCCATCCTCGCGCCAGTCGATGATCAGCCAACCGCCGTCCAACTCGATCCGAACCTCGCGCCCGGTCAGCCCCAGCTTGTGGGCGGCTACCGCTGCCGCACAGGCACCGGACCCGCAGGCCAGCGTCACGCCTGCGCCGCGTTCCCAGACCCGCATACGCAGGGTGCCGTCGGCGCGGTGTTCGATGAATTCGACGTTGGTGCGTTCGGGAAACAGCGGGTCGTGTTCCAGCTTCGGGCCGATCTCTTCCAGCGCCACGGCCGCGACATCGCTCACCACGGTGATGCAATGGGGATTGCCCATGCCCACGGCGGCCGGGCGACCGGGCAGGGGCAGCGCCATGATATCGACGTCGCGGGCCAGCGGGATCTCGCGCCAGTCCAGTTGTGGCTGGCCCATGTTGACCGACACCATGCCTTCGGCCCCGCGTCTGGCCGACAGCAGCCCGCGTTCGGTCTCAATGACAAGGCTGTCGGCGCCGCGTGCCGTCATGGCCCGCTCGGCCACGCAGCGGGTGGCATTGCCACAGGCGCCCGAGCGCGAGCCGTCGGAATTCCAGAACAGCAGCTTCAGATCGGCCCGCGCGCTGGGCAGAACCTCGGCCAGTTGGTCAAACCCCACGCCGCGATGGCGGTCGCCCACGGCCCGCGCCAGCGCCGGGGTCACCGGCATTCCGCTTTGCGCGGTATCGACGACCACGAAATCATTGCCCAGCCCGTGCATCTTCACGAAGGGCAGGGCGGCCGGAAACTCAGGGGAACTGTTCATCATCGCGGGCATATAGACCCGCCCCGGAAAAAAATAAAGATGCCGCGAAAAAAGTCGGAAAAGCTGCTTGACCCCCCCGGTGGGGATTTATAGGAGGAGCCTCAAGTGGGCCGTTAGCTCAGTTGGTAGAGCAACTGACTTTTAATCAGTGGGTCGCAGGTTCGAATCCTGCACGGCTCACCACTTGAACCAAGGGCTTGGACGGAAACGTCCGAGCCCTTTGGTTTTTCTGCCAAAGTTGAAACGCGCGCTGGCCAGACTGACCCAAAGGGGCTGTCGGGGCTGGGTGTGTGCGGTCCGGGCACACCCTTGCCAGCCAACGACCGACCCCCGTGTCCGGCCAAACGACATGCCGCTCGAACTCAAGGCTGTCACGACTCGTTCTTAGTGCTAGGCTGGCCCACGACTTTCCAAAAGATAGGGGCTCCCAATGTCACTGACTCTCACCCGTCGCGGATTTCTGGCCGGTACGGCGGGCATGATTGCCTTGCATCCTTTCTCGGTCCGGGCCGCTGCCAACCAGGCGCATCTGCGCATCATGGAAACCACCGATCTGCATGTGCATGTCTTCCCCTATGACTATTATTCCGACCGTCCCACCGACCAGGTCGGGCTGTCGCGGACGGCGGATCTGATCAACGGCATCCGGGCCGAGGCGACCAACGCGCTGCTGCTCGACAACGGAGATTTCCTGCAGGGCAACCCGATGGGCGACTACATCGCCTATGAGCGCGGGATGAAGGAGGGCGACACCCACCCGATCATCGCCGCCATGAACACCCTTGGCTACGATGCCTCGACCCTTGGCAATCACGAGTTCAACTACGGGCTCGACTTCCTTGTGAAATCGCTGGCCGGGGCGAATTTCCCGGTGGTCTGCGCCAATATCTCGAAGTCGCTGGGCGCCAGCCCGCGCGAGGACGAGACCTTCCTGCCCCCCTATGTGATCGTCGAGCGCGAGGTCGTCGATGGCGCGGGCGACAGCCATCCGATCCGGATCGGCTTCATCGGCTTCGTGCCGCCGCAGGTGATGACCTGGGATCGTCGCCATCTGGAAGGCAATGTCGCAGCCCGCGACATCCTGGAAGCCGCGCGCGCCTGGGTGCCGCAAATGCGCGAGGAGGGGGCCGACATCGTCATCGCGCTCAGCCATTCGGGCATCGGAGCGGCAGACGCGTCGGACGGGATGGAGAATGCCTCGGTGCCGCTGGCGGCGGTCGAAGGGATCGACGCGATCCTGACCGGGCACAATCACCTGGTGTTCCCGTCCTCGACCTTTGCCGAGTTTGCCGGCGTCGATGCCGACAAGGGCACGCTGATGGGCAAGCCGGCCACCATGGGCGGGTTCTGGGGCTCTCACATGGGGCTGATCGACCTGATGCTGGAGCGCGACGGCGCTGGCTGGCGGGTGCTGTCGCATGTCTCCGAAGCGCGTCCGATCTACAAGCGCAACGAGGATCGTTCGACCACCGCGCTGGCCGAGGATGTGCCGGCGGTTCTGGCCGCCGCGCAGATCGAGCATGATGAAACCCTGGCCTATGTGCGCCGGGCCGTCGGCAAGACCGACGCGCCGCTGCACAGCTATTTCGCGCTGGTGGCCGATGATCCCTCGGTGCAGATCGTGTCGAACGCCCAGATCTGGTACATCGCGCAGATGATGGCGGGCACCGAACACGAGGGCCTGCCGATCCTGTCGGCGGCAGCCCCATTCAAGGCCGGGGGGCGCGGCGGGCCGGAGTATTACACCGACGTGGCGGCGGGCGATGTCGCCATCAAGAACGTTGCCGACCTGTATCTCTATCCCAACACCGTGCGTGCGGTTCGGATCACCGGGGCGCTGGTCAAGGACTGGCTGGAACGCTCGGCCGGGATGTTCAATCAGGTCGACGTTGGGGCGCAGGATGCGCCGCTGCTGAATCCCGATTTCCCCAGCTACAATTTCGACGTGATCGACGGGGTGGAATACCAGATCGACCTGTCACAGCCGTCGAAGTTCGACAGCAAGGGCAACCTGATCAATCCCGAGGCCAGCCGCATCGTGAACCTGATGTTCGACGGGCAGCCCATTGATCCGGCGCAGGAGTTCATCGTCGCGACCAACAACTACCGGGCTGGTGGCGGCGGCAACTTCCCCGGCGCCAATGACGACACGCTGGTGTTTGAAGGCCCTGATACCAACCGGGACGTGATCGTGCGCTATATCGTCGAGAAGGGCACCGTCAGCCCGCGCGCCGATGGCAACTGGCGCTTTGCGCCGGTGGATGGCGCGACGGTGATCTTCGAGACCGGGCCAAACGGGGCCGCCTATGCCGCGGAAGTGCCGGGTGTAACCATCGAGGAAGCGGGCATGGCCGACACAGGCTTTGCGCGGTTCCGCATCACCTTGTGACAGGATCTGCGGAAAGGGGCCGGTGGCAGCCCCTTTCATGCAGCCGGCAGGCGCAGGGCGGTTTCGACGATGCCCGGCAGCGCCTTGAAATGATCGAACAGATGCTGGTGGGGGATCTGGGCCACCGGCGATTTGCGATAGCCCCCTGAATAAAGCGCGAAGGGCTGGCCGCTTGCCTGCGCCGTCGCCGCATCCACTTCACTGTCGCCGACGTAAAGGCAGCCCTCGACGCCCAAGCGGTCCAATGCGGCGCGCAACGGTGCCGGGTCGGGCTTTTTCACCGTCAGCGTGTCGCCGCCAATGACGACCGGCAGGAAGCGCGACAAGCCGAAACTGGCCAGAATCGCCCGCGCCGGGGCCTCGGGCTTGTTGGTGCACAACGCCATCGGGCAGCCGAGGGCTTCCAGCTGCTGCAAGGCGCGCAGGGCGCCGGGATACAGTGTGGTCAGTTCGGCGGGCGCGGCGTTGTAGGACCGCAGGAAACCCGCCACCATGTCGGCGTGCCGGTCCGGATCCTCGGGCAGGCCGACCGCTGCCATGATCCGCGCGACCAGCGTGGGAACGCCATTGCCGATGAAGCTGCGGGTCTGGGCAAAGGTGATCGGCGACAGGCTGTCAGCGGCCAGCATCGCCAGGGCCGCGGCATGCAGATCCGGGGCGCTGTCGACGAGGGTGCCGTCCAGATCGAAAACGACCGCTGTCACGTCTCGGGCTTCCACTTGATCGAACATCCCATCGACGGGATCTGATCGCTTGGCCCCTGACCGGTTTCGGCCACTAGTTTCATCGCCTCATACAGATCGCGGCGCAGATCGGCGGGGCCGGTCGTGTTGCGCGAGGCATCCAGCCGCCCGCGATACTGCAATTTGAGATCAGCATTGAAGCCGAAGAAATCCGGCGTGCAGGCGGCATCGAAGGCGCGGGCGACGGTCTGATCGGCGTCGTGCAGATAGGGGAAGGGAAATCCCTTTTCGACGGCCATCTTCTGCATGTTTTCGAAGCTGTCAGCGGGGTGGGAGGTGGCATCGTTGGAACAGATCGCGACAACCCCGACGCCAAGGTCCTGCAGGTCGCGGGCATCGCGGATGATGCGATCCAGTACCGCCAGCACGAAGGGGCAGTGGTTGCAGATGAACATCACCAGCGTCCCGTTCGGACCGGCGATATCGGTCAGGGTGTGGGTCTGCCCGTCGGTGCCGGTCAGGGAGAAATCCGGCGCGGGCCAGCCAAAGTTGCAAACCGGGGTTTCAGTGGCCATGGCGTTTCTCCAGTTTCTGGTGGGGGTCAGGCCGAAGCTGCCGAGGCGCTGGCTGCATCGCGGATGGCGGCGATATTGGTGCCGTAGACTTCAGGCGCCGCGACCGAGCCGCCCTTGAAGACGGCGGATCCGGCCACCAGAACATCGGCTCCGGCGGCGGCCACCAGCGGGGCTGTCTGGGTGGTCACGCCGCCGTCGATCTCGATATGGATCGGGCGGTCGCCGATCATCTGGCGCAACTGGCGCACCTTGCCTGTCATGTCGATGAACTTCTGACCGCCGAAGCCGGGGTTCACGGTCATCACGCAGATCAGGTCGGTCAGGTCCAGCACATGGGCGACGGCCTCGGCCGGGGTGCCGGGGTTCAGGGCCACGCCTGCCTTCATGCCGGCACCGCGAATGGCCTGCAGGGTGCGATGGATATGCGGGCCGGCTTCCACATGCGCGGTCAGGATGTCGGCCCCGGCCTCGGCATAGGCGTCAATATAGGGATCGACCGGCGCGATCATCAGGTGCACGTCCATCACCGTTTTCACATGCGGACGGAAGGCTTTGACGGCGGGGGGGCCGAAGGTCAGGTTGGGCACGAAATGGCCATCCATGACATCCACATGGACCCAGTCGCAGCCCTGATCCTCGATCGCACGAATCTCGGCGCCGAAATTGGCGAAATCTGCTGACAGGATCGACGGAGCGATCTTGATCGAACGGTCGAATGACATGGTCGGTCTTCCTCTGGCCGGGGCGGCAGCGGGCCGCGGACATCCGGCAGTATGGCAGCCGGCTTCTGTCCGTGTCGATACCGCTGCGGGACGGCAAGGACCAGAGGGGCAGGGCGCAAATCAGCCCGTGAGGACCGTTTGCGACCCCTGGCAGAGGTGTGCGCGCCGGGCGGCCCCGCGCCTGTTTCCGTCAGTCGAGGCACGTTGGCACCCCGGATTGCCGCCTGTGAGGGGTCAGACGGGCGCGCGCGTTTCCTTGCGCAAACGGTCCTGCAGCAGCGCCCGCAACTGCCGCAGCGCGCCTGAACCTGCAGTGGCGGGCAGGTCGTCGGCGGCACGGGCCAGCGACTCATCCTCGGCACAGCGGGCCACCCCGGCCACGAAGGCGCCCAGATAGGTCCGCATTTCTGTATCCGGTTCGCCGCGGCACAGCCGTTCTGCGTGATCCAGGTCGTCGCGCAGGGCGGCCCGGTCCGGCATCGGCAACTCCCGTCGCAGGATGCGTGGCCCCTTGGGGCGGGCGCTGTCGGGCAGATGGCGCAGGATCACCTGTTCGAACAGGCCAAGACTTGCGACCGGCTTGGGCAGGAAGTCATGCGCCCCGGCCCGCCGCGCCGGCATTTCCCGGTCGGGGTCGCCCGACGTGGCGATCACCGGGGCAAGGTCGCCGCAGCGTTGGCGAATTTCGGAGATCAGCTCGGCCCCGTCGCCATCCGGCAGCCCCATGTCCACGATAGAGACCGAGGGGAAATAGGCCGCCAGGTGCCGGCGGGCCGAGGCAATGCAATCGGCGCGCCGGATCCGGGCGCCGCCGTGCAGGCACATCTGCCGCAGGGCTTCCGAGGCGAAACGGCTGTCTTCCACCACCATGACGGTCAGGCCCAACAGGGGGCGGGCCGATGTGGGGATCAGTCTTGCAGGGGCTGGGGTCATCCTTCTTCTCCATTCTGGCTGCACCCAGAAAAGACCCGCCATGGTGAACGCTGGGTTAAGGCGGCTGCGACGCTCGGTTGCCTTGCCTGCCCCGGTCCGGCACGGGATAAGCCGCAAAACCCATTGGAGGATACTGCCATGATCGGTCGCTTGAACCATGTTGCCATTGCCGTTCCGGATCTGGAGGCGGCCTCGGCCCAGTACCGCGATGCGCTGGGCGCCAAGGTCGGCGCGCCGCAGGACGAACCCGATCACGGCGTGACCGTGGTGTTCATCGAACTGCCCAACACCAAGATCGAACTGCTGTACCCGCTGGGCGAGGACAGCCCGATCAACGGCTTCCTGGAAAAGAACCCTTCGGGCGGCATCCACCATGTGTGCTATGAGGTCGAGGACATCCTGGCCGCCCGGGATCATCTGAAAGCCTCGGGCGCGCGGGTGCTGGGATCTGGAGAGCCCAAGATCGGCGCCCATGGCAAACCGGTGCTGTTCCTGCATCCCAAGGATTTCAACGGCTGTCTGGTCGAACTGGAACAGGTCTGACCGGACCCCTAGGAAAGCGAGCGCGGACACATGTCCATCACCTCTGCCATCGTCCTGTTTGCCGTGATCTGGTTCATGGTGTTCTTCGTCGTGCTGCCCCTGCGTCTGACCACGCAGGGTGAAAGCGGCAAGGTAGTGCCGGGCACCCCTTCGTCGGCGCCCACCAATCCGGCCATCGGGCGCAAGGCGCGGCTCACCACGATCTGGGCGGTGGGGCTGTGGGTCGTGATCTTCACGGTCATCGTCACCGAAACCATCACCGTGCGCGATTTCGACGTGATGGGACGGATGCCGCCGGTGGCCGGGGCCGAATAGCACCCCGCGACAATCTGACCGTTTTCTGCTATGCTTCCCGCAGGGGGAACAGATCATGAAACGGACAGGGATACCCGACTTCATTCGGACAATGTGCCTTGGTCTTGCGACCGGGGTTATTGCCGTTGCGCTGCAATCGACGCCAGCCCAGGCGGTCGTGTTCGACGCCGCGTCGCTGCCGCAGTGTTTTACGCAGGATTCGCCGTTCATTCCACCGCAGAAGCAGCGCACGACGATCCACCTTGAGATACACCTGTGCGAGGAGCCAAACCACGTCAAGGCGCTGTTTGTAGGGGACCGGATCCAGCCGGGCACGGCCATCGCCCTGGGCTGGGTGGGGCAATACTGGCAGGGGTACCTGAAGCTGACGCAAAGCACCAATGCGGGCAACAACCGGCAGGTGGATGCCTCGGGCTGGGTGCAGCACCTGGTTCCGTCGGTCGCGCCGCGCTTCAATTTCTCGGGCTTGACGGGGGGCGGCACGGGCAATCCGCAGGTCGAGACGATCAGGGCCATCGGCGGATCGGTGCCGCACGAGTCCGTCTCAGACGACTATTTCCTCGATTTTCTGCTGGATGAGGGCACTGCCCTGTTCGGCCTGTCGCCGGGGAGTTCCCACAACGTCACCCGTCGGGGATGGCTGATCGAACTGGAAGGCTTCCACGGGCCGGGGCCGTTCGATTTCTCGAACCCGCCGAAACCGTTTGAAGTGCAACTTGAGGCCGTGCCGCTGCCCGCAGCGGGCCTGCTGTTGCTGGCCGCGCTGGCGGGGCTATCCGTGGTGCGTGGGCGCAGAACCGGCAGTTGATCAGCTTCGGGCCTCGCCGCGCAGGCGATGATACAAGTGCGTGAAGGTGGCCGCACCCAGGATCGGCACCAGAAGGTTGACCAGCGGCACGGTCAGCGGCACCGCCATCAGCGCGCCCGCCAGCCAGATCTGCACCGAATGGCGGCGGCGCATCCGCCGGGCGTCGGCCTGTGACAGCCGCCGCATGGCGACCATCTGGAAGTATTCCCGGCCCAGGAGGAACCCGTTCATGCTCCAGAAAATGAAGGGCGCGAAGGGTGGAAATACCGCGTAAAGCACCAGCGCCAGCAGGTTGGCCAGCACGATCACGCCCAGAAACTTCAGCGAATCGCCAAGCGCCTTGAGGAACTCGGCCCGTGGTGCGGTGGCCAGTTGCGGATAGTGGCGATCTTCGACCGCGTCTGCCACGTCGTCCAGAAACAACCCGGTGAATGCCGAGGCCACGGGCACCATCAGGAACACCGACAGACCCATGACCGCGATCAGCGAGAAGCCCGAGGCGATCTCGCTGATGTGGCCCACCTCTCCGACAAAGGGCAGGGTCAGGGTTTCGGGCACCAATGCCCCCACCAGCCAGACCGTCGCCACATAGGCCGCAATCAGCAGCCCGAAGGTCAGGCCCAGCCCCAACAGCAGCACCCGGCGGAAGCGCGGATCGCCCAATTGGCCAAGCGCCTTCAGAAAATCGCTGAAGATCATGCGGACACCCAACTGGTGATGGTGGACAGGTCCGGGCGCGGGCGTTCGGGCGGGGCGGCCGGTTCAGTGCCCAGATGGATGAACCCGGCGATCCGCTCGTGCGTGGCCAGGTTCAGGGCGCGGGTGCGGAATTCGGCATCATGCGAGATCCAGCCCGACAGCCAGTTGGCGCCCCAACCTGCGGCCAGCCCGGCATTGACCAACGCCAGGCAGACGGCCCCGGCGGAATAGGTCTGTTCGATCTCGGGGATCTTTGGCGAGGGCTTGGGGCTGGCGATCACCGCCACCACGCAGCCCGCACTGCGATAGACGGCGGCAAGCTTGTCGATATCCTCGGGGGTTTTGCCCAGGTCTGGGCCGCGCGCCTCGATCACCCCGGCGATGCGGGGCAGGGCAGCACCCGTGAGCACAATGAACCGCCACGGCTCCAACGCGCCATGGTCGGGGGTGCGGGCGGCGGCGGTGAGGATCGGCGTCAGGTCTTGCGGCGTCGGGAAGGGGGCCGCCAGCAGCTTGCCGGGGCGCGAGCGCCGCGTGAGAAGAAAGTCGAGAACGAGAGGATTTAGATCAGGCATCAAGGGGTCCGGCGTTTTGTCTGTCCCTGACCTGTGCAATTCTTGCCGCAGTTGCAAGGGGCGGGTCCGGTTTGCCGGGCCGGAAGCGGAAAGATCGGGCCAAAGGGCGGGCAGAATGGCACAAGCGGGGCAGCAATGGCAGGTGCGGGTGACGCCGCGCGCCTCGCGGGCGCGGGTCGAGGACACCGGGGCGGGTCTGCGGGTCTATGTCACCGTGGCGCCCGAGAATGGCAAGGCCAATGCCGCCGTGCGCAAGCTGTTGGCCAAGCATCTGGGCGTGGCACCGGGACGGCTGGAGTTGGTGCGCGGCGCCAAGTCCCGCGACAAGCTCTTTCGCCTGATCTAGGCGCGGGCGGCGGGGGCGGGAGCCTCCGGCGGGAGTATTTACGCCAAGAAGAATCAATCCGGGGCGGTGCGGGGTTTCAGCCGGTAGACGCCTTCGGGCAGATCAAGCGCGGCGGCGAGATCCTGGATCTGGCGCAGCGTGAAGGTGATGCGGACAACATCGTCGCGGCGGGGGTCGAATTGTTCGACCGTGACGCAATCCTCGAAGGCCTGCACCGAAATGTCTTCGGAGGTCGGCCCGGCCTGATCGTCCACAAGGGTGATGACGGTGGCGTCGAATTCGTGCTCGATGGAGAACATGGCAAGGCTCCGGCTGGTTTTCCTTACAGGCTAGGCCGGGCCGGGCGGCGGGGCCAGCCCTGTTTGTCAGGTGACGCAGGGTTGGCCGGGACCCCATTGTGAAGCCCGCGCGTTTCAGGCTTCAATGGTGCGGTGATCGACTGCGACGGAGGATGGGATGAACAACTGGCACAAGCTGGGCCTTGCTGGGCTGATCCTGATGCTGGCGGGCTGCGCGTCCTCGACAACCCCGGTACCGCGCACGGCCGACACGCCCGCGACTGTCACCCCGGCCCGCGCCCCGTCGCAGGAGGTGAATTTCGCGGCCATCGTGCGGCGGGTGGAGCCGGTCGCCGAGGAAACCTGCCGGCGCAGCGGCGCCGTGGCGCAATGCGACTATCGCATCGTCGTGGACACGCGGCCCGGCGTGCCCGCCAATGCCTTCCAGACCGTCGACAAGACGGGACGGCCCTTGCTGATCGTGACCCAGCCGCTGCTGGAGGAGACCCGCAATGCCGATGAGGTGGCCTTCATTCTGGGGCATGAAGCAGCGCACCACATTCGCGGACATCTGACCCGCACCAGCAACACCGCCGTGCTGGGTGCCATTCTTGCCGGTACCATCGTGGCTGCGGGCGGGGGGGATCTGGCCTCGGTCGAGGCGGCGCAGGATCTGGGTGCGCTGGCAGGATCGCGGGCGTTTTCCAAGAACTATGAACTGGAGGCCGACGCCCTGGGCACGGTAATCGCCTATCAGGCGGGATATGATCCGGTGCGCGGGTCGGCCTATTTTGCGCGCATCCCCGATCCTGGAAACCAGTTCCTGGGCACGCACCCGCCCAACGCCGATCGTCAGCGGGTGGTGCGGCAAGTGGCGGCGGGGCTGAACTAAGGGAACTCGTTACGCTTTGGGATCGGCGCGGGGGAGCGCCGCACCGACCCTAACCGGTCACCGGGGCGTCGGCCTGCGCGGGCTTGCGCAGGCGGGTCAGGATCGCCGAAGCACTGGCAAGGATGTAGAAGACCTGAAGCATCGCCGCGCCCAGGTTGAAATCAAGGTGCAGACCGATCAGCACGAGGGTGGCGGCCACCCCGTTGCGGGCAAAGTAGCGCAGTTCGGTCCCGTTCAGGCGGCCCGAGCACAGGGACACGTAGTTGCAGGCATAAAGCGCAAAACCCAGAAGGCCGGGAAGGTCTTTCCAAGACAGCATGATGCCGGCGATTTCCATGGTCGTGATCCTTGCTCGTTTGTCTTCATGAAAGTTAACAGATCCCGAATAATGGGCATGGTCAGGGATTCCCGATGAAACCGGATGCATCGGTCAGGGATTCCCGCATCATTTTGACCTGCATCAAGGTAGACGGGCAAAATGGGCCGCTTCATCGTCGGGCAACCAAACGAAGGACCCGGCCATGACCCTGCACAGCCCCAAGCCGCTTGGCGATCCGATCACCCACTATTGGCTGGTGCTGGAGATGGCGCGCGCTGCCGGTGTCGACCTTGCGGACGCCATGGAAGCAGGGCGCCTGTCGCACGAAGGGTGGGCCGGAATGGTGGAACGCTGCCGTGGTTGCGACTGGCAGCGCGACGGTGGGTGCACGCGCTGGCTGACCATGCAGGATGCGGGCGGCGCCGAAGTGCCGGGAAGCTGTCTCAACCAGCAGGAATTCGACGCTCTGGCCGAGCCGACCGCGCCCGAAGCCTGATCAAGGCTGGACCCTGGCGGTGCCTTGCGGCAGGACGGGGTCATGCGACAGATCGAAAATGTCATCACCGATCGCGGATCGAAATACGCGGTGTCCGGCGGCCCGGCAGCCTCGCGCGCCGAGGTAGAGGCCTTTCTGAAAGAGCTGAAGCGGGCCAAGAAATACGCCAAGGCCACCCACAACACATGGGGGGTGCTGCTGGCGGACGGGCCGCTCAAGTCCGATGACGGGGAATCCGGGGCCGGGATGGTGATCCTGCGGATGCTGGAGCGCGCCGATCTGCGCGACCATGTGATCGTGGTCACACGCTGGTACGGCGGCAAGCATCTGGGCGGGGATCGTTTCCGCCATGTGCAGGAAGCGGTACGGGTCTACCTCGACGCGCTGTGAGCCTGGGTTTCTTGCGCCACCCAACCGGCGGTGGCGGCGTCGGTCTGCACCTCCCACCAGGTGATCGCGGGCAGATCATAGGGATGCGTCTTGCGGATCAGCTCGGCCAGCGGGGCGGCCAGGTCCGGGCGGGTCTTGAACAGGGCGGCGACCTCGGTCTCGCTGTTCAGGGCATCCTCCCAGTGAAACTCCGCAGTGATGGCACCCAGGTTGGCGCAGGCGGCCAGGCGCGCCGTCAGGGCGGCGCCGGCGATGCTGCGGGCGCTCTGGTCGTCGGGGCAGGTGACCCGGAGCAGGGTGATCGTGGCCATCAGACGAGCTTGCCCCACAGATCGTATTCGCCGGCTTCATCCACCTCGACCTCGACGATGTCGCCGGGTTTGAGGGTTTCGAAACCTTCGTCGATGAACAGGTTGCCGTCGATCTCGGGGGCATCGGCCATGGTGCGGCAGGTGGCGGCGTCATCTTCCACCAGGTCGACGATGACCTTCTGGCGGGTGCCGACCTTGGCGGCCAGACGGGCCTCGGAAATTGCCTGAGCCTTCTCCATGAAGCGGTCCCAGCGGTCCTGCTTGATCTCGGCCGGCACATGGTCGGGCAGGGCGTTGGCACGGGCCCCGGCGACGTTTTCGTACTGGAAGCAGCCGACCCGGTCGAGCTGGGCCTCGTCCATCCAGTCCAGCAGGGTCTGGAATTCTGCCTCGGTCTCGCCCGGATAACCGACAATGAAGGTCGAGCGCAGGGTGATGTCCGGGCAGGTGGCGCGCCAGGCGGCGATCTCGTCCAGCGTCCTCGCCGCCGCCGCAGGCCGGGCCATGCGCTTCAGCGTGTCCGGGTGGGCGTGCTGGAACGGAATGTCGAGATAGGGCAGGATGCCACCGCCGCCCGCGTCCAGACCTTCGGCCATCAGCGGGATCAGGTTGCGCACATGGGGATAGGGATAGACATAGTGCAGCCGCACCCAGGCTCCGAGTTGCCCAAGTTCACGCGACAGATCGGTGACATGAGCGCGAACCTCGCGGTCTTTCCAGCTGCTGGCGGCGTGGCGCAGGTCAAGGCCATAGGCCGAGGTGTCCTGGCTGATGACCAGCAATTCACGTACCCCGGCGGTGACCAGGCGCTCGGCCTCGCGCAGAACGGCGGCAGCCGGACGCGACACCAGTTTGCCGCGCATGTCGGGGATGATGCAGAACTTGCAGGCGTGATTGCAGCCTTCCGAGATCTTCAGATAGGCGTAGTGGCGCGGGGTCAGTTGCACGCTGGTCCCCGGCACCAGGTCGATGAAGGGATCAGGGCTGGGCGGCACCGCCTTGTGCACCGCATCCATGACCTGTTCGTACTGATGCGGCCCGGTGACGGCCATGACGGAAGGGTGCGCGCCGGTAATAAACTCGGGCTCGGCCCCCAGACAGCCGGTGACGATGACCTTGCCGTTTTCATGCAGCGCCTCGCCGATGGCCTCCAGGCTCTCGGCCTTGGCGCTGTCCAGAAAGCCGCAGGTGTTGACGATGACCGCGCCGGCCCCCGCGTAATCGGGAGAGATCGCATAGCCTTCGGCCCGAAGCCGGGTGAGGATGCGTTCGCTGTCCACCAGCGCCTTGGGGCAGCCCAGGGACACCATGCCGATGGTCGGCTGGCCCTCTCGGGGGGCCGCACCATCGAAACTGGCGCGCGGGGCAAGGTCGGGGCGGAGGCTGGGCGGATTGCTGGTCATGGGGGCGCTATAGGCAAGCCTGCGGTCTGGTGCAATGTGTGCCGCGCGTGGGACGTGATCCGCTAGGGTGCCAAACCGGGTCAATCCCAAACCGGGGAACAGGACCAGCCATGGCCGCCCCTGTCGATGCAATCTGGTCCTAGGGGACCGCAACGGCCCCGGTGACGGTGTTCTGGAAGGCGCCGGTTTCGGGGTCGGTCTCCGAGGCGAAAGTCCCGCCGCCAGAAGCCCCTTCCAACGCGCCCTTGCCGCCCAGGACCGCCCACGTCCCGGTTACCGCACCGTCGGCAGTCAGCGCGGTGATGGTCCAATGCGAGAACATCGCATCGCCATCGTCGCGGGAAAACACGCAATGCCCGGTCCCGTTAGCCATGGGCGGGGCCATTTCAACCGCGCCGTAGCACGTGCCGCTCATCCCGGCCATGGCGCTGCCGTTGCTGGCGGGGTCGAAACTCTGGTAGGCTGAGTTCGAACGAAGAACCATGTGGTTTTCGTTGATCTGGTGGACTTCCGAGGCGGATGTGCCGGACCAGACGCCGTTGGCCGGCAGGATCTCTGCGCCGTACAGCGGGCTTGTCAGGGCGATGGCGGTGAGTGTCGTCAGGATCTGTTTCATTCCGGGAACTTTCTCTCGGGGGGAGCAGACCAATGGCCATCCTGATCGCGCGGCCCCGCCGGTCCACTCTCTGCCCGGGGCGCGCCTCGACTATGCACGATTCTCGCCCGTTGTGACGTGGAATGAAGTATTTTTCCCAAGAAGAACGGCGCAGGGGTGGAGCTGTGATGCACGCCAGAAATGTCCACCGCCGAACGCCCGGAACAGGTCTGCAGTCCGGCCCGCGTCGCGGGCGGCCTCGCGCTGCGCAGACCTGCGCCGAAAGGCTGTCCCGTCCCAACGGAGTTGGACCGGGGTTTCGCGAGACCGCTCTTGGGCCGGACCGGCGCCTTACCGTTTCCGGTCGCGGCGCGAGGACATGGGCTGGAAGGCCACGCCCACATGCGCCTCGCAATAGGGTTTGCCCTGTTCCACGGGCAGGCCACAGAACCAGAACTCCTCGGTTGCGGGGTCGCCGATGGGCCATTTGCAGGTGCGTTCGGTCAGCTCCATCAGGGTCAGCTTGCGCGCCTTCTTCTCGACCTCGCGCTGCGAGGCCAGGGCCTCGGGCGAGATTTCATTGGCCGAGGGTTGCGGCGGCAGCGGCTGGCCGGCGGGAATGATCGCCTTGCGGGCGGGCAGGGCCGGTTTCGGTGCCGGCGAGGCGGGGGCTGCAGCGGCAGGCGCGGCGGCGGCCGGTTGCGGCGCGGGTTTCGCCGCGGCGGGGGCGGCCGGTTTTTCGGCGGCAGGCGCGGGTTTAGCCGCAGGTTCCGCCGGTTTGGCCGGCGCGGCACCGGTGTTGCGGTTGGACAGGCCCAGACGATGCACCTTGCCGATCACGGCGTTGCGGGTCACCCCGCCCAGTTCCTTGGCGATCTGGCTGGCACTTTGGCCGTCGGCCCACATTTTCTTCAGGATCTCGACGCGTTCTTCGGTCCAGGACATGGGGCCACCTTGCAGACATGGGTCAAACGAGAAGGCGCCCGTCGACCCGGACGCCTTGGAGAAATTCAGCAGATGCCTATTTTAATCTTCGTGCCGCCGGATACAAGGTGTCCTTGCGGATTGAGTCCGGTGTGACGGGCCGGAACCCGAGACAGCAGCGAAACATGGAAGGCGGAACATGACGGATATGACCGGAATGGGGGAACGGCGCTTTGGCCGCGTCAACTGGCTGGGCGTGGCGACACTGGCCGAACGCGAGGTGCGCCGGTTTCTGGCGGTCTGGTCGCAGACCCTGATGGCCCCCCTGATCACGGCGGGGTTGTTCCTGGCCATCTTCTCGCTGGCCATCGGCACCCGGCGGGGGGAGGTCATGGGCGTGCCCTTCGCCCAGTTCCTTGCCCCCGGTATCCTGATGATGACGGTGATCCAGAACGCTTTTGCCAACACCTCGTCGGCGATCATGATTGCCAAGGTGCAGGGCAATATCGTGGATACGCTGATGCCGCCGCTGTCGCCGGCGGAACTGGTGGCGGGCTATCTGGCCGGATCTATCGGGCGGGGGCTGTTCGTGGCCGGCGCCATTCTGATCGTGGCGGCGATTTTCCTGGGCCAGGGGATCACGCATCCGGTCTGGGTGCTGGTCTTCGTGGTGCTGGGCAGCGCGCTTCTGGGCGGGCTGGGGATCATCGCCGCGATCCTGGCCAACAAGTTCGACCAGATGGCGGCGATCACCAATTTCATCATCACGCCGCTGAGCTTCCTCTCCGGCACCTTCTATTCGGTCGAAGGCTTGCCGCCTGCGATGCAGGTTCTGACCCATGTGAACCCGGTGTTCTACCTGATCGACGGGGTGCGGTTTGGCGTGCTGGGCACCTCTGACAGCTCACCCTGGATCGGCTTGCCGATCTGTCTTCTGGCCACGGCGGCGGTGCTGGCGATCTGTCTGCGTTGGTTCCGCACGGGATTTCGCCTGAAGCCGTAAGGGCAGGTGCTGCGCCTGACGGCAGACGTCAGGCGCGGTGCGCGCCGTCGGCCAACCCCTTGACGAAGGCGAGGATATCGGAAACCGGCTTGCCCTCTTCCACCTGCTTGACGATGGCCGAACCGACAACGGCGCCATCGGCCACCGAGGCGATCTCCTGCGCCGTTTCCGGCGAGCGGATGCCGAAGCCCACGATGACCGGCAGGTCGGTGCTGGCCTTGATGCGGGCCACTTCCGGGGCCACGTCGGTCGCCGAGGCGGCGGCGGCGCCGGTGATGCCGGTGATGGACACGTAATAGACGAAGCCCGAGGTGTTCTGCAGCACCTTGGGCAGGCGCTTGTCATCGGTCGTGGGTGTGGCCAGGCGGATGAAATTCAGTCCGGCGTTCTGGGCCGGAATGCACAGCTCGTCGTCTTCCTCGGGCGGCAGATCGACCACGATCAACCCGTCGATGCCGGCGTCCTTGGCATCCTGCAAAAACCGCTCGACACCGCGATTGTAGATCGGATTGTAGTACCCCATCATCACGATCGGCGTGCTGTCGTCGGTTTCGCGAAAGGCCCGCGCCATTTGAAGGGTCTTGTCCATCGTCTGCCCGGCCTTCAGGGCGCGTTGCCCGGCCAGTTGGATCGTCGGGCCATCGGCCATCGGGTCGGTGAACGGTTGACCCAGTTCGATGATGTCGACCCCGGCGGCCGGCAGCCCCTTGATCAGGTCCAGCGAGCTGTCGTAGTCCGGATCGCCCGCCATCACATAGGCCACGAAGGCTTTCTTTCCTTCGGCGCGAAGGTCGGCGAATTTGCGATCGATACGAGTCATGGCGGGCCCTCTGAATGTCGTCGCGATGGTGTCGCCCATGGGGCCGGAAAAGGCAAGCGGGCGCCGCTGCGCGCCGCAAGTTGCGTATTCTTGACAAGAAAAAGCGCGGTGCGGGGACATCCGGTGTTCGGGCCGGGCTGCTGCTGGCGGCGTCAGCGCTTGCACAGGCTGGGCCGTGCGCCTAAGAGCGTGCCGGTGCCAAGGAGGGACGTATCATGGGTTTCAAGATGGGGATCGTGGGGCTGCCGAATGTGGGCAAGTCCACCCTGTTCAACGCGCTGACCAGGACGGCGGCGGCGCAGGCGGCGAATTTTCCGTTCTGTACCATCGAGCCGAATGTCGGCGATGTTGCCGTGCCCGATGATCGTCTGGAAAAACTGGCGGCGATCGCCGGCTCTAAGGAGATCATCCCGACGCGGATCACCTTCGTCGATATCGCCGGTCTGGTGAAAGGTGCCTCGAAAGGGGAAGGGCTGGGCAACCAGTTCCTGGCCAACATCCGCGAGGTTGATGCCATCGCGCATGTGTTGCGCTGCTTCGTGAACGAGGATGTCACCCATGTGGACGGGCGGGTCGATCCGGTGGCCGATGCCGAGACCATCGAGACCGAACTGATGATTGCCGACATGGAAAGCATCGAGCGGCGACTGCAGAACCTGTCCCGCAAGGTACGCGGCGGCGACAAGGAGGCGGTGCAGCAGGAGCGCCTTCTGAAACAGGCCATGGCCGTGCTGGAAGACGGCCAGCCAGCCCGCACCGTCGAGGTCAGCGACGAAGATGCCAAGGCATGGAAAATGCTGCAGCTCCTGACCTCCAAGCCGATCCTCTATGTGTGCAACGTCGAGGAAGACGCGGCCGGAACAGGCAATGCCTTCTCCGACGAGGTTGCCAAGATGGCGGCGGCGCAGGGGGCGGGCACCGTGGTGATCTCGGCGGCCATCGAAGAAGACATCAGCCAGCTGGATGCCGAGGAAGCCGAGGTGTTCCTGTCGGATCTGGGGCTTGAGGAAGCCGGGCTGGATCGGTTGATCCGGGCGGGCTATGAGTTGTTGTCGCTGGAGACCTTCTTCACTGTGGGTCCGAAAGAGGCGCGCGCCTGGACGATCCGGGAAGGCACCCTGGCGCCGCAGGCCGCAGGGGTCATCCATGGCGATTTCGAGCGCGGGTTCATCCGCGCCGAAACCGTAGCCTATGATGACTATCTCACCTGCAATGGTGAAAGCGGTGCCCGGGATGCGGGCAAGCTGCGCGCGGAAGGCAAGACGTACGAGGTCAAGGACGGCGACGTCCTGCACTTCCTGTTCAATGCCTGACGCCGACCAAAGCTGAAATCGCTGATTTCTTCTTGGTCCAAATACTCAAACAGGCACCGCGCAGCGGTGCCTGCCGCCATCAGGTGGCCTTGAGAAGCGCAAGGGCTTCGCCCAGATCCAGCGCCCCGTCATACAGTGCGCGGCCCGAGATTGCCCCGTTCAGCGGTGTGCCGCAATCGCGCAAGTCGATCAGATCCTGCATTGATGACACACCGCCCGAGGCGATCACCGGGATCGTGGTGGCGCGCGCCAGGGCTGCGGTGGCGTCTGTGTTGGGCCCCTGCATGGCGCCGTCACGGTTGATGTCGGTGTAGATGATGGCGGCAATGCCGGCGTCTTCGAACTTGCGCGCCAGGTCGGTGACCTGGATCTCGGTTTCTTCCGCCCAGCCGCGCGTCGCCACGAAGCCGTTGCGCGCATCCAGACCAACAGCCACCTGTCCGGGAAAGGCTGCCGCCGCCGCGCGCACAAGGTCGGGATCCTCGACCGCCACGGTGCCCAGGATCACCCGCGAGATGCCCTTGGTCAGCCACATTTCGATGGTGGCCATGTCGCGGATACCACCGCCCAGTTGTGCCGGGACCGAGATCTCGGACAGGATCGCCTCGACCGCCGCGGCATTGACCGGCTGGCCCTCGAAAGCGCCATTCAGATCGACCAGATGGATCCACTCGCAGCCGGCATCCTGAAAGGCGCGGGCCTGTCGGGCCGGGCTGTCGCTGAACACCGTGGCCTTGGTCATGTCACCTTTCAGCAGGCGAACGCAGTGGCCGTCTTTCAGGTCGATGGCGGGGTACAGGATCATGGGGCACCTTCCTTGGCAGAACTTGCGCGCTGTCTGTCACGCGGGGGCGGCAAAGCCAAGGGGCGCGCGACGCAACGTATCACTTGCCACAAGGCTGACCTGCACGTCACCTGAGCCTTCGATCCTGGGAGGAGATGAGAATGAAAACCTTGGTTCTGGCGGCCACACTGGCCGCGATGGCGACGGCCGCCTTTGCGGATCCCGTGCTTGGCACCTGGAAGACCCAGCCGGGCGACGACGGTGCCTATGGCTATGTCGAATTGTCACCCTGCGAAGGCAAGGTCTGCGGTGTGCTGGTGCAGGCTTTCGATGCTGGCGGTGGTCCGCGCAGCAGCGCGGCAGTTGGCAAGCGCATGGTCTGGGACATGGTCGCGCATGGGGGCGGAAGCTATGGCAAGGGCAAGATCTGGGCGCCGGATCGCGACAAGACCTATGCTTCCAAAATGGCGCTGGAGGGCAACACGCTGAAGGTTTCAGGTTGCGTCATCGGAATCTGCCGCACGCAGGTCTGGACCCGCGTGCAGTAACCGCGTCGGCCGTGCTCGCGCCGTGCCGGACAGCAACGGCGCGGGCCGGTTTGGGTCACGCGCAGCCCGGGCGGCGTGCGCGGCGCAGCCCGGTCATGCCGATCAGCGCGGTGCCCAGCAGAAGCGCACCGGCGGGCAGGGGAACTGCCGCGATGTCGAGATCGATGTTGGCCATATCCCCGCGCACTGCACCCCATGCGACCGTCAGCGTGTCCGCGCCACCGGAGGCCAGCCGGGAGCGCACGTTGATGATGGCATTCTGGCCCTGGGCGACCGTCTGGGACTGGCCATTGGCCCAGCTGATGGTCACACCGTCGAAGGTGCCGGAAAACTGCAGAACGGTGCCTTGCGCGACGCCTGCCGTGAACCGGCCCAGCGTGGAATTGGTGAAGGTGAAAGAGGCCGAACCGGCGCTGTCGCCCCGGGAAAAAGTGGCATCCCAGAAGAACGGCCCGTTGGCGATGTCATAGTTGCCGCCATCGCTGATGTTGGAACTGGGCGAGATCGTGGCGGCAAGCGTGGCGGCGGGCGTCAGGGCGACGACGGCGGCCAGGGCAATGGATTTCAGGTTCACTTTTCAACTCCTTGAAACAACTTCCGCGCAGCATCTGGCGCGTCATGATCCAAGGATGCGGAAGGAATTGTCTCAAATCCAACGGAGTTGGGGGGGATGGTTAAAGCCGGACGGCACCGGGGGCGGCAACCATCCTGCGATTATCCCGGTGTGCCTTGCGTCCGCTTCCCAGCCCTAAAAAATTCAGGTGAAACATCATGTGCTTGGACCCGCACGGCGCGACTGTTCCAGCACGGGTCAGGGCCCCGATGGTGCGTTAACCCTGCAGTAAACTCTGGGCGTCCGCTTGGGGCTGCAACCCCGCAAGCACCGAAAAAGCGGGCGGCGCTCTGCATCTGCAGGGTCGGCTACACGGGGCCCAACCACGCGCGGGCCGGGTGGAAACTCAGGGCGCCCAGCCCAGGAAATTGCCAATCATCCGCAGGCCCGCCGCCTGGCTTTTTTCCGGGTGGAACTGAAGGCCGACCATGTTGTCGCGCGCGACCATGGCCGTCACCTCGCCGCCGTAGTCCACATAGGCCAGACGGCTGGCCGGGTCCGAGACGTGGAACTGGAAGGAATGCACGAAATAGGCGTGATCGCCGGTGGCGACGCCCTCCAGCACCGGGTGAGGATGGTCGATGACCAGGTCGTTCCAGCCCATGTGCGGCACCTTCAGGGTGGGGTCCGAGGGCACGATCCGTTCCACGTCGCCGCCGATCCAGTCGAAACCGGGGGTTTGCTCGTACTCATGGCCGGTGGTGGCCAGCATCTGCATGCCGATGCAGATGCCCATGAAGGGCACGGCGCGGTGGCGCACGGCCTCGTCCAGCGCCTCGAACAGCCCGTCGCAGGCTTTCAGGCCGCGCAGGCAGGCCGGGAAAGCCCCGTCGCCGGGCAGCACCACGCGGTCGGCGCGGGCGACATCCTCGGGGAGGGCCGAGACGATGACCTCGCCGGTGCCTGCATTGCGCGCCATGCGCTGGAAGGCCTTCTCGGCAGAATGCAGGTTGCCGGATTCATAGTCGATCAGAACCGTGGTCATCGGCTTACAGGGTTCCCTTGGTGGACGGCACGTCACCGGCCTTGCGCGGATCGGTTTCCAGCGCATCGCGCAGGGCGCGGGCCACGGCCTTGAAAGCGGCTTCGGCAATGTGGTGGCTGTTCACCCCGTGCAGCGCGTCCACATGCAGGGTAATGCCGCCGTGGGTCGAGAACGCCTGGAAGAACTCGCGCACCAGTTCGGTGTCGAAACTGCCGATCTTCTGGGTCGGCATGTCGACATTCCACACCAGGAACGGCCGCCCCGACAGATCCAAGGCCGCACGCACCAATGCGTCATCCATCGGCAGCAGGCAGGCGCCATACCGGGTGATGCCGCGCTTGTCGCCCAGTGCCGCGCTCAGCGCCTGGCCCAGGGTGATGCCGGTATCTTCCACGGTGTGGTGATCGTCGATGTGCAGATCGCCCTCGGCCCGAATCGTCATGTCGATCAGCGCGTGGCGGGCAAGCTGGTCCAGCATGTGATCGAAGAAGCCGACACCGGTCTGGTTGTCATAGCTGCCGCTGCCGTCGAGATCGATCTCGACAGTGATGCTGGTTTCGGCGGTCTTGCGGGTGATGCTGGCCTTGCGCATGCGGGTCTCCATCCGTTTCACCTGCCTTTTAGGAGGCTTGGCACGGGATGAGAAGGCCTTGCAGCGGACCGGGCGCAATAGCTTTGCAGCGGTGGTCCGAAGGGGCGGCGGTTTGAAAGGCTGGGAGTGGTTTTCCTGGAGCGGGCGATGAGATTCGAACTCACGACCCTAACCTTGGCAAGGTTATGCTCTACCCCTGAGCTACGCCCGCATCCGGAAACCTGTCTCTCTCTTGGAGCGGGCGATGAGATTCGAACTCACGACCCTAACCTTGGCAAGGTTATGCTCTACCCCTGAGCTACGCCCGCATCCTTGAGAGTGCGCGTTGTCTAGCGCCACGTTCGGGACGCTGCAAGGGAAAAAATGGCCCCTCGTGCGGGATTGCCACTAGAGTGCAGGTCATGCCTTGATGCGGCCATACGGGCAGGGAACGAAAGAGGATGCGATGAAAATACTGGTCATGGGGGCAGGGGCGCTGGGGGGATTCTACGGCGCGCGGCTGGCCCGAGACGGGCATGAGGTCACGCTGGTGGCGCGCGGCGCGCATCTGGACGCGATGCAGCGCGCCGGTCTGCGGGTGGAAAGCCCGTTGGGCGATCTGCATGTGACAGATTTCCACGCAACCGATCGGCCCGAAGGCAATCCGGACATCGTTCTGCTGATGGTCAAGAACCGCGACGTGGAAGACGCGGGCGCGCAGGTCAAGCCGTTCCTGAATGACGACAGCGCCGTGGTGACGGTGCAGAACGGGGTGTCGGCGCCTGAACGGCTGGGACGGGTGATCGGGGCCGAACGGGTCATTTCCGGTTCGGTCTTCATGCCCGCCAGCATCAAGACACCGGGCGTCATCCTGCATTCATCGGACAACAGCCTTGTGCGCGCCGGCGTGCGCGATGGTGGGCCATCCGATCTGTGTGACAGGCTGATCGCGGCACTTGCCGCAACGGGCGTGGCGACAGAGCGTGTCGAGGACACCGACAAGATGCTGTGGGAGAAGATGATCTTTCAAAGCGTCTTTTCCGCCATCACTACCCTGACGCGGCTGGATATCGGGCCGCTGCGCGACTGCCCGGAAACCCTAGCCTTGCTGCGGGCCGGGGTCGAGGAAGCGGCGGCGGTGGGCAAGGCGGCCGGGATCAATCTGGATGCGGATGTGGCTGAAGTTCAGTTTGCCCGCCTGATGGAGGGGCTCCCGCGGCACAGCCATGCCTCGATGCTGGATGACCTGAACCGGGGCAAGCCGCTGGAACTGGAGTATCTGTCCGGCGAGATCGTGCGGCTGGGGCTGAAACACGGGATCAGCACCCCGACCCACAGCTTCATGCAGGCCGCGTTGTTGCCCTTTGCCCAAGGGGCTCCCGCAGCCCCCTGACGAAAACGCCCCGCCGACGGCATCGGCGGGGGGTGCTATGGGCGGTGGCGGGCAGGGCCGCCCGCGCTTATTCCAGTTCGACCAGAAGATCCTTGGCGTCGATCTGCGCGCCGGGCTGGACGTGAACCGCCTTGACGGTGCCGTCGCGGTCGGCGGCCAGGCCGGTTTCCATCTTCATGGCCTCGATGGTCAGCAGCAGATCGCCTTTCTTGACGGCAACACCGGGCTGCACGGCAACCGAGGCGACGACGCCGGGCATCGGCGCGCCCACGTGATTCGGGTTGCTTTCGTCCGCTTTCGGCGTCGCCTTGCGGCTGGCCTTGGCGTGGCGGTCGGGCACGCGGATCACGCGCGGCTGTCCGTTGAGTTCAAAGAAGACCTTGACCTCGCCTTCCTCGTTGGTCTCGCCGGCCGCCTGCATGCGGATTTCCAGCGTCTTGCCGGGATCGATCTCGGACGAGATCTCTTCCCCCGGCTCCATGCCATAAAAGAAGACCGGCGTCGGAAGGGTGCGGACCGGACCGTAAAGCTCGTGCCGCTTGGTGTAATCCGCAAAGACCTTGGGATACATCAGCGCGCCGTTGAGATCCTCGTCGTCCAGCGGACCGCCAAGTTCGGCTTCCAGTTCGGCGCGGCGGGCCTCCAGGTCGACTGGCGCGGCATGGGCGCCGGGGCGGTCGGTCATCGGGGTTTCGCCGCGCAGGACCTTGGATTGCAGGGCCTTGGGCCAGCCGCCCGGCGGTTGGCCAAGGTTGCCCTTCATCATGTCGACCACCGAGTCGGGGAAAGAGACCTCTTGCCCCGGATCCTCGACATGCTTGCGGGTCAGGTTCTGGCTGACCATCATCAGCGCCATGTCGCCGACCACTTTCGACGACGGCGTCACCTTCACGATGTCACCGAACATCTGGTTCACCTCGGCATACATTTGCGCGACCTCGTGCCAGCGTTCTTCCAGCCCCATGCTGCGCGCCTGCGCCTTGAGGTTGGTGAACTGACCGCCGGGCATCTCGTGCAGGTAGACTTCAGACGCCGGCGCCGCGAGGCCGGATTCGAAGGCCACGTATTGCGCGCGCACCTGTTCCCAGTATTCGCTGATCGCCCGGATCGCGCCGATATCCAGCCCGGTGTCGCGGTCGGTGTTGCGCAGGGCCTCGACCACCGAGCCGAGGCAGGCCTGCGAGGTGCCACCCGAGAAGGCATCCATGGCCGCATCGACGGCATCGACGCCCGCATCGGCCGCCGCCAGAATGGTGGCCCCGGCAATGCCGCTGGTGTCATGGGTGTGGAAGTGGATCGGCAGGCCGACCTCTTCCTTCAGCGCCTTGATCAGGACCTTCGCGGCGGCAGGCTTCAGCAGGCCGGCCATGTCCTTCAGGCCCAGCACGTGGGAGCCTGCATCGCGCAACTCCTTGCCCATGGCGACATAGTACTTCAGGTCGTACTTGGCGCGGTCCGGGTTCAGGATATCGCCGGTGTAACAGATGGTGCCTTCGCAGACCTTGTTGTTTTCCAGCACCGCATCCATCGCCAGGCGCATGTTCTCGACCCAGTTCAGGCTGTCGAACACGCGGAAGACATCGACGCCGGTTTCGGCAGCCTGCTTGACGAAGAATTTCACCACGTTGTCGGGATAGGTGGTGTAGCCCACCCCGTTGGCGCCGCGCAGCAGCATCTGCGTCAGGAGGTTGGGCATGGCCTTGCGCAGATCGCGCAGGCGCTGCCAGGGGCATTCCTGCAAGAAGCGATAGGCCACGTCGAAGGTCGCCCCGCCCCAGCATTCCACCGAGAACAGTTGCGGCAGGTTGGCCGAATAGGCCGGCGCCACGCGGATCATGTCGATGGAGCGCATGCGCGTCGCCAGCAGCGACTGGTGACCGTCGCGCATGGTGGTATCGGTCAGCAGCAGTTGCGGCTGCGCGGCCATCCAGTCGGCCACCGCTTGCGGCCCATGGGCATCCAGGATCTGCTTGGTGCCCTCGGCCCCTGCGGCAATGGCCAGCGGCGGTTTGGGAATACGCACATCGGCGGGTCTGGCGCGGCCCGTGGTCTCGGGATGCCCGTTCACCGTGATATCGGCGATATAGGTCAGGATCTTGGTGGCCCGGTCCTGGCGCGGCGAGAAGTCGAACAGGTCCGGCGTCTCGTCGATGAACTTGGTGGTGTATTCGTTCGACAGAAAGGTCGGGTGCTTCAGCAGGTTCTCGACGAAGGCGATGTTGGTGCTGACGCCGCGGATGCGGAATTCGCGCAGGGCGCGGTCCATGCGGGCGATGGCAGCTTCGGGCGACTGCGCCCAGGCCGTGACCTTGGTCAGAAGGCTGTCATAATAGCGGGTGATGACCGCGCCCGAATAGGCGGTGCCGCCATCCAGACGGATGCCCATGCCGGTGGCCGAGCGATAGGTCTGGATGCGGCCGTAGTCGGGAATGAAGTTGTTCTGCGGATCCTCGGTGGTGACCCGGCATTGCAGGGCGTGGCCCGACAGGGTGATGTCGTCCTGCTTCGCGGCCCCGGTGGCCTCGGCCAGCGTCTTGCCCTCGGTGATCAGGATCTGGGCGCGCACGATGTCGATGCCGGTGACCTCTTCGGTCACGGTGTGTTCGACCTGAACGCGCGGGTTGACCTCGATGAAGTAGAAATTGCCGGATTCCATATCCATCAGGAATTCGACAGTGCCGGCACATTGGTACCCGACGTGCGCGCAGATCTTGCGGCCCAATTCGCAGATCTCGGTGCGTTGGGCGTCGGTCAGATAGGGCGCGGGCGCACGTTCGACCACCTTCTGGTTGCGGCGCTGGACCGAGCAGTCGCGCTCGAACAGGTGGTAGATCTCGCCGTACTTGTCGCCCAGGATCTGCACTTCGACGTGGCGGGCGCGGGTGATCATCTTTTCCAGATAGCCCTCGCCGTTGCCGAAGGCCGCTTCGGCCTCGCGGCGACCTTCCAGAACCTTCTCTTCCAGTTCATCGGGGCCAAGGATCGGCCGCATGCCGCGACCGCCGCCGCCCCAGGAGGCTTTCAGCATCAGCGGATAGCCCACCGCTTCAGCCTCGGCGCGGATCGCGTCCATGTCGTCGCCCAGAACCTCGGTGGCGGGGATGACCGGCACGCCGGCTTCGATGGCGACCTTGCGGGCGCTGGCCTTGTCGCCAAGGGCGCGCATGGTTTCGGCCTTTGGGCCGATGAAAGCGATGCCATTGTTGGCGCAGGCTTCCACGAAGTCGGGGTTTTCCGACAGCAGGCCATAGCCGGGATGGATCGCGTCAGCCCCACAGGCCTTGGCCACGCGGATGATCTCGTCGATGCTCAGATAGGCCGCGACCGGTCCCATGCCGTCACCGATCTTGTAGGCCTCGTCGGCCTTGAAGCGGTGCAGCGAAAGCTTGTCCTCTTCCGCGTAGACGGCGACGGTTCGCTTGCCCATCTCGTTGGCTGCGCGCATCACGCGAATGGCAATCTCGCCTCGGTTGGCGATCAGTAGCTTCTTGAACTCAGTCATCGGGCTGATTTCCTTGCATGCACCGGGGGTTGGGGCGTTTCTAGCGCTAACGGGATCATGCCGCAACGCGGCGTTTTACTTGGTCAAGTTTATTCACCAATATTTCTGGCCCGTAAGCAAGGCGCTGTGGAATTCCCAACTTGGCAAGTGGCTGGTTGACGTTACGGTAGAACAATCCAAGAGGGGGAGGATACCATGTCTGTAGAAGCTGCAATTGCCGCGGTCGCCGCGTCGAACAACGCTGCTGCCACGGCGGCGAATGCCTGGAAAGCCCATGCCGAGAAGCTGGAGGCGCTGGGGGCGAATTCGCCTCTGCGTCTGGCCGCCATCATCGGCCAATGCGCCCATGAAAGCGGGGGTTTCCTGCATCGGTTCGAGAACCTGAACTATTCGCAGGCCTCGCTGCGGCGGGTGTTCAAGAAATACTTCAAGACCAATGCCGAGGCCGCCGCCTTTGCCCGCAAGCCGGAAAAGATCGCCAACCGGGTCTATGGCAACCGCATGGGCAACGGCTCCGAAGGGTCCGGGGACGGCTGGCGCTATCGCGGGCGCGGCTACATCCAGCTGACCGGCAAGTCGAACTACACCAACTTCGGCGCGGCCATCGGCGAGGATCTGGTAGGCAACCCCGACCGGGCGGCCGACCCCGGCATCGCCTGGATGGTGGCGGTACGCTACATGGCCTCGCGCAAGCGCAGCGGCAAGACCTGCCTGCAATGGGCCGATGAGAGCGATGACCGCATGGTGACCCTGGTCATCAACGGCGGCACCCATGGTCTGGTCGATCGCGAACTGCGCACGGCCAAGGCCCTGACGGCCCTGGGCGGCAGCAAGATCCCGCCGGTGATCGAACAACAGCGGGTGCTGCTGGCTGCGGGGTTCAACCCCGGCCCCATCGACGGGCTGATGGGCAGCAAGACCAAGGCCGCCACCGAGGCCGCTGCCAGGAAGTTCGGCCTGAAGGGCGCGGACCTGTGGGAGAAACTGGAAAGCATCGCCTGAGGCGGCATCCATCCCGGACACCCCCCGGCGGGCCAGCGCTTGGCGGGTGGTGTCCCGGTCCCGTCCAGGGCGGACCGTGGGCGCGCGGGGTTGAACTGGCCACTACAATCGTGGGAACAGAGCGCGAACAGGGGCTTGCGTCGGCGCGGGCGCGACCTATGCTGCCGCCATGAGCGGATATGACGATGACGGCGCCTTTGCCGATGCCCCCACACCTCTGTCGGCCCGCGCCATGGCCGCGCGGCCCACGCCGTATCTGGACGGGCTGAACCCGGCGCAGCGGCAGGCGGTCGAGACGCTGAAAGGCCCGGTTCTGATGCTGGCGGGGGCCGGCACCGGCAAGACCCGCGCCCTGACGGCCCGCATCGCGCATTTGCTGAACACCGGCACCGCACGCCCCAATGAAATTCTGGCGGTGACCTTCACCAACAAGGCCGCGCGCGAGATGAAGCTGCGGGTGGCCAAGCTGATGGGGATGGAGGTCGACGGCCTGCCCTGGCTGGGCACTTTCCACGCCATCAACGTCAAGTTGCTGCGCCGCCATGCGGAACTGGCCGGGCTGAAGTCGAACTTCACCATACTGGATACCGACGATCAGATCCGCCTGCTGAAACAGGTAATCCTGGCCCGCAATATCGACGAAAAGCGCTGGCCGGCACGGCAGTTGGCCGGGATGATCGACCATTGGAAGAACCGCGCCTGGACGCCCGAACATGTGCCGGCCGCCGAAGGCTCGGGGTTCAACAACATGGGCGTGACGCTATACGCTGACTATCAACAGCGGCTGCGCGATCTGAACGCCGTGGATTTCGGCGATCTGCTGCTGCACATGGTGACGATCTTCCAGCGGCACGAAGACGTGCTGGCGCAATACCAGCGCTGGTTCCGCTATATCCTTGTGGACGAATACCAGGACACCAACATCGCACAGTACCTGTGGCTGCGTCTGTTGGCGGCGGGGCATCGCGACATTTGCTGTGTCGGCGATGACGACCAGTCGATTTATGGCTGGCGCGGGGCCGAGGTCGGCAACATCCTGCGGTTCGAAAAGGATTTCCCCGGCGCCACGGTGATCCGGCTGGAGCAGAATTACCGCTCCACGGCGCATATCCTGGCCGCCGCTTCCGGCGTGATCGCCGGGAACAAGGGGCGGCTGGGCAAGACCCTGTGGACCGAGGCCGACGGCGGCGACCGGGTGCGCCTGATCGGCCATTGGGATGCCGAGGAGGAGGCGCGCTGGATTGGCGAGGAACTGGACGCCATGCAGGGCGGCGCGCGTGGCGGGCGGCCCTACACGCTGAACGAATGCGCGATCCTCGTGCGCGCCAGCCACCAGATGCGGGCGTTCGAGGATCGGTTTCTGACCATTGGTCTGCCCTATCGCGTGATCGGCGGCCCGCGTTTCTATGAGCGGCGCGAGATCCGCGATGCCATGGCCTATTTCCGGCTGGTGGTCAGTCCCGACGACGATCTGGCCTTTGAACGCATCGTGAACCTGCCCAAGCGGGGTCTGGGCGACAAGGCGCAGCAAACGATCCAGCAGGCGGCGCGCGCCAATGGCGCAAGTCTTCTGGAGGGTGCGCGGATCGCGGTCGAGTCCGGGCTGTTGAAGGGCAAGGGCAAGACCGAACTGGCCAAGCTGGTGACCGCGCTGGACCGCTGGCACGGGGTGGTGGTGGCCGATACCACCTATGACCATATCGCGCTGGCCGAAACCGTGCTGGATGGCTCGGGCTATACGGGCATGTGGCAGGCCGACAAGACGCCCGAGGCGCCGGGACGGCTGGAAAACCTGAAGGAACTGGTCAAGGCGCTGGAGCAATTCGAGAACCTGCAGGGGTTTCTGGAACATGTCGCGCTGATCATGGACAACGAAACCGACGACGGCGGCCCGAAGGTGTCGATCATGACCCTGCACGCGGCCAAGGGGCTGGAATTTCCGGCGGTGTTCCTGCCGGGGTGGGAGGACGGGCTGTTTCCCTCGCAACGCTCGATGGATGAAAACGGCCAGACCGGGTTGGAAGAGGAACGGCGGCTGGCCTATGTCGGCATCACGCGGGCGGAAGAGCTGTGCACAATCTCTTTCGCGGCCAACCGCCGGGTCTATGGCCAGTGGCAATCGGCCCTGCCATCGCGCTTTGTGGATGAACTGCCCGAAGCGAATGTCGAGGTGCTGACGCCGCCGGGCCTGTATGGCGGCGGCTATGGCGCAGCCGCCCCGCAAGCGCAGGCCACATCTAACCTGCACGAAAAGGCTGCAAAGGCCGATGGCTACGATTCGCCCGGATGGCGGCGGCTTCAGGCGCGCAGCAGTACCCGGCCGGTGTCGCAGCCACGCGAAAGCCGCAACTCGGTCATCGACCTGCAGGCGGTGTCGGCCTTCTCGGAAGGGGACCGGGTGTTTCACCAGAAATTCGGCTACGGCACGGTCTCCGGGATCGAGGGCGACAAGCTGAAAGTCGACTTCGACAAGGCCGGATCCAAGCACATCGTGGCCAAATTCGTGGTTGCGGCAGAATCAGCGGACGACATTCCGTTCTAATCGATTTCTGCAAGTGCAAAAAATACGTATGGAATGCTGGAAACTTGCCGGATATTTCGGTATGCGTTGCATCAGCACGCAACTTTTTGCCGCATTGGAGTTTCAGTATTGCATTATCTCATTGTCGAGGATGATCCGAACCTGAGGCTGTTGTGGCGAACGATCCTGTGCGATCGGGGATATCAGGTGACCGAGGCGGACAACCTGGGCGCGGCGAGTTCGGCCCTGTCGCAGACATCCTATGACGCGGTGATTCTGGATCTCTATCTCGGGCGCGAGAACGGCATGTCGCTGATCGGCGAGATCGAAGCCGTCAATCCCGACTGCAAGGTCATCATCGTGACCGGTGCAGCGGATGTAGCCGAAGGCAAGATGCAAGCCGGATCGCAACTGGTGGTGACGGTGCATCGCAAGCCCGTCGATATCGAGGATCTGATGGAATCCTGCGCGCTTATCGACTCGTCCAGCCAGCGACGAACGGCCTGAAACACTCCTGATACCCTGTCAGACCTGGAACCTGGGGCGACGGCGCTGCAAGGCTGTGCGCGCTCTACGGCTCACATTTTTGTCATGCGCTGAAATAATGTCCGCCCGATCCCTGTCCGCGCAGAACAAAAAAAGCGGCGACACCAGGGAGGAGGAGGGTGCCGCCGCAAAAAACAGAAAACCCAGGGAGGAGGAGGGCCTTCTGAACTTTGTCTGTCATCGAGATGGGGCGAAATTTGCTCGCCAGCGATGATCTGAACCTGATGTAGGTCTTGATCTTTCGCTTTCCATCCCGGGCTGCAGGATCTTTTCTGCCGCCGTTGAAAGAAAGATAGCCTTTTTCTGCGGGTGCACAATAGCCGCCGCTTCAGAGCCGCTATGCGTTTTCTGCATGGGTTGCATCGCCGGGTCCTAAGTTGCAGGTCTGTCGCGCCGCATCATGTATGGCGGGTGAGCAAGTATGCGAGGAACCATGCCGATATCGAAATCCGAAATTCTTGACGCCCTGGGTGGCATCGCGCTTCCCGACGGCGGAACCCTGGTGTCCCGCGATCTGGTCCGGGCCCTGACCGTGGATGGCGCGGCTGTGCGGTTCGTGATCGAGGCGCCCTCGCCGGAGGTGGCCAAATCCTGGGGCGGTGTGCGCGAGGATGCCGAGCGCGCGGTTGCCGCGCTGCCGGGGGTGCAGAAGGCCAGTGCTGCATTGACCGCGCATGGTCCCGCGGCCAAACCTGCCGCGCAATCGGCGCCGCCCAGCCTGAAGGTCGGCAAGCATCCCAGTCCGCAGGCCGGACCGCAGGCGGTGACCGGCGTGGATCGAATCATTGCCATCGGATCGGGCAAGGGCGGGGTCGGCAAATCCACCGTCTCGACCAACCTTGCCGTGGCGCTGGCGCGCGAAGGTCGCAAGGTCGGCCTGCTGGATGCGGACATCTACGGCCCCTCGGTGCCGCGGATGATGGGGATCAACAAACGTCCGGCCTCGCCCGATGGCAAGACCATCATTCCGCTGCAGGCACATGGGGTCACCTTGATGTCGATCGGTTTCATGGTCGATCCCGATGCCGCCGTGGTCTGGCGCGGGCCGATGCTGATGGGCGCGTTGCAGCAGATGCTGGGGCAGGTGGAGTGGGGCAAGCTGGATGTGCTGCTGGTCGACATGCCGCCGGGCACCGGCGACGTCCAGCTGACCCTGTGCCAGAAAACCCAACTGACCGGGGCCCTCGTTGTATCGACCCCGCAGGACGTGGCGCTTCTGGATGCCCGGCGGGCGCTGGACATGTTCAAGCGCCTGAATACGCCGGTTCTGGGCCTGATCGAGAACATGAGCACCTATGTCTGTCCCGAATGCGGTCACGAGGCGCATATCTTCGGCCATGGCGGCGTCGAGGCCGAGGCCGAGAAGCTGGACGCCCCCTTCCTTGGGGCGCTGCCGCTGGATCTGGATGTGCGGCTGGCCGGGGATGATGGAACCCCCATCGCGGCCACCGACAGCCCTCTGGCAGCGCCGTACCGGGCGCTGGCCCAGCGACTCATTCAGGGTGGTATGGCCTGAGTCGCACCCTTCGGCAGGGGAAATCGCGGCACTTCTTGCCATTTTCGGGAAATCAGAGGAGATTCAAGGCGCGTCCTGCCAAGGGCGCGCTTTTCGCGTACTGCGCGTAATTGGTGGTTGGTGGTGTATTGAACTACTAAATATTGTGTTAAGAGGGGACCATTCCTAGATCTGGCATGTCGTTAACCAGTTTTTCCCCTGAATTCCCATAAAATCCCTTGCCAAATCGACGGGCCGTCTGCCATAGTCTCTACACGATGAAGACGATCGGTCCTTCGGGGCCACACAAAAAAACAAAATGGCAGGTTACATACAGGCAATCGCTTTCATCCCACAAAAAGAAGTTCCGCCACGCGCATGAGCAGTCCCCCAAAGACACGCGCGCAGGTGGGCGCCCCATCGAGGGACAGGAAAACGGCGGATTGAGCGGTGGCAGCGGCGCAATCCGCCGTTTCCACGTTCAGAACAGATGAATTGAGGCCAGGGCAGTGGCACGACGGTTCAGAGGTGAACACACCCAGAAGGTGGACGGGAAGGGACGCGTGTCCATTCCCGCCACCTTTAAACGTGTGATCCAGGCCAATGATCCGGACTATGAAGACGGCGGTGCCGCAACCCTGATCATCGTGTTCGGCAACGAACGCCGGAACTATCTGGAATGCTACACCATCACCGCCATGGAGAAGATCGAGGACGCCATCGAGCGGATGCCCATGGGCTCGCCCCAGCGCATGGCGATGGAGGATTTCTTCTCGGCCAAATCCGAAGAGGTGCAGGTCGATGGCACCGGTCGGCTGGTGTTGCAGAAGAAGTTGCGCGACAAGATCGGGTTGGGCGGCGAAGCGCATTTCAAATCCGCTGTGGATCGATTCCAGATCTGGGACAAGCCGACCTATGACGCCGAACAGGGTGCCGCCATTCAGGCTGTCTTCGACGACATGCCCACCGACGCCGACCCGCTGACGCTTCTGGCCCCCTATCTGGAGAGCTGAGTGATGCCCTCCGATGCTGCCCGCCCCCACATCCCGGTCCTGCTGGCCCCGCTGTTGCGGGCCGTGGCCCCCGTACAGGGGCACTGGATTGACGGCACTTTCGGGGCAGGGGGGTATACCCGCGGATTGTTCGCGGCCGGGGCCGATCATGTGACCGGTGTGGATCGCGATCCGCTGGCGATCGAGATGGCAGCCCCCATGCAGGCCGACTACGGCGACCGGCTGACGCTGGTGCAGGGCACGTTTTCCGAATTGGATGACTATGTCGATGCGTCCGTCGATGGCGTGGTGCTGGATTTGGGCGTGTCGTCGATGCAGCTTGATCTGGCCGAGCGCGGCTTTTCCTTCCTGCGCGACGGCCCGCTGGACATGCGGATGAGCCAGGATGGCCCCTCGGCGGCGGATCTGGTGAACTCTGCCGATGAAAGCCTGCTGGCCGACGTTCTGTATCACTATGGCGAAGAGCGTGCCTCGCGCCGGATTGCGCGGGCCATCCTGCGCACCCGAGCTGACGCACCCTTCGAGACCACCGGGCAGTTGGCCAAGGTGGTCGAAAGCTGCCTGCCGCGTCCCAAGCCGGGGCAAAGCCATCCCGCGACCCGGAGCTTCCAGGCGCTGCGCATCGCGGTGAACGATGAATTCGGGCAGTTGGCCGAAGGGCTGGAGGCCGCCGAGCGGGCGCTGGCCCCCGGTGGCGCGCTGGCCGTGGTGACCTTTCATTCGATGGAGGATCGCGTGGTCAAGCGGTTCTTCCAGGCCCGATCCGGGCGCGGCGGGCGGGCCAACCGCTATGCCCCCGAAACCGAAACCGTTCCGGCCCAATTCCATCTGAAAAAGGCCTCGGCCATTCCACCGAACGCCACCGAGCTTGCGGACAACCCGCGCGCCCGGTCGGCCAAGCTGCGGGTCGGGTTTCGCACCGAAGCGCCCGCCACCCCGGTGGATCGCAGCGCCCTGGGCCTGCCGAAACTGAACATGGAGGCATGGTGAGATGCGTTTGATCTTCGGTCTTCTTCTGGGCGTGTCCGTGCTGGGACTGGCCTTCTGGGCGTACCAGGAAAACTATCGCACCCGGCAGGCGCTGGCTGACAACCGCGGCCTGGCGCGCGAGATCGGGCGGTTGCAGGAACATCTGGGCGTGCTGAAGGCGGAATGGGCCTATCTGAACCGGCCCGAGCGACTGCGCGAATTGAGCGAACTGAACTTCGAGCGTCTGCAGCTCTTGCCCATGGCGCCCGAGCATTTCGGGCGACTGGACCAAGTCGCCTATCCGCCGCGCAGTGTGCCCATCGAGCCCGAGATCGTCATTGCCACGCCAGTGGCCGCCGCAACGGAGCAGCGCCCATGACCGATCTCCCCCCCGAAGGCACACCGCGCAAGCCCCTGCGCCCGCTGGCCCGCGTGCTGGAAGCCCGCGACAAGGGCGAAAACCCCGATCTGATCGAGCGTGAGAACCTCAACCAGCGCAATGAACGGCTGCGCGACGGTGCCCGGCGGCAGGCCGAAGGTCGCCTGCTGGTGCTGGGGTTGGCCTTTGTTCTGGCCTTTGGCGCGGTCGGTACGCGCATGGCGGCGCTGGCGACCTCGGCCCCGGTCGAGGCGCGCAATTCGACCTATGGCAGCCAGATCACCTCGGCCCGCGCCGATATCGTCGACCGCAATGGCCGGTTGCTGGCCACCAACTTGACCACGCAGGCGCTTTATGCACATCCGCACGACATGGTGGATATTCCCCATGCGGTGCGCGAACTGGCCAAGATCTTCCCGGACATCGACACCGAGAAGGTGCAGGCACGGATGCAGGACGGGCGGAAATTCATGTGGATCCGCAAGACCCTGTCGCCCGAGCAGATCCAGCAGGTACACGACATCGGCGATCCGGGCCTGCTGTTCGCTTCGCGCGACATGCGCGTCTATCCCAACGGCAAGATGGCCGCGCATGTGCTGGGCGGTGCGCGCTTCGGCGAAGAAGGCGTGGCCGCGGCCGAGATTCTGGGCGTGGCCGGGGTCGAAAAAGCCTTTGACGCGCGCCTGCGCGATCCCGCCTTGCTGGTCGAGCCGCTGCAACTGTCCATCGACACCACCGTTCAATCGGCGGTGCGCGAGGTTCTGGCCGGCGGCATGCGCCTGATGAACGCCAGGGGCGCCAGCGCAGTGGTGATGGACATTCACACCGGCGAAGTTGTCTCGATGGTGTCGCTGCCCGATTTCGATCCCAACGACCGCCCGCAGCCGCTGACCAGCGGCGATCAGGCCGACAGCCCGTTGTTCAACCGCACGGTGCAGGGGGTCTATGAACTGGGTTCGGTCTTCAAGATCTTTGCCGTCGCGCAAGCGCTTGAGATGGGACAGATTTCCCCCAGCACCATGATCGACACCAAGGGGCCGCTGGTCTGGGGCCGCCACAAGATCCGCGATTTCCATGACTACGGCGCGACCCTGTCGGCCACGGATGTGATCGTGAAATCCTCCAACATCGGCACCTCGCGGATCATTCAGAACGTGGGTGCCGAGAACCAGAAGGAATTCCTGCGCCGGTTCGGCTTTCTGGAAGCCACCGAGGTGGAGCTGTCCGAAGCGCCCTCGGGTCGGCCCCTGTTGCCGGGGCGTTGGGGCGAGATCCAGTCGATGACCATCTCTTTCGGCCACGGCCTGTCGACCAGCCCGATGCATCTGGCCCAGGGTTATGCCGCGCTGCTGAACGGCGGCACCAAGGTCACGCCCACGTTGCTGAAACGCGATGCCCGCAGCATCGGGCCGCGGGTGGTGTCGGAAGACACCTCGCGCCATGCCCGCGAGATGCTGCGCGCGGTGGTGGTGCGCGGCTCGGCCCGGTTCGCCGAAGTGCCCGGCTATGCGGTGGGCGGCAAGACCGGGTCCGCCGACAAGCCCAAGCCGCGCGGCGGATACTACAAGGACAAGGTTTTGGCGACTTTCGCCGGCGCCTTCCCGATGCATGACCCGCGCTATGTCTTCGTCATCACCCTCGACGAGGGCTATGAGATCGTGAACGATATTCCCCGCCGCACCGCCGGATGGACCGCCGTTCCGGTCAGCGCCGAGGTGATCCGCCGCGTCGCGCCGCTGTTGGGAATGCGGCCCGAGATTGCACCCGGCCCCGATGCTGGGATACGAGAGGCGCGCAACGGCGGCTGAACGAGGGTGGATATGGACGCGGATCAGGCAAAACGCAGCTTGGCAGAGCTTGGTCTGCACGCCCAGGGCGGGCAGGAGGCCCGGATCACCGGCCTGTCCATCGACAGTCGCGCGGTGCGGCCCGGCCATTTGTTCGCAGCCCTTCCCGGCGCACGGTTGCATGGCGGCGAGTTCATCGGCACCGCACTGCGCATGGGCGCGGCCGCCATCCTGACCGATCGCGAAGGGGCAGCCCTGGCCCAAGAGGCGCTGGCGGTAGCCCGCGACAGGGCTCTGGTGGTGGCCGAGGATCCCCGGCAGGCGCTGTCCTATGCGGCGGCCCTGTGGTTCGGCAGCCAGCCCGAGACCTGCGTGGCGGTCACCGGCACCAATGGCAAGACCTCGGTGTCCAGCTTTGCGCGCCAGATCTGGACTCATCTGGGCCGCGAAGCCTGCAACCTGGGCACCACCGGCATCGAAGGCGCCTATGAAGCGCCGTTGCAGCACACCACCCCCGACCCGCTGACCCTGCATCGCCATCTGGCCGAGATGGCCCGGCAGGGGATCACCCACCTGGCGATGGAAGCCTCTTCGCACGGGCTGGACCAGAAACGGCTGGACGGGGTGCGGCTGGCGGCGGCGGGGTTCACCAATTTCTCGCAGGATCATCTGGACTATCATCAGGATTTCGAAAGCTATTTCGCGGCCAAGGCGGGGTTGTTCGACCGGGTGCTGTCCGAGGATGGCATCATCGTCAGCAATCTGGACGACCCCAAGGGGCGGGTGGTGGCAGAGCACGCCATGGAGCGCGGGCAAGAGGTCATCGGCATCGGCCGGCACCCGGATGCGGCGCTGCGGATCGAAGGCCAGCGGTTCGACACCACCGGGCAGGATCTGCGGTTTTCCTGGCAAGGCCGGCCCCGGATGGCGCGGTTGAACCTGATCGGCGGATTTCAGGCCGCCAACGCGCTGCTGGCCGCCGGTCTGGTGATCGCGGCCGGGGAAGATCCCGACGATGTGTTCACCACGCTTGACCGGCTGAAGACCGTGCGCGGGCGGATGCAGCATGTGGCCAGCCGCGAAAACGGCGGCGCGATCTTTGTCGATTACGCCCATACGCCCGATGCCATTGCCACGGCGCTGACCGCGCTGCGGCCGCATGTATTGGGTCGGCTGATCATCGTGTTCGGCGCGGGCGGCGATCGCGACACCGCCAAGCGTGTGCTGATGGGGCAGGCGGCCGCGCAACACGCCGACCTGTGCATCGTCACAGACGACAACCCGCGTTCGGAAGATCCGGCGGCGATTCGGGCCATGGTCCGCGACGGCTGCCCCGAGGCCGCCGACGTGGGCGACCGGGCCGAAGCGATTCTGCGCGGCGTCGATGCAGTGGGACCGGGCGACGCGCTGCTGATCGCCGGCAAGGGCCATGAAACCGGCCAGACGATCGGCGACGATGTGTTCCCCTTTGATGACGCCGAGCAAGCCTCGGTCGCCGTGGCTGCCCTGGAAGGACGCCTGACATGACCCCATTGTGGACCGCCGCCGAAGCCGCCGAGGCGACCGGGGGCAAGGCGTTTGGTGACTGGCAGGCGACGGGGTTGTCCATCGACACCCGTTCGATCCAGCCCGGCGATCTGTTCATTGCGCTGAAGGATCAGCGCGACGGACATGACTTCGTGGCCGATGCCTTGGCCAAGGGCGCCGCCGCCGCGCTGGTCGCCCATCGCCCGCGTGGTGTGGCCGACGATGCACCGCTGCTGATGGTCGAGGACGTTCAGTCCGGTCTGGAGGCCTTGGGCCGGGCAGGACGCGCCCGCACAAGGGCGCGGGTCATCGCGGTGACCGGCTCGGTCGGCAAGACTTCGACCAAGGAAATGCTGCGGGCCACCTTCGCGCCACTGGGCCGGGTGCATGCCGCCGAGAAAAGTTTCAACAACCATTGGGGCGTGCCGCTGACGCTGGCGCGCTGCCCGGTGGACGCGGATTTCGCGGTGATCGAGATCGGCATGAACCATCCCGGCGAGATCGCGCCGCTGGCCGCGCTGGCCGCGCCCGATGTGGCGCTGGTCACCATCGTGGCAGAGGTGCATCTTGAGGCCTTCCCCAATGGGCTTCCCGCCATCGCGCATGAAAAGGCAGCGATCTTCTCGGGCCTGAAACCCGGCGGCTGGGCAGTGTTCAATGGCGACCTGGAGGTCTCGGGCATCCTGTCCGAAGCGGCCCGCGCCGCCACCGACAACTGCGTGTCCTTCGGGGCGCTGGATTTCGCCGATGTCCGGCTCAGTGGGCTGGAGGTTACGGCAGACAGCACCCTGTTCACCGCCCATCTGGAAGGAGCAGGTTTCCCGGTGCGGCTGAACACGCCCGGTCGCCATTTCGCGCTGAACGCCCTTGGCGCGCTGGCCTGCGTCGCAGCAGCGGGTGGCGATGTGACAAGGGCCATTGTCGGCCTGTCCCATTGGACGCCCCCCGGCGGGCGCGGCACGCGGGAGACGGTCGATCTGCCGGGGGGCGGCAGCTTCGCGCTTCTGGACGATGCCTATAACGCCAATCCCACCTCGGTCGGCGCGGCGCTGGAAACCCTTGCGGCCAGCACCCCGAAAGGCGCGCGCATCGCGGTTTTGGGCGACATGCTGGAACTGGGGCCAGACGAGGCGGCCCTGCATGCGGGTCTGGCCGCCCATCCGGCCATGGAGGCACTGGATCGCGTCCATTGCGTCGGCCCGCGCATGAAGGCGCTGCACAAGGCTCTGCCCGAGGCAAAACGGGGTCATTGGTGCAAGACCGCCGCCGAAATGGCAGGCATGGCACCCGATCTGGTGCGCCCCGGCGATATCGTGCTGGTCAAGGGCTCCTTCGGGTCGCGGGTCGGGCAGGTGGTTGACGCGTTGCGGAAGATCGGCGATGCCGCACCGCAGACTTCCAGAAAGGCAAACTGATGCTGTATTGGCTGGCGGCCTTTTCCGATGGCGGCGACTTTTTCAACCTGTTCCGCTACATCACCTTCCGGGCCGGGGCGGCGTTTTTCACGTCCCTGATCTTTGGCTTCCTGTTCGGGCGGCCCCTGATCAACCTGCTGCGCCGTCGGCAAAGCAACGGCCAGCCGATCCGCGAGGATGGACCGGAAAGCCACAAGCTGACCAAGGCCGGAACACCGACCATGGGCGGGGTGCTGATCCTGGGCGCCCTGTTGTTTTCGACGCTGCTCTGGGCGCGTCTGGACACGCCGTTCATCTGGATGGTGCTGTTCGTGACCTACGGGTTCGGCGCCATCGGCTTTGCCGATGACTATGCCAAGGTCAGCCAGAACAACACCAAGGGCGTGCCGGGCAAGGTGCGGCTGGGATTGGGATTTCTGATCTCGGGCATCGCCGCACTCTGGGCCATGTATTTTCACCCCGCCGAGCTTTCGGGCGCGCTGGCCTTTCCGATCTTCAAGGATGTGCTGCTGCCGATGGGGGTGCTGTTTGTTCCCTTCGCAATGATCGTGATCGTGGGGGCTGCCAACGCGGTGAACCTGACCGACGGGCTGGACGGGCTGGCGGTCATGCCGGTGATGATCGCGGGCTCGGCGCTGGGGATCATTGCCTATGCGGTGGGCCGGGTCGACTTCACGCAGTATCTTGACGTCCACTACGTGCCCGGCACCGGTGAATTGCTGATCTTCGTGGCGGCCCTCGTGGGCGGCGGGCTGGGGTTCCTGTGGTACAACGCGCCCCCTGCGGCGGTGTTCATGGGCGATACCGGATCGCTGGCCCTGGGCGGGGCGCTTGGCGCCATCGCGGTCGCCACCAAGCACGAGATCGTTCTGGCCATCGTCGGCGGCATCTTCGTGGTCGAGGCGCTGTCGGTCATCATCCAGGTCGCTTACTTCAAACGCACCGGGCGGCGGGTGTTCCTGATGGCACCGATCCATCATCACTTCGAGAAGAAAGGCTGGCACGAGCCGCAGATCGTGATCCGCTTCTGGATCGTGTCGCTGATCCTGGCCCTGATCGGGCTGGCTACGCTGAAGATCCGCTGAACCGAACGGAGGATGCCCTTTTGTACCATGCCCGCCGCACGTTGATTTCCCTGGGCAGATGGCGGTTGGCCGTGCTGGCGCCAATGTTTGTGGCCCTCGGGCTGGCGGGATGTGCCCCGGTGCCCCTGGATGCGCCGAAACCGGTCAGCCGCGCCCTGGTGTCCGATGGCTCCACCATGCTCCAGCGCATCGCCCGGACGCACACCAGCGACAATCCCGACGGCGACTCCTCGCTGGTTACGCTGGAAGACGGCAATATCGCGCTGGGGGCCCGCCTGCGGCTGATCGAACGGGCCGAGCGCACACTCGACTTGCAGTACTTCCTGATGAAGCCCGATCTGGGCAGCGCGCTGGTGCTGACCGCCTTGCTGGATGCGGCGGATCGTGGCGTGCGGGTGCGCGTCTTGCTGGACGATGTCTTTACCACAATGTCGGACGACGCGCTTGGGCTTCTGGATGTGCATCCGGGCATCGAGGTGCGCATCTTCAACCCCTCGCCGCGCCCGGGGTGGAAAGCGGCGGGCTTTGTCACCGATTTCAACCGCGTCAACCGGCGCATGCACAACAAGTCCTTCGTGGCCGACGGAAGCTGGGCCATTGTCGGCGGGCGCAACATCGCCGATGAGTATTTCCAGATCGATACCAGCTCTGAGTTCGCCGATTTCGAGATGCTGGTGATCGGCCCGGCGGTGCAGGGGATCTCGGCCAGCTTCGATCACTATTGGAACGACGGCTGGTCAGTGCCCATTGGCCAGTTGCAACGCGACCCCAGCCCCGAGGAACTGGCCGAAGTTCGTGCCAACCTGGTGGCGCGTCTGAAACCGGCCCGGAATGTTTATGAAGGGGCCGTCAACGATCCCTTCTTCAAGCGTCTGTCCGCCGGGCAGATCCCGAGTTTCACGGGAAGGGTCGAAGTTGTTGTGGACGATCCCGCAAAACTGAAGGTGCCGGTCCCCGAGGGCCAGAAGATTCTGGCGCAGGATTTGCTGACCCGGATGAAAAACGCGAAAAAGCGCGTGGTTCTGCTGACGCCCTACTTCGTGCCGGAAGACTATGGTGCCCGGCTGTTTTCCGACCTGGCCGAACGCGGTGTGCGCGTGCAGATCGTCACCAATTCGCTGGGATCGACCAATCACGCTTATGTGCACGCGGGCTACAGGCGTCATCGCGAGGCGCTGCTGGCCGCCGGGGTGGAACTTTATGAGATCCGCTCGGACACGCCGCAGGCCCTGGGTCTGGTCCCGGAAGGCGATGAAACCGGCCTGGTAATGCACACCAAGCTGGCGGTGATCGACGATGACGCGGTGTTCGTCGGCTCGCTCAACCTCGACCCCAGGTCGATCAAGCAGAACACCGAGTTTGGCACCTTCGTGCGCAGCCGCGCCTTCGCGGGTGCCGTCTGGTCTGCACTGGACAACGATCTGCCCTTGTACACCTACCGGGTGGTCGCGGGCCCGGACGGGGATCTGCTGTGGTACTACGACGCGCCGGGGGCGGCGTCGGTGACCGATCGGGAACCCGGCGCAACGGCATGGAAGAATTTCGTGGTGGGCCTGACGGCCTTTCTGGGGATCGAGGAACAGCTCTGAGCCTGCGCGGGTCCGGCTGTGCCGTGCCGCCCCTTGACCCCGGTCCCCGGCAGCGCGCAGGTTGCGCGCCGACAATTGGAGTGTAGCTATGATCCCGGTGCGCGGTTTTGACGGACAGGTGGTGGCGGTGCTGGGGCTGGGGCGCTCGGGCCTTGCAGCGGCGCGCGCCTTGCAGGCCGGCGGGGCCGATCCGGTGGTCTGGGATGACGGCGCCGAAGGCCGGGCGCGGGCCGAGGCCGAAGGATTCACCCTGCGCGACCTGACGCGATCCGGGGCCTTCGACGATGTGGCCTGCCTTGTGGCCTCTCCCGGCATTCCACATCTCTTTCCAAAGCCCAACCCGGTGATCCATGCAGCCCTTGAGGCCGGGGTGCCGGTCGACAACGACATCGGCCTGTTCTTCCGGTCGTTCGCGACCGAGGATTGGGATCGCTTTGAAAAGGCGCCCAAGGTGGTGGCAGTGACCGGGTCGAATGGGAAATCGACCACCTCGGCCCTGATCCACCATTGCCTGACCGATGCGGGCCGTCCCAGCCAGTTGGCCGGCAACATCGGGCGCGGGGTGCTGGACATCGATCCGCCGGAAGATGGCGGCGTGGTGGTGCTGGAACTCAGCTCGTACCAGACCGACCTGGCCCGCGCGCTGACGCCGGATATCGCGGTGTTCACCAACCTGTCCCCGGATCATCTGGACCGCCACGGAGGCATGGGCGGCTATTTCGCTGCCAAGCGCCGGTTGTTCGCCGAAGGCGGGCCGGATCGCGCCGTGATCGGGGTGGACGAAGACCCGGGCCAGTTCCTGGCCGGGCAGATGGCCGAAGGCCCCGGCGACGACCGGGTCATCCGCGTGTCGGTTACCCGCAAGCTGGCCGGCATCGGCTGGAACGTACATGCCCGGAAGGGCTTTTTGTCCGAGACCCGAAAGGGGCGGCAATTGGCCAGTATCGACCTGCGCCCGATTTCCGGGCTGCCGGGCACCCACAACCACCAGAATGCCTGCGCGGCCTACGGGGCCCTGCGCGCCCTTGGCCTGCCGCCCCGCACCATCGAAGCCGGGTTTGCCTCTTTCGGCGGGCTGGCCCACCGCAGCCAGACGATCGCCGAGATCAACGGGGTGCGCTATGTCAACGACAGCAAGGCCACCAATGTGGACAGCGCGGCACAGGCGCTGAAGGCGTTCCACCGCATCCGCTGGATCGCTGGTGGGCTGGGCAAGGATGGCGGCATCAGCGGTCTTGCCGCCGAGTTGGGCAATGTCGAGAAAGCCTATCTGATCGGCCATTCCGCCCGCGATTTCGCATTGCAGTTGGCCGACACGCCGCACGAGATCTGCGAAACGCTGGACGCCGCCGTGGCCCGAGCCGCGGCAGAGGCCGCGCCCGGCGATACCGTTCTTCTGGCACCCGCCGCGGCCAGTTTCGACCAGTTCCCCGATTTCGAAAAGCGCGGCGAGGCGTTCATTGCGCTTGTCGAGGCACTAGCGCCCGCCAGCTAGGGGGCTCCCGCCGCCGTGTCGACCTGTCGGTCGAAAGGCGTTGGGCCGGGCGCCGCTGCGCGGCGCAAGATGAGTATTTGACCCAAGAAGAAGTTGCCACGGCGCAGGGGTTCTTCTTGGCACAAATACTCACAGCACCGCTGCCGCCAACCGGGCCACTCGACGGTCCGGGCGCTGTACGCCTGCTGCTTTCAGTGGCGTGGCAGAACACATTGGTGTAGGGTTGCTGAAAGCCCGGATACACGGGCACGGCAGAGCAGACAGTTTGGTACGGGCATACCCATGACAGAGATGGCGCACGGGGCGATTCCGCGAAGCGCGGGAGAACCGTTGATTCCGAAATGGTGGCGGACCATCGACCGGTGGTCTCTGGTCTGCGTGCTGGCCTTGTTCGGCATCGGCATGTTGCTGGGGCTGGCAGCCTCGCCCCCCCTGGCCGAGCGCAACGGGCTGTCGCCGTTCTACTACGTGCAGAAGCAGGCGATTTTCGGGGCCATGGCCTTTGTCGTGATGCTGTTCTGTTCGATGCTGGATCCACGCGAGGTGCGGCGGCTGGGGGTCATTGCCTTCGTGGGCGCGTTCATTGCCCTGATCCTGCTGCCGGTGTTCGGCACCAATTTCGGTAAGGGCGCCGTGCGCTGGTACTCGCTTGGGTTCGGCTCGTTGCAACCCTCTGAGTTCCTGAAACCGGCCTATATCATTCTGGCGGCCTGGCTCATGGCGGCCTCGCAACAGGTGGCCGGACCGCCGGGGCGGCTGATGTCGGCAGCCCTGGCGCTGGTGATCGTTCTGATCCTTGCGATGCAACCGGACTATGGGCAGGCCTGCCTGGTCCTGTTTTCCTGGGGGGTGATGTATTTCGTCGCTGGTGCGCCGATCGTCCTGCTGATCCTTGTGGCCGGGGCGGTCGTTGCCGGGGGGGTGCTGGCCTACAACAGTTCGGAGCATTTCGCGCGCCGCATCGACGGCTACCTGTCGACCGAAATCGATCCCACCACTCAGATCGGCTATGCCGCCAATGCCATCCGCGAAGGCGGCGTGTTCGGCGTTGGCGTGGGCGAGGGGGAAGTGAAGATCTTTCTGCCCGATGCCCATACCGATTTCATCATCGCGGTTGCGGCCGAGGAATACGGGCTGGTGCTGGTTCTGGCGATCATCGTGCTCTATTGCGCCGTCACCGTGCGGTCGCTGCTGCGTCTGCTGAAGGAGCGTGACCCCTTCGTGCGCTATGCCGGCACCGGGTTGGCCTGCGTTCTGGGAATGCAGGCGATGGTCAACATGGGCGTGGCGGTGCGGCTGTTGCCCACCAAGGGCATGACCCTGCCGTTCGTGTCCTACGGCGGCTCGTCGGTGATCGCGGCGGGGATCACCGTGGGCATGTTGCTGGCCCTGACCCGGACCCGCCCGCAGGGACGCATGGCCGATGTTTTGAGACACCGGAGTTGAGAATTTGAGCCAACCCTTGCTTGTCATTGCCGCTGGCGGCACCGGCGGCCATATGTTTCCCGCCCAGGCGCTGGCCGAGGCCATGTTGCGGCGAGGCTGGCGTGTAAAGCTGTCCACCGATGAACGCGGTGCCCGCTATGCGGGCGGCTTTCCGCATACGGTCGAGGTCGAACAGGTGACCGCGGCGACGTTTTCGCGGGGCGAAGGGATTGAAAAGGCCCTGGTGCCGCTGCGCATCGGGCGCGGCGTCCATGCCGCCTGGCGGCAGATGAAGCGCGAGACCCCCGCCATCGTGGTGGGGTTTGGCGGATATCCGTCGGTGCCGGCGCTGGCGGCGGCCAGCCTGCTGAAGCTGCCCCGGCTGATCCACGAACAGAACGGCGTTCTGGGGCGGGTGAACAGGTTCTTCGCCCCGCGCGTCGACGCCATCGCCTGTGGCACATGGCCCACGACCCTGCCTGAGGGGGTCGAAGGCATACCCACCGGCAATCCGGTGCGGGCCGAGGTGCTGGAGCGTGCCGGTGCCCCCTATATCCCGCCCGGCGATTACCCCATGCATCTTTTGATCATCGGTGGCAGCCAGGGCGCGCGGATCCTGTCCAACATGGTGCCGCAGGCCATCGTTGGCTTGCCCGACGACCTGAAGGCGCGTCTGCGCATTTCGCACCAGGCGCGGGGCGAGGACGAAGAACGCGTGCGGGCCTTCTATGATCTGCACAACCTGCAGGCCGATGTGCAGCCCTTCTTCCGCGATGTGCCGGCCCGGCTGGCGGAATCGCAACTGGTGATCTCGCGCTCGGGCGCCTCGTCGGTGGCCGACATCTCGGTGATCGGGCGGCCGTCGATCCTTGTGCCCTATGCCGCCGCCACCGGCGATCACCAGACCGCAAACGCGCGCGGGCTGGTCGATGCCGATGCGGCCATCCTGATCCCCGAAAGCCACCTGACCCAGCAAATCATGACCGAGCAGATCGCGGCGGTCCTGCAACACCCGGATACCGCTGTGAAGATGGCCCATGGCGCTTTGGCGCAGGGCAGGCCAGATGCCACCGATCGCCTTGTGGCGCTGGTCGAGACTTACGCCGACAAAGGACAGAACAGATGAAGCATTGGGAAGCCCGCATGAACGCCGCCACGAAACTGCCGCTGGAACTTGGAGCCATCCATTTTGTCGGGATCGGCGGGATCGGCATGTCGGGCATCGCCGAGGTGCTTCTCAACCACGGCTACCAGGTGCAGGGATCGGACCTGAAGGCCTCGAAGATCACCGAGCGACTGGCCAAGCTGGGCGCACGGATCTTCGTGGGGCAGACTGCCGAGAACCTGGCCGAGGCCGATGTTGTCGTGATCTCGTCAGCGATTAAGCCGGGCAATCCGGAACTGGACGAAGCCCGCCGCCGTGGCCTGCCCGTGGTGCGCCGGGCCGAGATGCTGGCCGAGCTGATGCGGCTGAAGTCCAACATCGCCGTCGCCGGAACCCACGGCAAGACCACCACCACCACCATGGTGGCGACGCTGCTGGACGCAGGCGGCATCGATCCGACGGTCATCAACGGCGGCATCATCCACGCCTATGGTTCGAACGCGCGGATGGGGCAGGGCGAATGGATGGTGGTCGAGGCGGACGAAAGCGACGGCACTTTCAACCGCCTTCCGGCCACCATTGCCATCGTCACCAACATCGACCCTGAGCACATGGAGCATTGGGGCGATTTCGACACGCTGCGGGATGGATTCCATGAATTCGTCTCGCGCATTCCGTTCTACGGGCTGGCGGTCTGCTGCACCGATCATGCCGAGGTCCAGACCCTGGTGGGCCGGATCACCGACCGCCGGGTGCGGACCTTCGGCTTCAACGCGCAGGCCGATGTGCGCGCCGTGAACCTGCGGTACGAGGGCGGTGTGGCCCATTTCGACATTCGCCTTCAGTTCGAGGATTCGGTGATCGAAGGGTGTACCCTGCCGATGCCGGGCGATCACAACGTCTCGAACGCGCTGGCGGCCGTGGCCGTGGCCCGCCACCTGGGCATGAAGCGCGCGGAAATCCGGCAGGCGCTGGCCAACTTCAAGGGCGTCAACCGGCGCTTTACCAAGGTCGGCGAGGTCAACGGCATCACGATCATCGACGACTATGGCCATCACCCGGTGGAAATCGCCGCCGTGCTGAAAGCCGCGCGACAGGCCACCGAGGGCCGGATCATCGCCGTGCATCAGCCGCACCGCTATTCGCGCCTGCATTCGCTGTTCGAGGATTTCTGCACCTGTTTCAACGAGGCTGACGTGGTCGGCATCGCCGAGGTTTTCGGAGCTGGCGAAGATCCCATCGAGGGCGCCACCCGCGAAGGTCTGGTTCAGGGGCTGATCGCCCACGGCCATCGCCACGCCCGCGTCGTCACTTGCGAGGATGACCTTGTGCGTCTCGTCCGCGAACAGGCCCGCCCCGGTGACATGGTGGTGTGCCTTGGGGCCGGGACGATCAGTGCCTGGGCCAATGCGCTGCCGGGGCGGTTGGCTGACTGACGCGGCCGCCGTGTGACGTGATGCATATCCGGCGATCGCGGTTGCCGGATGTGCGTTTGTCATGGGAAGTTCCCGCGCCGGATTGCAGGAAGATCGCAAAAGCCCCGTGTCACAGGGGGGCAAGGTGCAAAGGTGGGCACGCCTGTCGTTGTGTGCAACTTCCAGCCAGATGAAGAAGAACGGCCGCCCGCGTTTCAGGGCGTGGGGCAAGCCTGCGCGATGCGCGTGGCCGGCCAGTCGCGATCCAACACCAGCGGCATCAGGTTGAGCATCCCGTCGTCGTCGATCAGTGTGGCAAGTTCGGCCACCATCGCGCCGATCTGTGCGGCCAGTTCGGCCTCGCGGTTTGGGTCAAGTTCGCCATGGGAATAGGCCATGGGATCGCCGGTCAGGCGCGCGGCCAGGGTGGCGATGCGCGCCGGGCTGACCGGGTGGGAACTGGCATCGCGCCCGGCCTCGTCCAGCGGATCCAGCCACCAGGCGGCCATGTAGTACCAGAACACTCCCATCGGCAGCCCGCCCAGCCGTTCGAAATGATCCAGCGCGAAGGCGTCGGCGGCGATCTCTTGTCGCTGGCTTTCGGCACTGGGCAGCTCGCCTTCGTGGTTCAGCAGGATATGGCCCAACTCATGCGCAAGGATGAATTGCAGGCCGGAACTGACGATCTTGCCCGAGACGTTGTAGGTGAATTCATCGGCAAAGGCGGTGTCGCGGTCGATGTTGAAAGCGCGCAGCGGCGAAGGCAGCGGGCGCCCTTCGCGCAGCTTGGCCCAGAGATAGGCCTGTATCGCCTCGGGATTGCAGTTCTGGCTTTCGACCCAGGCGAACAGCGTGGCGACATCGTCGAAAAAGCGGATCGACTCAATCGGGAAATAGATCACGCCGCGGCCGGGGTGGGCGAAGAAGTCCAGTGGCGAGCGGCCCTGTTCGGGAAACTCCAGCCGCACCTGTGCCGCGCGCGGACGCAGATCGCGCGGCAGGTTGCCCAGTATGTCCTGTGTGAACACACGCTGTATGTCGGGCGTGGCCGCCTGGAAGGTATGGCGCATCTCGTCAGGCGTATAAAGCTGCGCCGACACCGGGGCGGCGAGCAGGGCAAGGGTGACGGCAAGGGCCCTCAGCACAGCGGGTGCAGTGCGGACCAGGCGGTGCGCGCCTCCTGTGACGGGGTGGGGCCGCCCGTGTTGCGGGCCCAGTCGGCGAAATCGGATCGGTTGCCCCAGGCCGGTTGCCACAGACCTGCCAACAGCGACAGCTTCACGTCGGTCACGTCGATTTCGGTCCGTGCGGAAAGGGTCTGCCCGTCGATCAGGCAGTTCAGGCTGCGCAACTGCCGCTGTGCGACGGAAGCGTCATAGCCGGTGCCCGTGGTCTGCGGGCCGGGGCCGGCATCGGGATAAAGCGGCGCCACGCCGGTAAACCCGCCGGCCGGTGTCCCGCCTTCGGCCACCTGCATCCCTTCTGGCGCGGCTGCCGAGGTGACTTCGATCGGGTGTTCCAGCGAGACCCAGGCGTAGCCGATCAGCGCCATCAGCACGAAGACCGGTGTCGAAAACACGAAGGAGCCGCCAAGCCCCAATGGCGCGCCCTCGGCCAGATTGATCTTCTGGACCGTGCGCCAGAAGCCGATCATCACGACCAGTGCCACCAGCAGGACAACGGCTGTCAGGGTCAGCCGTTCGGCAATGCGGAACAGAATGATGGTGTCCATGAGGCACTCCTTGTCCTTGGGGAAGTGTTGGCCATTTCCCGCACCCGATCAAGTCAGGTCACCGCGACCCGCAGTTCTATGCGTGACAGGGCGGGGGTTTCGCGTTACCCCGCGCCGGAACCCTGATCCTGATCCATTTCCGGAAAGCCGACGTGCCGACGACCCCTGCAAGACCCCTGTCTGACCTGACCTGGCTGCGGGTGGGCGGCCCCGCCGAGATCTTCTTCCAGCCCACGGACCTGGAGGATCTGAAGGCGACGCTGGCTGGGCTCGACCCCATGGTGCCGGTGTTTCCCATGGGCGTGGGGTCGAACCTGATCGTGCGCGATGGCGGCATCCGGGGCATGGTGGTGCGGCTGGGGCGCGGGTTCAACCAGATCCGAATCGACGGCGATCTGGTGGTCGCCGGAGCCGCGGCGCTGGATGCCCATGTGGCGCGCAAGGCGGCGCAAGCCGGGCGCGACCTGACGTTCCTGCGCACGATTCCCGGTGCCATTGGCGGGGCGGTGCGGATGAACGCAGGCTGCTATGGCCAATATGTCGCCGATCATTTCGTGTCCGCGCAGGCGGTGACACGGGCAGGCGACTCGGTGACCCTGAGCGCCGATGATCTGGCCTTCGGCTATCGCCACAGCACTTTGCCCGACGGCTGGGTGCTGACAGAGGCCACCTTTCGCGCCCCCGCTGGCGATCCGGCGGCGCTGGAAGCGAAGATGGCCGAACAGTTGGCCAAGCGCGATGCGACCCAACCCACCAAGGACCGCACGGCCGGATCGACCTTCCGCAACCCGTCGGGGTTTTCCTCGACCGGGCGGGCCGACGACGTGCATGACCTGAAGGCCTGGAAGCTGATCGACGACGCCGGGATGCGGGGCGCGCGCAAGGGCGGGGCGCAAATGTCGGAAAAGCATTCCAACTTCCTGACCAATGCCGGTGGCGCAACCGCCGCCGATCTGGAAGATCTGGGCGAGGACGTGCGAAAAAGGGTTTTCGAAAACAGTGGCATCACGCTAGAGTGGGAAATCATGCGTGTAGGCGAAAAGCCCGGCTGAACGGGACGCCCACACCAGAAGATCAGACCGGAAAAATCCGGCGGTTCGAGCAGCGGGGCCAGGCGCCCCACAACAGATTGAGGCAGGGTCATGTCGTCCAAGACAGATCCCTTGGTGGCCGTCCTGAAGGGCGGGCTGTCCGCTGAGCGTGACGTGTCGCTCAGTTCGGGACGGGAATGTGCCGTGGCCCTTCGGGCGGCGGGCTTTCGTGTGGCCGAAATCGACGCGGGGGCCGATCTGCCCGCGCAACTGGCCGCGACCGTGCCGGACGTGGTGTTCAACGCCCTGCATGGACGCTGGGGCGAGGATGGCTGCGTGCAGGGCCTGCTGGAATGGCTGCACCTGCCTTATACCCATTCAGGCGTGCTGGCTTCGGCGCTGGCGATGGACAAGACCCGCACCAAGTCGGCCTATGCCGCCGCCGGCCTGCCAGTGGTCGAGAGCGGGATTTTCGACGCCGAGGCCGTGCGCGCCGGGCACGTGATGGATCCGCCCTACGTGGTGAAGCCCAACAACGAAGGCTCCTCGGTCGGGGTCTACCTGGTGCACGAGGCCGCCAACGGCCCACCGCAACTGGCCCCCGAAATGCCGGGCCGGGTGATGGTCGAGCGATTCGCGCCGGGCCGCGAAATGACCACCACCGTTCTGGGGGCGGGCGTCGGCGGGGACGCATCGCGTGCGTTGACCGTGACCGACATCCTGATGGACGGCTGGTACGATTACGAGGCGAAATATGCCCCCGGCGGCTCGCGCCACGTGCTGCCCGCCGATGTGCCGACCGAGATTTTCGAGGCCTGTCTGGATTACGCCGTGCGCGCTCATGAGGCGTTGGGATGCCGGGGCGTATCGCGCACCGATTTCCGCTGGGACGAAAGCCGCGGGTTGGACGGGTTGATCCTGCTGGAAACCAACACCCAGCCGGGCATGACGCCGACCTCGCTGGTGCCCGAACAGGCCGCACATTGCGGCATCGACTATCCGACCCTCGTGCGCTGGATGGTGGAGGACGCCTCATGCGACCGTTGATCCACCGCCGCCGCGACCTGAACGATCCCGCGCCCAGCCGCGCGGCCTATCGCATGACGCGGTTGTGGCTGTCGCCGCTGTTCCGGCGTCTGGTCACGGCGGTGATGCCCGCGGCCCTGATCTTTGGGGGGGCGGCGGCTTGGGTCACCCAGCCCGCGCAGATCGACATGGTGAAGACCTGGACCGGGGATATCCTCGCCTCGGTCGAAGCCCGTCCCGAGTTCCAGATCCGGCAGATGGCGGTGACCGGGGCCTCGCCGGTGCTGGCCGAGGCGATCCGCGCACGGCTGTCGCTGGAGTTTCCGGTCAGCTGGTTCCGGCTTGACCCGGAACTGTTGCAGGCCAGCGTCGCCGAGCTGGACGCGGTGGCGCAGGTGCAGGTGTCGGTCGAACTGGGCGGTGCCCTGAGCATCGCCGTGCGTGAACGCGAACCGGCGGTGATCTGGCGACGGCCCTTCGCGCTGGAGATGCTGGACGCCACCGGCCATCGCATCGCCTATATCGACCATCGCGACGGTCGCCCCGACCTGCCGCTGGTCACCGGAACCGGGGCCGATGCGGCCATCCCCGAGGCGCTGGCCCTGATCGCCTCAGCCGAGCCGATCCAGGACCGCCTGCGGGCCCTGACCCGGCGCGGCGAACGGCGCTGGGACATCATGCTGGATCGCGACCAGGTGATCCGGCTGCCCGAAACCGGCGCGCAGCAGGCGCTGGAACGGACGCTGGCGATTCATGCGGCGCTGGATCTTCTCAATCGCGACGTGCCGGTCGTGGACATGCGCAATCCGGGCCGTCCGACGGTCCGGCTGGGGCCGGGGGCGATGGACTACCTGCGCCTCACCCGCTCATTCGAACAGGGACTTGCAAGCCAATGATGGACGTATTCGAAACGCAACGCGCGATGCGCCAGATGCGCAAGGCCGCCATGCAGCGCGGCGTGGTGGCGGTTCTGGACATGGGCACGCATCAGGCCACCTGCCTGATCCTGCGATTTGATGGCGGCGACCTGCCCACGGTGGACGGGGTCGGACCGATGGCCGGGCAGTCGCAATTCCGGGTGATCGGGGCCGCGACGACACGGGCACGCGGTATGCGGCATGGCGAGATTTCGGCCATGCAGGAGACCGAGCGGGCCATCCGCACGGTGGTGCAGGCCGCCCAGAAAATGGCGCAGGTGCGGGCCGACCATGCCATCGTGTGTTTCTCGGGCGCCAATCCGCGCTCGTACGGGGTCACAGGCGAGATCGACGTGACCGGGCAGGAGGTCAGCGAAAGCGATGTGGCCGCCGTTCTGGGCAGTTGCGACACGCCGGATATTGGCGGTCATCGCACCATCCTGCACGCGCAACCGGTGAACTTTGCGCTCGATTATCGCTCGGGCCTGTCGGATCCGCGCGGCCAGATCGGCAACACGCTGACCACCGACATGCATCTTCTGGCGGTGGATCGGGCGGTTGTGCAGAACATCCTGCACTGCGTGAAGCGCTGCGATCTGGAACTGGCCGGGCTGGCGTCATCGGCCTATGCGGCGGGCATTTCGGCGATGGTCGAGGACGAGCAGAAACTGGGCGCCGCCTGCATCGACATGGGTGCAGGCACCACAGGCATCTCGATCTTCCTGCGCGGCCACATGATCTTTGCCGACACGGTGCGCATCGGCGGTGCACATGTGACCCAGGACATCTCCAAGGGGCTGGGCATTCCGCTGGATCTGGCTGAACGCATCAAGACCCTGCATGGCGGGCTGGAGGCCACCGGGCGCGACGACCGCGAGACGATCCCGCTGACCGGCGAGACCGGCGATTGGGAACATGACCGGCGCGAAATCTCGCGATCCGAACTGATCGGCATCATGCGGCCCCGGGTCGAGGAGATCCTCGAAGACGTGCACGCCCGGCTGGAGGCTGCGGGCTTTGACCATCTGCCCAGCCAGAAGATCGTGCTGACCGGCGGCGCCAGCCAGGTGCCCGGACTGTCGGCGCTGGCCACGCGGATGCTGGGCCAGCAGGTGCGGCTGGGCCGGCCGCTGCGCATCCAGGGGATGCCGCAGGCGGCGGCGGGACCGGGGTTTGCGGCCACCGTGGGGCTGTGCCTTTTCGCGGCACATCCACAGGACGAATGCTGGGATTTCGACATCGAAACCCACCGTTATCCGGCCAGATCCCTGCGTCGCGCCGTGCGCTGGTTCAGGGAGAACTGGTAGATTGGCGGCGCGAAGCCGCCAAACCTTGTGGTTTTTGACCCAAATGTACAGATTTTGGCGTGACCCAGCGCCACGGGGCGGATACACTCGCTGCCAATGAGCACGCGCGGGCGCAAAGTCCGTAAATTAACTACAGGCGGATCCAGACATGACATTGAACCTGACTATGCCCGAGCAGGAAGATTTGACTCCGAAGATCACCGTCTTCGGTGTGGGCGGGGCCGGCGGCAACGCGGTCAACAACATGATCGAAAAGGCGCTGGAAGGCGTCGAATTCGTGGTGGCCAACACCGATGCGCAGGCCCTGCAGCAAAACCGGTCGGTTTCCAAGGTGCAGATGGGCATCAAGGTGACCGAAGGTCTGGGCGCGGGGGCGCGGCCTTCGGTCGGTGCGGCGGCGGCGGAAGAATCGATCGAACAGATCGTTGATCATCTGGTCGGCAGCCACATGTGCTTCATCACCGCCGGCATGGGGGGCGGCACCGGTACCGGGGCGGCCCCGATCATCGCGCAGGCCGCGCGGGAACTTGGCGTTCTGACCGTCGGCGTCGTGACCAAGCCGTTCCAGTTCGAAGGCGCCAAGCGCATGCGCAAGGCGGAAGAGGGGATCGAATGCCTGCAAAAGGTCGTCGACACCCTGATTATCATTCCGAACCAGAACCTGTTCCGTCTGGCCAATGAAAAGACCACCTTTACCGAGGCCTTCTCGATGGCCGACGACGTTCTGTACCAGGGCGTCAAGGGTGTCACCGACCTGATGGTCCGTCCGGGCCTGATCAACCTCGACTTCGCGGACGTGCGCGCCGTGATGGACGAGATGGGCAAGGCCATGATGGGCACCGGCGAGGGCGAGGGCGAGCAGCGCGCGATCCAGGCCGCCGAAAAGGCCATCGCCAACCCGCTGCTGGACGAGATTTCGCTGAAGGGCGCGCGCGGCGTGCTCATCAACATCACCGGCGGCTACGATCTGACCCTGTTCGAACTGGACGAGGCCGCCAACCGCATCCGCGAGGAAGTGGACCAGGACGCCAACATCATCGTCGGCTCGACCCTCGACACCGACATGGAAGGCTGCATGCGCGTTTCGGTTGTGGCCACCGGCATCGATGCCGCTGTGGAAGCTGCCGACACCCCGGTGCCGCGCCGCAGCCTTGCGACGCCGCTGACCAACAAGGTCGCCGCCGAGGAAAAGCCGGCAGAAGCCGCCGCACCGGCACCGGTGGAAGCGCCCGTTGTCGCGCCTGCCGCGGCCATGGCCCAGCCCGCCGCCGCACCGGTGGTGGCAGAGGAGCCGACGCTGTTCCACGATCTCGATCCGCAGCCGCAAGCTCCGGCAGCACAGCAACCACAGGCCAGCGATGACCTGCCGCCGCCCGCCTATGCGCCGGCCCCGGCTGGCGATGCCGCCGGCATCGCCGCGCGGTCTGCCGGAACCCCGTCTGCCGAAACCCTGCGGCGCCTGGAAGCGGCGGTCCGCAAGGCTCCGGAAGGCTACGAGACCGCAGCGCGGCCCGCCGCGCAACCGGCGGCAGCCCCGGTGGCTGAACCGAGCCATGACAAGGCCCGCTTCGGGATCAACTCCCTGATCAACCGAATGACCGGCCACGGCACTGAGCAGCGCCCGGCAAGCCCCACCGCACGGCAGCAGCCGCCGATGCAATCGATGCCCCAGGACCTGCCCGAGGATGACGCCGACCTCGATAAAATCGAAATCCCGGCCTTTCTCCGCCGCCAGGCCAACTGATTTTTTACACGGTCTGAAACAATTGAAGGGTCGCGTGAAGCGGCCCTTTTTCTTTTTAGAGCAATATCTTGCTGCGACTGCGAAGGCCTATGAGCGAAAACCCGCCGACCTGATTTTTGGGATGTTTCAGACCGACATGAAGATTGAGTTGAGACATCGACCCCCCTCCCATACCTAACATCTGCAAACTGTTGAAACTGTTGAAGCAGGATCACTCCCAATGCAGATGACCGTCGCAAAAGACATGCACTTCAAGGGTACCGGGCTCCACTCGGGCCGCCCTGTGCATATGATTGTGCACCCGGCACCGCGCAACCACGGGATCGTGTTCCGCCGCAGTGATCTGACCGGCGAGGCCGCGGTTCTGGAAGCCCGCTGGGATCGCGCCGAACAGACCCCGCTGTGCACCCGTCTTGTCAACGATCACGGCACCCAGCTGTCGACCATCGAACATCTGATGGCGGCCTTTGCAGGTCTGGGCGTCACCAACGCGCTGGTCGAGGTCAACGCGCCCGAGGTTCCGATCCTCGATGGCAGCGCGGCCCCCTTCGTGCGCAAGATGCTGGCCGCGGGTCTTGTCCGTCAGGCCGGACCGTTGCACGTGATCCGCATCCTCAAGCCGGTTACCGTCACGCGGGGCGATGCCATGGCCACGCTGACCCCGTCGCACGGCTTCCACATCGACTTCCGCATCGACTATGACGATGCTGCCATCGGCCATCAGGCCCGCTCGCTGAACATGCGCAACGGCGCTTTCGTCCGCAACCTGTGCGACAGCCGGACCTTCTGCCGCCAGTCCGACGTGGACGCGATGCGCGCTGCCGGGCTTGCCCTGGGTGGCACGACCGAGAACGCGGTGGTCTTTGACGGCGACGTGGTGCTCAGCCCCGGTGGTTTGCGCCATCAGGACGAACCGGTGCGCCACAAGATGCTGGACGCGCTTGGCGATCTGGCGCTGGCCGGTCTGCCGATCCAGGGCCGTTATACCGGTGTTCGCGCCGGGCACAGTCTGACAAACGCGCTGCTGCGGGCGGTGTTCGCCGATCCCGAGGCCTTTGAAATCGTCGAATGCGACGCCGAAATGGCCCAGTCGCTGCCCGGCGTCGGGGTGCAGGCCAGCGATCTGGCGCTCTGCGCCTGACACCTTCCGGCAGAAAACGGCGGAACGGCGCGCAATTTTTGCGCGCCGTGTTCTGCAATCCCCATTTTTCCCGCCAATCTTTCATGATAACCCCGTCTCAATTGAGGACAAAACCTCGGGATTGGTAAGAACAGGCATGCGCGCATCCGGGTCACTGCGGAAATCGATTCTCGTGCTTCTGGTGGCAGGAGGGCTGGGTGGCTGCGTGGGCAACCGCGAGCCCAGTTTCGAGAACTTCTCGCCCAAGGAAATCTACGATCGGGCCGAATACGAGCTTGAGACCGGCAACCTTGAGGATTCGGCGCGCTACTTCGGCGAGGTCGAGCGGCTGTATCCCTATTCGGAATGGGCCAAGCGGGCGCTGATCATGCAGGCCTATGCCTTCCACTGGGATCGGAACTATGAAGAGTCGCGGTCGGCCGCGCAGCGCTATATCGACTTCTATCCGGCGGATGAAGATGCCGCCTATGCGCAGTACCTTCTGGCACTCAGCTATTACGATCAGATTGACGACGTGGGCCGCGACCAGGGCATCACCTTCCAGGCGCTGCAAGCCCTGCGCACGGTGATCGAACGCTATCCCGACAGCGAATATGCCGACTCGGCGATCCTGAAATTCGACCTGGCCTTCGACCATCTGGCGGGCAAGGAGATGGAGATCGGGCGCTTCTATCTGGGCAAGCAGTACTACGCGGCGTCGATCAACCGGTTCCGCGTGGTGGTCGAGGATTTCCAGACCACGAGCCACACGCCCGAGGCGCTGCATCGTCTGGTCGAGGCCTATCTCGCCCTTGGCCTGATCGAGGAAGCCCAGACCGCTGGGGCGATCCTGGGCTACAACTATCAGGGCAGCGAATGGTACAACGACAGCTATGCGCTGTTGACCGGGCAGGGGCTGTTGCTGGAGCCTGTTGGCTCGAACTGGTTGAGTGGCATCTACCGTCAGTCGATCCAGGGAAAATGGCTCTGACACACACCACGGCATGACGGGAGACAGCGCCGCATGTTGCGGGAACTGGACATACGCGACATCCTGATCATCGACCGGCTGGAACTGTTGTTTCAGCCGGGGCTGAACGTATTGACCGGGGAAACCGGAGCCGGGAAATCGATCCTGCTGGACAGCCTGGGTTTCGTGCTTGGCTGGCGCGGCCGTGCCGATCTGGTCCGGCAAGGGGCCGAGCGTGGCGAAGTCACGGCCCTGTTCGACATTGGCGACGACCACCCCGCGCAAGCGGTTCTGGCCGAGGCCGGTCTGCCCGGCGGGCGCGAGTTGCTGCTGCGCCGCACCAACTCTCCCGATGGACGCAAGGCCGCCTGGGTCAACGATCGCCGCTGTTCGGGCGATGTGCTGCGCGCCCTGTCCGGCACGTTGGTTGAATTGCACGGCCAGCATGACGATCGCGGCTTGCTGGACCCGCGCGGTCATCGCGCGCTTCTGGACGATTTCGGCGGGCATGGCGCGCTTCAAGCAGCCGTGGCCGGTGCGTGGAAGGCGCTGGCTGCAGCCCGCAAGGAAGAGGCCACGGCCCGCGCCCGTCTGGATGCCGCGCGGGCCGAGGAAGACACCCTGCGCCATGCGGTCAAGGAGTTGGACGATCTTGACCCGCAGCCCGGCGAAGATGCCGAACTGGACACCCGCCGCCGCCTGATGCAGGGCGCCGAGAAAGTGCGCGACGACGTGCAGCGCGCCGCACAGGTGCTGGGCGGCGAGGGGGCCGAAAGCAATCTGGCCGGGGCCATTCGCTGGCTGGAAGGGGCGGGCGAGTTGCTGGAGGACAAGATCCAGGAGCCACTGGCCGCGCTGGACCGGGCGATGACCGAACTGGCCGAGGCACAGGCCGGGGTCGAGGCTTGTCTCGACGCGCTGACCTTCGATCCGATGGAGTTGGAGCAGGCCGAGGAGCGGCTGTTTGCGCTGCGGGGGCTGGCCCGCAAGCATGGCGTTCTGCCCGACGAACTGGCTGAACTGGCCGGTGATCTGCGCACACGCCTCAAAGCGATCGATCACGGCGCCGAACACATCGCGGGGCTGGAGGCGGCGGTCATTGCGGCGCAAGCAGACTACGACACCGCCGCCGAGGCGCTGCAACGGGCCCGGCAGGCGGCGGCCCGTCGTCTGGATGCGGCCATGGCGGCAGAACTGGCCCCTCTGAAGATGGAGCGCGCAGAGTTCACAACCGAGGTTCTTCCCGCCACTCCGGGGCCAGATGGCATCGACGCGGTGCAATTCACCGTGGCCACCAATCCCGGCGCGCCCTCGGGTCCGCTGGACAAGATCGCCTCGGGCGGAGAACTGTCGCGTTTTCTTCTGGCGCTGAAAGTCTGTCTGACCGCCGGCGACACCGGGCTGACCCTGATCTTCGACGAGATTGACCGTGGCGTCGGCGGGGCCACGGCGGATGCCGTGGGGCGGCGTCTGGCAGCCCTGGCCGCGCGCGCCGAAGGGCAGGTTCTTGTGGTCACGCATTCGCCGCAGGTGGCCGCCCTGGGCCAGCATCACTGGCGCGTGGAAAAAGCCGTGTCCGAAGGGCGGACCCTGTCGAACGTGGTGCCGCTGGATCCCGACGCCCGAGTCGATGAAATTGCCCGGATGTTGGCGGGCGACCAGATCACCGATCATGCGCGCTCTGCCGCGCGGGCGCTGCTGGCGGGATAGGGCCGGTGTTACGCCCCCTCCGCATCACCCGGACCCGCCCCGCGCAGGGCCACCGGGTTTACGGTCGGGCGGGGGTGTAGCATGGGCTTGCGGCTGGGACGGATTGCAAGGCAGGCAGTGGCGCGATTGCGCAGCCATCTTGTCAGCATCCGCGACGCGCTGCGCCTGAAAGGGCCGGGCACCATCCAGTTCTGGTTCATCGCGCTGCTGGTGGGCTGCGTGTCGGGACTGGCCGCCATGGGGTTCCGCAAGGGCATCCAGGTGCTGCAGACAACGTTTTACGGCACCGACGACGTTTCCCTGGCGTCGGTGGCGGGCGAATTGCCGTGGTGGTGGGTGCTGATCATCCCGATCCTTGGCGGGCTGGCCGTGGGGATCATCCTCGACCGGTTCACCGACGATGGCCGCGTGCGCGCGGTGGCGGATGTGATCGAAGGCGCGGCCCTGCACGAGGGGCGGCTGGAGCGCAAGGCCGGCATCGCCTCGACGGTTGCCTCGCTCATCACCCTGTCTACCGGCGGCTCCACCGGACGCGAGGGGCCGGTGGTTCATCTGGCCGGAGAGATCTCAAGCTGGGTCAGCCGTCGGATGCACGCGGACGGTTTGCACGGGCGCGAATTGCTGGGCTGCGCGGTGGCGGCGGCGGTTTCGGCTTCGTTCAACGCGCCGATTGCCGGGGCGCTGTTCGCGCTGGAAGTGGTGCTGCGGCACTTCGCGATTCATGCCTTCGCGCCCATCGCCATCGCCTCGGTTGCCGGTACGGTGATCAACCGGCTGGAGTTCGGCGGGGTGACCGAATTCGTCCTTCCGGGAATGAACACGCTGGATTTCTTCATCGAACTGCCGGCTTTTCTGCTGCTGGGGCTCGTCTGCGGGCTGGTGGCCGTGATCTTCATGAAGCTGGTGCTTTGGACCGAAGGCGTGGCCAACGACATCCAGGCCGAAACGGGTCTGCCGCGATGGGCGCGCCCGGCGGTGGCCGGGGTCTTTCTTGGGGCGCTTGCCATCTTCTTTCCGCATATCATCGGGGTCGGCTATGAAACCACGGCCCGCGCCCTGACCGGAGAGTTGGTGCTGCACGAGGCGGTGGTCTTTGCCGTTCTGAAATGCGTTGCTGTGGCCATCACCATGGGCGGGCGCATGGGTGGCGGCATCTTCTCGCCCTCGCTGATGATGGGGGCGCTGACCGGGCTGGCTTTCGGGCTGATCGCCACCGGGGTTTTCCCCGACGTCTCGGGCAGCGAGACGCTTTATGCGCTGGCGGGCATGGGGGCAGTGGCGGCGGCTGTGCTGGGCGCGCCCATCTCTACCACGTTGATCGTGTTCGAGCTGACCGGCGACTGGCAAACCGGGATTGTCGTGATGACCTCGGTGGGATTGTCCACGGCGCTGGCCAGCACCATGGTGCATCGCTCGTTCTTCCTGACGCAACTGGAACGGCGCGGGATCCATCTGGCCGGAGGGCCGCAGCAATACCTGCTGGCGCTGCACCGGGTGTCCGTGGTCATGCGCAAGCCCAACCACCCCCACTATCCGGGGGAGGAGGCCGCACGGGCGCTGATCACTGAGGGGCTGAGCCTGGATCGCACCGCCACGCTGGAACAGGCGATGCCGTTGTTCGAGCAAACCGACAGCGATTTCCTGCCGGTGATCCAGCAAGGCGACCCGCCCGGAGAGGTCGTGGTGGTGGGCGCCCTGTATCATCTGGACGCCCTGAAGGCCTATAACCGCGCCCTGGTCGCCACCGCTGCCGAGGAGCATTCCTGAGGGTCAGTGTTCCTCGACGGTGACCTTGTCGGTGTCGAAGGTCAGATGATCCTTGATCGCCGCGGCCGCAGCGGTCGGGTTCTCATAGGACCAGGCCGCATCGTCGATCACCTTGCTCTTGGTTTCGATCGAGTAAAAGCTTGCCGTGCCCTTCTGCGGAGAGTCGGTCGACGTTTCGGACTTGTCGAAGAAGGCCATGGCTACATCCGCGCGGGGAATGAAGATTTCCCGCGCGCCGTCGCCGTCGACCAGTTCCAGCGCGTTCTGGGTTTCGGCATAGACGGCGCCCGAGGCGTAGACCACATATTTGCCAGGCAATTCGCGGATGGTGAGCGCGACACCATTTGCATTGGACGTATCGGACATGCGTTCCCCTACTCGTTTCAACTTTTGTGTATGGCCCGATCCTTAGACCGGATCGGGCCGACATACACGCAAAAATCCGTCTCAGAGCGGATCGGTCGCGCGAAGCAACCAGTCGTGCGCGGCGCCGTCCAGCAAAGGTGACAGCCGTTTGCGGGTTTCGGCGTGGTAGGCATCGACCCAGTCGCGCTCGGCCCGGCTCAACGCGTCGACCTCGATCAGGCGGCGGTCGATGGGCACATGTGTCAGGGTCCGGAAACACAGCATCTCGCGGTCGTCGCCACCGGGCAGGGGCGGGGCCTCGTGCGTGAGGATCAGGTTCTCGATGCGGATGCCGAAGGCGCCTTCGCGGTAGTATCCCGGTTCGTTCGACAGGATCATGCCGGGGCGCAATTCCTCGTTCCCCGTGCGCGAGATCCGCGCCGGACCTTCATGCACCGACAAATAGGCGCCAACGCCGTGGCCGGTGCCGTGGTCATAGTCCTGACCGGCGGTCCAGAGCGCGAAGCGCGCCAGCGCATCCAGATCGCGCCCTGTCACCCCCTTGGGAAACCGCGCACGGCTGAGCGCGATAACCCCCTGCAGCACGCGGGTATGGGCGGCCACGGCGTCGGGATCGGCAGGGCCACCGGGCACAAGTACCGTGCGGGTGATATCGGTGGTGCCGTCCTCGTACTGGCCGCCGCTGTCAATCAGGAACACCCCGCCCGGTTCCAGAGCGCGATTGCTGTCCTCGGTCACGCGGTAGTGCACGATGGCGCCGTTGGGACCGGCCCCGGCGATGGTGTCAAAGCTGATATCCTTCAACGCGCCAGTTTCGGCGCGCAGGGTCTCCAGACGGGTGACGGCGTCGATCTCGGTCACCGTACCGTCGCCGGCGGTATCGTCCAGCCAGTGCAGAAAGCGCACCATGGCGGCCCCGTCGCGCAGATGCGCGGCTTCGGCTCCGGCGATCTCGACCGGGTTCTTGCAGGCCTTGGGCAGAACGCAGGGATCACGGTCGAGCGCAACCTCGGTGCCGGCGTCGGTCAGGTACATCTGCACTGCATGCGGCGCGCTGGACTTGTCGATGCGCACCGGGCCGGGCAGACCCTGCAGGGCCGCGCCGAAGCGGTCCTGGGGCGCGATGCGAACCGCGTCGCCCAGATGATCCTCCAGCCCGGTAAGCTTGGCCGGATCGGTGAACAGATCCACCGCACCGTCGTCATGCAGGATGGCAAAGGCTTGTACGACGGGAATGCGGGGAATGTCGGCGCCGCGGATGTTGAGCAACCAGGCGATGCTGTCGGGCAGCGTCAGGACCGCCGCGCGCTGTTCGTCCTTGCGCAGGTCGGCGGCCAGATCGGCGCGCTTGTCGGCCGCACTCTTGCCTGCCAGTTGCGAGGGATGCGCCCAGGCCTGTGCGGCAGGCGCGGCGGGGCGGTCGGTCCAGACCTGATCCACAAGGTTTTCGCAATCCACCAGCGTGATCTGGGTGCCGCGCAGGTCGCGGCGCAGGGTGTCGATTTCCTGCACCGTGTGCAGCCACGGGTCAAAACCGATGCTCATGCCCGGCTTTGCGTGAGCCTTCAGCCAGTCCGACAGGCCGGTCGCAGGCCAGGCTACCGGTGTGAACACCGCCGGATCCACCTGCGCGCGGACCTGCACCGTATAGCGCCCGTCGACGAAGACCCCGGCGAGATCGGGCAGGATCGCGGCAAAGCCCGCCGAACCGGTAAAGCCTGTCAGCCAGGCCAGACGATTGTCGCAGTCGGCCACGTATTCGCCCTGATGGGCATCGGCGCGGGGCACCAGAAACCCGCTCAGCCCGGCCGTCGCGATGGCCTCGCGCAGGGCTGCCAGACGCGGCGCGCCCGTTGCGGGGTTGGAAGTTGTCTCGAAGGATTGGAACAAAACGCTCTCCGCCCTGAAAGTTGCCGCGCGCGCCGGGATCGGCGCGCGAGCAAAGCCTAGCAAAGCCCCCGGCGGGCGAACAGGGGGCAGGCGGTCAACTGGCGCGGGCAATGCCCATGACGCGGGCGCGGGCGCGCGGGTCGCTGTCGAACAGGGCGGCCAGTTGTTCGGTGATGGCCCCGGCCAGTTGTTCCACATCGGTGATGGTCACCGCGCGGTCGTAATATCGGGTCACGTCATGGCCGATGCCGATAGCCAGAAGCTCGACCAGCTTTTTCTTCTCGACCATGGCGATGACATCGCGCAGGTGCTTTTCAAGGTAGTTGGCCGAGTTCACCGACAGGGTCGAATCATCCACCGGCGCACCGTCCGAAATCACCATCAGGATCTTGCGTGCCTCGGGCCGTACCGCCATGCGCCGATGCGCCCATTCCAGCGCCTCGCCGTCGATGTTTTCCTTCAGCAGCCCTTCCTTCATCATAAGTCCCAGATTGGGCCGGGTCCGCCGCCATGGTGCGTCAGCGGATTTATAGATGATGTGGCGCAGGTCGTTCAGGCGACCGGGCTGTTGCGGGCGGCCTTCGTTCAGCCAGTCCTCGCGGCTTTGGCCACCCTTCCACGCGCGGGTGGTGAAGCCCAGGATCTCGACCTTCACGTCGCAACGTTCCAGCGTCCGGGCCAGCACGTCGGCACAGATCGCCGCGATCGAGATCGGGCGTCCACGCATCGAGCCGGAGTTGTCCAGAAGCAGCGTCACCACCGTGTCGCGGAACTCCATGTCCTTCTCGACCTTGAAGCTGAGCGGGGTGGTCGGGTTGGCAACCACGCGCGCCAGTCGCCCGGCATCCAGAATGCCCTCTTCGCGGTCGAACTCCCAACTGCGGTTCTGCTGGGCCTGAAGGCGGCGCTGCAGCTTGTTGGCCAGACGGCTGACGGCCCCTTTCAGCGGCTCCAGCTGCTGGTCAAGGTAGGCGCGCAGGCGTTCCAACTCGACCGGTTCGGCCAGATCCTCGGCGCGGATTTCCTCGTCGTACTGGGTGCTGAAGACGCGATAATCGGGATCGGCATCCGAAACCGGCGCGGGTGGCGGCGGGTCCAGCGGCGCGTCGCCGTCGGGCAGGTCGGACTCTTCGGACATCTCGGCATCGGCCATCTGATCCATGGTGACCTGCGCTTCCGAGGCATCGCCGGCATCCTCCTGCGATTGCTCGGGGGCGGCGTCGCTGTCTTCTTCGCTGTCCTCGTCCTCTGACGGGGTGCTGTCGGGATCCTGATCGTCTTCGGAGGAGGCCTCGTCCTCCTGATCTTCATCCGGCCCTTCGGGGTCATCCCCCAACTGGTCGCCATAGCCCAGATCGGTGATGATCTGGCGCGCGAAGCGGGCAAAGGCGGTCTGGTCGGTCAGGCAGTCTTCCAGCCCCTCAAGGGTGGTGCCGGCCTTGGCTTCGATCTGGCCGCGCCACAGGTCCATGACGTTGTCGGCCCCTTCGGGCAAAGGCCGCCCGGTGGCCAGGTGGCGCAACAGATAGCCCGCCGCGACCGACAGGGGCGCGTCGGCAATTTCCTCGATCTGGCCATAGCCCTTCTTGGCCGCTTCCGTGGCGATCTTGGCATCGATGTTGCCGGCGGTGCCGGGCATGGCGCGGGCGCCCACGGCCTCGCAGCGCGCGGTTTCCAGCGCGTTGTAGATATCGCGCGCCAGCTGACCTTCTGGGGTATAGCGCGCGTGGGTGACCGCGTTGTGATAGCGCCGCTTCATGGCATAGGCATCCGCAGTGCCGCGGGCCAGCAGCACCTCGGCCTTGGTCATGCGGCGGCTGACCTGCGGCAGGCGCATGTTGTCGTCGGTCATCCCCGAGGGATCGACCGAGAAGCTGACGCCGATGTCCGGATCATCGGCCAGAACCCGCGTGGCTTCGGCGAGTGCCTTCTTGAACGGATCGGCGGGATTGTCGGATTTTGCAGACATGACAGCCTCGGCAGCGGGTCGGTAAGGGATGGCGCCGGTCAGGCCGGGCCGTTGCCCCGTTTATGTCCTGTCCGGCGAGGCTTGACCAGAGGCGGCGCGCGGGCGCGGCAAAGGTCTAGGGGCCGGGCTTGTGGGCGCGAAGGTCCTGCCACAGGTGCTGGGCCTCGGCCCAACGCAGGTCTGCCCGTACCCGGTGGCTGCCCAGCACGCGCCCCACGGCCCGCTGCACGTCCGGATCCCTGCGTCCCGGCGCATCGGGTGCAAGCAACAGCCTTTCGACCGTGGACAGATCGTTGAGCTCGCCGAAGACATCCTGCAATCGCTTCAGCCGCCGCAGCGCGGATTTCGTGCGTTTTCGGGGCAGCAGCGGCGCGAGGAACTCCATCGCGTAGCGCAGTTTCTTCAATTCCTTGCGCAAGGCGTGGCGGGCATCGATGGACAGGGTTTCGATCCCTTCGGCGCGTGTCTCGCAGGCTTTCCAACGGTTGTGGATCGCGCGGCGGACCAGCTTTTTGGCCGGTCGCGACAGGCGGTAGTCCTGGGCGAAATCATCCGGACGCAACCAGCCACGGGTTTCGATGAAACGGGCCAGGTCCAGCAGGAAGGCTTGCGTCCGGGCCGAGGTCAGAACCTCGCGCACCCTGTCGCGCTGCGTCTGGCGCCGGGGCGCCAGCAGGTCGGTCAGCAGGGCAAAGCCCGGCTCTTCGGGGCAGGCTTCGGCCTCGGGCGCCAGCAGATCGGTCAGTGCCATGTCCAGATCGCGCAGCAGCCCGACCTCCCGGCTCAGCCAGCGGGCCTCGGCGCGCAGCCGGGTCAGATTCGGATGGCCGATGACCGGGCGAAACAGGGCGCTGGCGCTGCGAAAGCGACGCAGACCGATGCGCAACTGGTGCGCGCCTTCGGGATCATCCCTGTCGCGGAATGTGTCGATGTTCTGGGTGATCTGGTCGAAACACTCGCGCAGCACCTCGCGGGCGGCGGTCTGGCCCGTCTGTTTGCGGGTCAGGAGCACCGGATGGGCGTGGCGAGGGGCTGGCGGCTCGGCAATGCGGCCTTCGGCGGCCAGCATGTAGCCGCGTGCCGCCTTGGAGATTGGGGCGAACCGCAGCCCGCCTTCGGGAAACAGCCGCGCTGTCAGGGTGAACAGGGCCGAGATCTCGCCGCGCACCAGTTCCAGTTCGACCTCGTGATAGGGTTCGCAGCGCTCCCCGGCCCGGATTTCTCCGCGGTCGATGGCCAGTTCCACGCGGCCCTCGGCGGCGATGTCGACAAGGGCGGCGGTCCGTTCCATCCGGGTTTCGCAGATCGGCGCCAGATCTCGGCGGCGGCACAGCGCGGTGATGCGGTCGCGCAGGCCGGTGTCAGGGATCAGCTTGAGGCGCAGGGTTTCGCCGTCCGCCGGACAATCGGATTCCTGCGTGGTGTGCAGCCCGCCGTGGCGCTTGTTCTTGGCCTTGACGGTCTGGACCCATCCGGCCCCATCGAACCGCAGCCGCAGGGCAATACCGTTGTGGCGCAGCACCTGATCCGGCGTGTCATAGTAGATGCTGCGCAGCAGCCGGGTGGTGGGCGGCGTGACCAGACCCGGCAGGCCGGGCACCTGCGTACACAGCGCGGCGGTCTGTTCCGCGCTGGACACGAATTTCAGTTCGATTTCATCCATTCCCCAGTCGTAGGACAGGGCCGGAGCCGCGACAAGTTTCGCGCGGGCATGGGCAGGACGCAAAACGGCCCGCGACAAGGCGCGGGCCGTCACAGACACTATAAGGGGTGGACTTAGCCCAGGCTGATGCTGGCAGCGCTTTCGGGCAGTTCCTCGTCAAAGCAGCGCTGGTAGAACTCGGCAACGGTCTGACGCTCCAGCTCATCGCATTTGTTCAGGAAGCTCAGGCGGAAGGCATAGCCCACATCGCGGAAGATCTCGGCGTTCTGGGCCCAGGTGATGACGGTCCGCGGGCTCATCACCGTGGACAGTTCGCCATTGGTAAAGGCGGTGCGGGTCAGATCGGCGACGGTGACCATCTGGCTGACGGTCTTGCGCCCGGCCTCGGTGTTGTAATGCGGGGCCTTGGACAGGACGATCATCACCTCGGCGTCGTGGCTGAGATAGTTCAACGTCGCCACCAGCGACCAACGGTCCATCTGCGCCTGGTTGATCTGCTGGGTGCCGTGATACAGGCCCGTGGTGTCACCCAGACCGACGGTGTTGGCGGTGGCAAACAGGCGGAAGGACGGGTGCGGGGTCAGGATCTCGTTCTGATCCATCAGCGTCAGCTTGCCGTCATGTTCCAGAACCCGCTGGATCACGAACATCACGTCGGCGCGCCCGGCGTCGTATTCGTCGAAAACGATGGCGCAGGGGTTGCGCAGCGCCCAGGGCAGGATGCCTTCCTGGAATTCGGTCACCTGCTTGCCGTCGCGCAGCTTGATCGCATCCTTGCCGATCAGGTCGATGCGGCTGATGTGGCTGTCGAGGTTGACCCGGACCGCAGGCCAGTTCAGGCGTGCGGCCACCTGTTCGATGTGGGTCGATTTGCCAGTGCCGTGATAGCCCTGGATCATCACACGGCGATTGTGGGCAAAGCCGGCAAGGATCGCCCGCGTGGTGTCGGGATCGAACTTATAGGTCGGATCCAGATCCGGTACTCGGTCGGATCGGTCGGCAAACGCCTTGACCGTCATGTCCGTGTCGATGCCGAACACATCGCGGACCGAGATATTTTCCGTGGGTTTGCTGTTCACATCCATAGTTCGTCCGCCATCGTGCCGCTTCAATACATTGCGCCGTGGTGCAACATATCCCCGCCGCGTGCAAGAGGCAGGTCGGCCCGAAGAGGGCGCCGGGGGCGTGTCAGTCCGGGCCGCGCGCGGCAATTGCCGTGCCCGCCGCCCAGCCCGAGGACCACGCCCACTGGAAGTTGTAGCCGCCCAGCCAGCCGGTCACATCGACAACCTCGCCAATGAAATGCAGTCCCGGCACGGTGCGCGATTCCATGCTGCGCGACGACAGACCGGCGGTGTCGACGCCGCCCAGCGTGACTTCGGCCTTGCGGTAGCCCTCGGTGCCGGTGGGGCGCAGGCGCCAGTCGGTCAACCGGTCCAGCAGCGGGGCAAGGGCGGCGTCCGACAGATCGGCCAGCCGCCCCTTCAACCCGCTGTCGCGCACCACCTGCGCGGCCAGCCGTTTTGGCAGAAGTCCGGCCAGAACCGTTTCCACGTCCCGACGCCCGGCGCGCTGGCGTTCGTCCTTCAGGCTGCCCAGGAAATCCAGATCGGGGCACAGGCGCACGGAAATATCTTCGCCCTCGCGCCAGAAGTTCGAAATTTGCAGGATCGCGGGGCCCGACAAGCCGCGATGGGTAAACAACAGGGCTTCGTCGAAACTGGTGCCGTTACACGACAGGCGCGCCGGGCAGGCCACCCCTGCCAGATCGCTGAAACTGTCGCCGAAGGTCAGCGGCACAAGGCCGGGGCGGGTGTTGGTCAGCGCATGGCCGAACTGCTCGGCAATGCGATAGCCCAGACCGGTGGCGCCGATCTTGGGGATCGACTTGCCGCCCGAGGCCACCACCAGCGCGCGGGTCGTGACCGTCAGCGGTTGGCCGTCGCGGATCAGATCGACCCGGAACTGCCCGTCCACATGGGCGATCTCGCGCACCTCGGTCTTCAGCCAGACCTCGGCCTGCGCGGCGGCAACTTCGTCCAGCAGAAGCCGGATCACCCGTTCGGATTTCTCGTCGCAGAACAACTGTCCAAGGGTCTTCTCGTGCCATGTCACGCCGTGCCGCGCCATCAGGTTGACAAAATCCCATTGCGTATAACGGCTGAGCGCGGACTTGGCGAAATGCGGGTTGGCCGACAGGAAATTCTGCGGCCCCGCGTACATATTGGTGAAATTACAGCGTCCGCCGCCCGAGATGCGGATCTTCTCGCCGGGGCGATCCATGTGGTCGATCACCACAGCACCCGGTCCGGCGTGGGCTGCGCACATCAGGCCGGCGGCGCCAGCGCCAAGGATCAGGGCGGGAAGGGGCGTGGGAGCGGGCATACAACCTGTCCGATGTCGGGGCGGCAGGTTGCGCCTTGCCCGGTGTGGCGGCTCAGTCCCGGAAGGACCGGCTTTCCTTGATCTGATCCCAGGCCCAGACGACTTCCTGCAGGCGATCCTCGTCCGAGCGGTCGCCGCCGTTCATGTCCGGGTGCAGGATCTTGATCAGGCTGCGGTACTGCTTGCGGATCTCGATCTTGGTCCAGTGGTCCTTGGCTTCAAGGATTTCCAGCGCGCGGCGCTCGGTGGGCGGCAGGCGGCGTGTTCCGGTGATCGACTTGCCGGGGTTCTGCGTGGCGTTCTCGCCCAGCACCTGATGCGGGTCGTCCACGCCCAGCCGCGACCAGGCGCGCTGTTCCTCGGAGGGTTTTCCGAAGGGCTTGGTCGGACGGTCCCAGACACGATCCTTGTCGATCTGGGCGTTCATTTCCTCTTCGGTGCTGCCGTTGAAGAAGTTCCATTTCAGGTTGTACTCGCGCACGTGGTCCTTGCAGAACCACAGGTACTCGTCCAGGTGATCGGGCGATTTCGGAGCACGATACTGGCCAGCCAGATCGCAACCGTCAAATTCGCAGACGCGGGTCGAGGTTTCGAATGCCCCGGACATGCCGCGTTTGCCACGGGTCCGCTTTTTCTTGGCCGAGGACACCGACATGTCAAAACCAAAAGGATCACTCTTTGCCATGGGCATACTCCTGTCCGACTCGCGCAAGACCGTTTTCTTCGAAGGCCGCAGAGTTTAACCTTTCTGACGCCAAGAAAAAGGGGGCAGAACCGAAAATGACGGTTGCCGAGGAAATCGAGACGCGGCTTTCACAGGCCTTCGGGCCGGAACGTCTGGAAGTTGTTGATGAAAGTGAGATGCATCGCGGACATGCGGGCTATCAGGAGGGTGGCCAAAGTCACTTTCGTGTCCAAATTGCCGCAGCCGAACTGGCGGCAATGAGCCGATTGCAGCGGCATCGCGCGGTCCATGCGGCCATCGGCAAGGATATTCTGGCGCGTATCCACGCGCTGGCGCTAGAGATCGATGCCTGATCGCGGTCAGCGTGGCGGGCAACTCCAGTCGGTCACGGTGAAATAATCGGCAGGGTAGAGCCGGGCTTCGGTCAGCTCGGCCACCTGCGTCTCGTCATAGCGGTTAAGGTACTCCCAGACGACCCGGCCCTCGGCGTCGGTCTGGAAGGCGCGTCCGCCTTCGAATTCGGTGATGATGAAGCCGCCGCCCGGCACCGGGTCGTGCTTGCCCCGGATCACCGACAGGAACGCCTGTCCCGGCGCCATTCCGGCCGCGATCGAAGTCGCGCGAGTCTCGGGATCGATGCGCAGGATGTTGCTGACCATCGGCGTGTCGGGCAGGGAGCGGTCGAGCGGGCCGAGGTCGGTCAGGAAGCGGTTGTTGTTGAACACCGTGATGGTGCCATCCGCGCTGAACTCGGGATCATGCTGACGCAGCCAGGGTCCGGTCTGGTGCCACTTGACGTGCCAGTCGTCGGGATCGACCACGAACACGAGGTTATGGGTGCGCAGCGACAGCATCAGATCGCCTGCCTCGAACATCGGGAAGGCCGGGGCCAGTTCGGTGCTCAACTCGGTGATCTTGTTGACGTGGACAAGTTCGTCTTCCCAGTCGTTGCGCGGATCGAAACTGAAACCGCCGGCGGTCATCACCCCCTGCAGCTCGTTGTCCCACAGGATTTCAGGGACCGACTTGCGTTCGATGACCTTGCCGTCGCTATCCAGCCGCAGGATCAGATCCTCGGGATAGGCGACCTTTTTCTGCAGCCGGGTGACGGGGGGATAGAGATCCGCGGTATCCGTCCCCAGATAGGCGCGTCCCGGCACCCAGTAGCCGCCCGTTTCGGCCTGTTCGATGGAATGGTGGGTGATCTCGGGCACCGTCCACGTCACGTCACCACAGCGCGACAGCTTCACGCTGCCGCCGTATTCCCAGTTGAACACCAGCGACCCATCGGGCAGCGCCAGCGAGCCGTGAGTGTCGATGTTGCGGTCGGTGGCCGGGGCAAAACGCAGATGCGCCGGGTCGGGGAAATGCTCGGAAAAGCGCAGCGGCCATTCGGCCAGCAGGGTGCCGTCGCGGCGCATCAGCCGGGCCGCGTTGCCGCCGTCGAAGAAGCCCGCGATCAGGATGGTGGCACCGTCGTCGGGCAGGCTGTTGACCGTTACCCCGTCGCCGGGCTTGCGCGCCGGTTGCAGGAAATGAATCGGCTCGCCGTCGGGAACAAGGTTCTCGCGCTCTTCGAAGACAAGGCTGACCTTCTTGGTGAAGCCGATGAAGGATCGGTAGAGCGGGTGGCGGCTGTGGGCCAGGTACAGCCCCGCCAGAAAGGTGACGGCCAGCACCGACAGGGTCAGGGTCGTCAGGAAGACCCATTTGGCGGGGTCACGCGTCTTGTCCGGGGTGGCCATGGGCTCAGCCTTCGTCCGTTCGGTCTTCCGCGCGGTCTTCGGTTCGATCATCCGTTCGATCTTCCAGCAACCGCAGCGCGGCCTTGGTGGCCTCGTCCTCGGACATATCCACGCTTCGGCGGAACACCAGCATCGAACGGAACACGGTCTTGGTGCCGGTCAGTCCCTGCCGCTCTTCAACGGGCAGGGTCTCGGCGCGCAGGAAGTCCCAGCCGTCCCTGGCCTCCTGGTTCAGTGCCTCGGACAGGGTCGCGGCAAAGCGGCTGCTGGCATCATTGCCGCCCTTGCCTTTCACGCCACGGGCGGGGGCGGGGGTGACCTTGTACTCAAAATGCGACATTGGGAACCTCTTGGCGTTGCCGGGCAATTATCGGCCTCAGATGCCCCGCGGGAAGGCCCCAACATGTCGCGTGAGCGAACGCGCGTCCAGCCGTCGCGTTGAGGTCACAGGGCCGGGCCGTGCCAAAGGGGGGGGCGGGCAAGGGCTTCATTTACCATTTCCGCCGAAACTGGCCCCGCGTCAGGGCTTTTCGCGATACTTTCGACGCGGGCGGAAAGCCGGTTCCGGTCTTGCCGGAAGGTCCGGGGTTCCATGAAGATTCAGATTTCAACAAGTCTGTTGTGTGCCGTGCTTTCTGCCTGTGGCCCAGCTGATCCCGTGGTTCTGTCCTCTGACGCGCCGGTGCAGCCGGGGCATCAGGAACTGGATCGCGGCAAGGCGTTCCGCAAGGCGGTGGCGGGCTATCAACTGCGCGGCGATGGGGTCGATGTCACGGTCGAGCCTGACGGCCTGCTGGTCGGCACCTATCTGGGCAAGCCTTTCGTCGGCAGTTGGGACTATCGCCGGGGCCGGTTCTGCGCATCTTTGCAGGAGGCGGACCTGCGCCGCGCTGCCGACCGGCGCTGTTTCAGGGTCGTCACGCTGGGCCGCCGGGTGATTCTGCATCCCGTGGCCGAGGGTTGAACGGCAACGGGCCGCCCTTGCGGACGGCCCGGCATTTTCAGGGACAGATTGGGCGGATTACTGTGCCAGCTTGGCCGCCACGATCTGGTTGACCGCCTTGGGATTGGCCTTGCCGCCGGTGGCCTTCATGACCTGACCGACGAACCAGCCCGCCAACTTCGGGTTCTGCCGGGCCTTTTCCACCTGTGCCGGGTTCTCGGCGATGACCTTGTCGACGGCGGCCTCGATGGCGCCGGTGTCGGTGACCTGCTTCATGCCGCGATCTTCGACGATCTGCGCCGGATCACCACCTTCGGTATAGACGATTTCGAACAGATCCTTGGCGATCTTGCCCGAAATATCGCCTTTCGAGATCAACTCGATGATGCCGCCAAGCTGCGCCGCCGAGACCGGGCTTTTGGTGATGTCGTGGTCTTCCTTCTTCAGGCGGCCGAACAATTCGTTGATGACCCAGTTCGCGGCCAGCTTGCCGTCACGGCCCTTGGCGACCTCCTCGAAATAGGCCGCACTTTCGGCCGAGGCGGTCAGCACGCCGGCATCGTATTCGGTCATGCCGAATTCGGTCACGAAGCGCGCCTTCTTCTCGTCGGGCAGTTCCGGCAGGGTCGCGGCGATCTCGTCCACCCAGGCCTGTTCGATTTCCAGCGGCAGCAGGTCGGGGCAGGGGAAGTAGCGATAGTCATGCGCCTCTTCCTTGGACCGCATCGAGCGGGTTTCGCCCTTGTCCGGGTCATACAGGCGGGTTTCCTGCACAATCTTGCCGCCGTCTTCCAGAATGGCGATCTGGCGGCGGGCCTCATGGTCGATGGCCTGCTGGATGAAGCGCATCGAGTTCATGTTCTTGATTTCGCAGCGCGTGCCCAGATGGCTGAAATCCTGGGTGGCCTGGTATTTCTCATAGGCCCCCGGTGCACAGACCGAGACGTTCACGTCGGCGCGCAGGTTGCCGTTCTGCATGTTGCCGTCACAGGTGCCCAGATAGCGCAGGATCTGGCGCAGCTTGCTGACATAGGCGGCGGCCTCTTCGGGGCCGCGAATGTCGGGACGGCTGACGATTTCCATCAGCGCAACACCGGTGCGGTTCAGGTCCACGAAGGACATGTGCGGGTCCATGTCATGGATCGACTTGCCCGCGTCCTGTTCCAGATGGATGCGTTCGATCCGCACCAGACGGGCCACGCCCGGCCCCATGTCCACCAGCACCTCGCCCTCGCCCACGATGGGGTGATACAGCTGGCTGATCTGGTAGCCCTGCGGCAGGTCGGGATAGAAATAGTTCTTGCGGTCGAAGGCCGAGGTCAGGTTGATCTGTGCTTTCAGGCCCAGCCCGGTCTTGACCGCCAGTGCCACGCAGCCCTCGTTGATGACCGGCAGCATTCCTGGCATCCCGGCGTCCACAAAGGCGACGTTTGAATTGGGCTCGGCGCCGAATTGGGTCGAAGCGCCGGAAAACAGCTTGGCGTTGGAGGACACCTGCGCATGCACCTCAAGGCCGATCACCAGCTCCCAGTCCTGCTTGGCGCCTGCGATCACTTTCGGCTTGGGGGCCTCATAGGTGAGGTCGAGCATCCTGTCTCTCCTGCTGTCAACGGAACGGGTTCTAGGGCAGGGGCGCGGGGCTGGCAAGGGGCGGTGCGCGGGGGCCGCAGCAGGCGGTTGCCGTACCCAACCTTTGGCCCGCACACACAACCCTTCACAGTCGCGGGAGGGTGGGATGCGCAGCCCCCCTTGAGCAGGTATTCAACGTTCGACCCTGACAAGATGGAGATCCCCCATGTTCCGCACTTCCCTTCTGGCCCTGGCCTTTTCCGCGACTGCCACCTCGGCGCTCTGGGCTGGTGAGCAGTTCATCGATGAAACCGGCTATGCCGTGTCAGGCTATGACGTGGTGTCCTACTGGACCCTCGATCAGGTCGCGGTCGGCCAGTCCCAGCCCGCCCCGGAAAAGGGGCGTGCCAGCCTGACCGCCGACTACAACGGCGCCACCTTCGCCTTTGCCTCCGACGCCAATCGCGCCGCCTTCCTGGAAGATCCCGAGAAATACCTGCCGCAATACGATGGTCACTGCGCCTATGGTGTGGCCAAGGGCGGCAAGGTGCCGGGCAATCCGACGCTGTGGCGGATCGTGGACGGCAAGCTGTACCTGAACATCACCCAGACCGTTGTGGGCTTCTGGGAAGAGGATATTCCGGGTAACCTGCAACTGTCCGAAAGCAACTGGGTCGGGCTGGAAGAGGCCCCGGCCTCGGGCAACACCATTCCCAAGTGGTCGTCCGACGCGCCGCAGGCGAACTGACAGGCGGCCATTGGCCAGGGAGGCGAAGGCATCATGCGACTGCGACCGGGCGGCCCGTTATCGCGGCGAACCCTGCTTCTGGGCGGGCTCAGCGGCGCAGCCCTTGCCGCCGGGGGCTGGTACGCATGGATCCTGCGCCGACCCTTCGACGGACGGCAGATCACCCCGATCGAAGCGCATGATCTGGCCGCCGCAGGCCAGATCTTCCTGATCGACATTCGCCGCCCCGATGAATGGGCCGCCACCGGCGTGGGCGCGGGGGCGATGCCGCTGGACATGCGCCGCCCCGATTTCACCGAGGCCCTGGCGCGGCTGACCGCTGCCGATCCGGCAAGGCCCATCGCGCTGATCTGCGCGCGCGGGGTGCGGTCCAGCCAGTTGACGGCGCGGCTGGCCGAACAGGGGCTGACCAATCTTGTGGATGTGCCCGAAGGCATGGTCGGCTCGCGCGCCGGCCCCGGCTGGGTGGCGCGCGGCCTGCCGGTGCGGCAGGTACCCGGATGAGGGCGCGCGCGGCGTTGCTGCTGGGGGCTGCGGTTGCCTTGTGCGGTGGCGCGGCCTCGGCCTGTTCCGATCCGGGGGCCGTCTGCGAGATCGATGGCGGCACCTATCACGTGGCCTTGCCCGAGGCGGTCGAGGGGCCGATCCCGGCCCTGATCTGGCTGCACGGCTATGGCGGAACTGGCGCGGGCAGCCTGCGCACGCCGACCGTGGCGGCCCCGTTTCTGGCGCGGGGCTGGGCGGTGATCGCGCCCAATGGTTCGCCCATGGCGGGCAACCGGGCGGGCTATCGCTGGGACTTCCGCGGGCGCAACCCGGACGGGCGCGACGATGCCGCCTTCCTGACACAGGTGCGCGATGACGCGGCGGCCCGCTTTGGTCTTGATCCCGGTCAGGTCGTGCTGGGCGGGTTTTCCAACGGCGCCTTCATGGCCACCTATGTGGCCTGCGACACGCCTCGGGCTTTCACGGCCTATGCGCCGGTGGCGGGCACGTTCTGGCGGCCGCATCCCGAGACCTGCGAGGGCCCGGTCCGTCTGTTCCAGACCCACGGTTGGCGCGACACCACCGTGCCGCTGGAAGGCCGCCCCCTGGGCGGCGGCCGGTTCCTGCAAGGCGATGTGTTCGAGGCCATGAGCATCTGGCGTTCCGCCAACGGCTGTGCACGTCCCGATGCCAGCACCACAGGGCAGACCGATGGGTTCTTGCTGCGCCGCTGGTCGGATTGTGCCGAGGGGGCGGCGCTGCAATTCGCGTTGTTCGACGGCGGCCACACGGTGCCCAAAGGCTGGGCTGATCTGGTGCTGGACTGGATCGAAGACGCGGGCGGCGACTGAGCGCGCCCGCGCCTGCGGGCCTCAGGCCGGTTTGCGCCAGGGCTGGCCCTTGATCCATGCCACGCCAAAGGCGGTCAGGGTGATCAGCGCCATGCCAGTCAGATTGACCAGCCAGAAGTTCGGGGTGGTGCGCCCGATCACGTCCAGCCATGCGCCCAGGACCCGCGCCAGCCACATGGAGGTGATGAACACCGCCAGCGATTGTTGCCCGACCTTCAGGATGCATTTCAGGACAAAGCCCCAGGCCCGCGCCGCAAGGCCGGTGCCATGGGCGCGGATGTGCGACCCGCCGGGCCCCGCCAGCACCCAGAACACATAGGCCAGAAGCAGGAAGTGCACATAGCGCAGCAGCCCGAAGTCGGTCTTGGCGATCAGCACCCGATAGTCGGCCCGCCAGTCCTTGATCCAGTCCACATGGATAAAGATCTGCCAGCGGGCAAAGGGGATGGTCACCAGCAACAGAACTACCGCCAGCAGCACCAGATCCTTGCGCACCGGTGGCGCGGGCAGCCAGCCGCGAATGAAGGCAAAGCCGGTGAAGAAGATCAATTGCCAGCCGAAGGGGTTGAAGAACCACTCGCGATCCGTCCAGGGTTCCGCCGGCAGCGACAGCGCGCCGGTCTGCGTCACCAGCCAGATCGCGGCCGAGGCGCCCAGGGCCAGGTACGGATGGATCCGCGCCAGACCCATCATCAGCGGGATCATGGCCAGGATCACCAGGTACATGGGCAGGATGTCGAAGTAATTCGGCACGTAGCGCAGGGTCATCAGCCCGATCAGCTGTTGCTGGGTATTGTCGACGAAGAACGGATACAGGTTCAGGTCGCCGATATAGTCGCGCTCGAACAGGCCCGTGGCGTCCAGCGCGGCCAGGGTCATCGCCACCGCGAAGAACAACCCGATATGGGCCCAGTAGACCTGCCAGACCCGGTAGGAAATGCGCAGCGCCCCCATGCCCCAGCCGCGATCTGCAAAGACCCGGCCAAAGGCGATGGCCGAGGCCATGCCCGAGCAGAACACGAATATCTCGGTCGCGTCGGAAAAGCCGAACCGCGCCGGGATCCAGTTGGTAAAGGTGTTATAGGGGATATGCGCCATCAGGATGATGAACATCGCGATGCCGCGATAGAAATCCAGACGGATATCACGGACGCGGGCTGCCGGCGCAGCCGCCGCCTGCGCAGGCCGGGCCTGCGGGGGATCGGAACTCAGGGCACTCATGGGATCGGGTCTTTCCGGGTCGTTACTGGGCGGGCACCGCCATCGCGGGACGCCTCAGGTCGTTGATCATCTCGCGCCGCTGGCGGGCAAAGCTGTCTTCGGCCCCGTCGCGCAGGGCGCTGCGCGCGGCCAGAATATCCTCGACCGGGCCCAATTGCCCCGCGCGAATGCCCGCATCGATGGTGATGCGTTCGAAGACATCCCGCTGGGCATGGCTGCCGCCGGCCCGCTGCATGGCCGGACGGGCGGCGGTGAGGCTTTGGAACGCCTGCGCGTAGTTGCCTTCGCCGAAGGCTTCCAGCCCATGGGCCGCCGCCACACCGGGATGGTCGAACACCGGCGCATAATCAGTGGCCTGCGCCTGACCATCGGCCACGATGCGCGCCACCAGCTTGTGCGCGGCGGCGTCGCGGTCATCGCTGACCAGCGCCAGCAGATAGTGCAGATCGGCAAAGATCAGGCAGCCGTCGCCGACGCGGGATTCCGACAGATCGGCCAGTTCCTCCCAGCGGTTGCCCACGGGCACGCCTTCCAGTTCCAGCCGCATCAGCAGCGAAGTGGCGTTCGAGATATCGCGGTAGTCGTCGGTATGCTCGGCCCGGATCTTGTGGTCGTAAAGGTCCAGCACGGTGGCGTGGTCGCCCTGATCCAGGTGCATCAGCGCCTTGTGCCACCAGACGTGGAAGCGGAAATTGTTGCAATGGGCCCAGGCGGCTTCCTTGCCGCTCAGCCAGGCCAGCCCGCCCCGGCTGTCGCCGGTCATGTCGTGCACATGGGCCACCGCATGCAGGCCCCAGGCGTCGTCGGCGGCGCGTTCCAACCCGGCCTCGCCAGACTTGCGGGCCTCGGCGAAATGGCCGTTTTCTTCCAGCGCGAAGGCGTGGCAGCCCATGAGATAGCCCCTGGCCGCGTGATCTTCGCCGATCAGGGGCAGGGCGGTGTTCAGCCGCGCCAGCATCCGGCCCTTGTGCCCAAGGATGAAACGGATGGCATGGCTGATCTTCAGCGCCAGCGTGTCGGTGGGGTCGGTGTCCAGCACGCTTTCGACCCGGTCCGCCGCGCGTGCGGGGCTGCCGTCCAGCCAGGCGGCCAGCGCGTCGATGAAGGCGCGTTCGCGGGCGCTGTCGGCGCGGCCCTGACGGGCGGCCTGCAGCGCCTCGCGCGCCGTGGGGATCAATTCGCGCCGTCCCAGCAACAGCAGGAACAGCCCCTTGGTGGCGTGCCCGAGCGCAAACTCGGGCGCGGCCTTCAGGGTGGCCCCAAGATGATCCGGTGCCGAGGCCCCATGCGCCAGAAAGGCCAATTGCAGCGCGTTCCACGCCTCCACCGCGGTGGAGGTGTCCAACGAAACATCGCTGCCAAAAAGATCTGTCTGCACGGTCACGTCTCCACCTTGTTCAATTCCAGTTGTGGGAAGCGATCGCGGGCCTGTCCAGCGATGAAGCCCGAACCAACGGGTTTGTGTTCGAACGTGTGAAGAAGATGCGGCCAGATGCCTCGAAATACAGCCTATTCGGGTGGCTGTTTGGCGGAAAGGAAGGCTTTCAGTGCCTCGGTGTCGGCTCCGAAATTGGGGGGCGCGTGGTCGTAGCGGACCGGCGTGGCCGAAAGCTTCAGCGGATTTCCCAGCAGACGCACCGGCCCGGCTGGCCCCGGCATCTCGACCACCGCGTCGCGGGCCTGGGCCTGATCCGAGCCCAGGGCGCGGTCCAGCGTGTTGACCGGGCCGACCGGCACCTTGCGGGCTTCAAGCCCGGCGATAATGGCGTCGGTGGTATGGTCCCGCAGGGCAGCGGCGATCTGGGGCAGCAGGTCGTCGCGGTGCTTCAGCCGTGCCGGATTGGTGGCAAAGCGCGGGTCATCGGCCAGGTTCGCAAGATTCAGGAAATCGCAGAAACGGCGGAACTGGGCGTCATTGCCCACCGCCACGATCACATGGCCGTCGTGCGATTCGAAGACTTCATAGGGCACGATGTTGGGGTGGGCGTTGCCGCGCCGCTGGGGCAGGTTGCCCGAGGTCAGGTAGTTCACCCCTTCGTTGATCGTCCAGGCCATCTGGCTGTCGACCAGCGACAGGTCGATGTGCTGGCCCTCGCCGGTGGTCTCCCGGTGGCGCAGGGCGGCGAGGATGCCGATGGTGGCATACATCCCGCACATCACATCGGCGATGCCCACGCCCACTTTCATCGGCATGCCGTCGGCGGCGCCGGTCAGGCTCATGATGCCGCCGTAGCCCTGCGCCATCAGGTCATAGCCGGGCTTTTCACGGTTGGGTCCGGTGTGGCCGAATCCCGAGATCGAGCAATAGACAAGGTCGGGATGGCGCGCACAAAGTGTCTGGTGATCCAGCCCGAACGGGACCAGCCCGCCGGGTTTGAAGTTCTCGATCACGATATCGGCGCGGGCGGCCAGGGCTTCCAGCATGGCGCGGTCTTCCGGATTGCCGAGGTCCGCCGCCACGGACCGCTTGTTGCGGTTGGCGCACATGAAATAGGCCGACAGGTCGCTGTCGCTGCCATCCGCCTGGGGGGCATAGGGGGGGCCCCATTGCCGGGTGTCGTCGCCGCCGGTCTTCGGGTTTTCGATTTTCCAGACGGTGGCGCCCAGGTCGCCAAGAAGCTGGGTGCAGGTGGGACCGGCCAGAATACGGCTAAGGTCCAGCACGACGATCCCGTCCAGTGCACTGCGGGGTTCAGATGCGGCCATCATAGGCCTCCTTGTCGAAGATTGCGGCGATAACAGTAAAGCGGTCGGCAGTGAGCGCGTCGCGCAGGGCGGCTTGCAGCCCGGCGCGATCGGACACCGTGACGCCATGGCCACCAAAGGCCTGACCGATGGCGGCATAGTCATGTCGGGCGAAGTCGACGGCGCTGTTGGGCAGTTGCCGCTGGCGCTGTTTCAGCTCGATCAGGGCAAGGCTGGCATCGACGAAGACCACGATGATCGGTTTCAGCCCGCGTTCCTGTGCCGTGGCCAGCTCGCCCGCGACCATCAGGAATCCCGCGTCGCCGGTAAAGGCCACGACCGGGCGGTCCGGTTCGACGATTGCGGCGCCCAGGGCCAGCGGGATGGCGCAGCCCATGGTGCACAGCGCCGAGGATTGCAGGAGGCTGCGCGGGCCGGGGCAGGTCCACATCTGCGACAGCAGGATGCGATGCGCGCCGCTGTCGACGGTGGCAATCGTGTCGGGCGGCAGGGTGGCGCGGGCGGTGGCGACGATGGCGCCGGGCCCCCAGTCGGCACCCGTGGGAAAGGCGCAGGCCAGCGCGGCCCTGGCGGCATCCGGCGCCTTGTCGGACCATGTGGCACGGGGTGGGGCCCCTGCGGAAAGGGCCTTCAGGCTTTCGGCAACCCCGGCCTGAAAGGTCAGGCTGGATTGATGCATGTAGTGATGGTTGGGCACCGGGGCGATCTCGATCACCCGGTCCAAACTGGCATCCCAGATGTTGCGCCATCCCGGCCGCATCTCGATGGGATCATAGCCCAGCGTCAGGATCAGATCGGCGCTTTGCACCAGCGGCACCAGCGTGGCATCGGCCAGCGGTGACAGACCGGCACCGCCCAGACACAGGGGGTGCGATTCGTCCACGATCCCCTTGGCGCGATAGGTGGTGACGAAGGGCACGCCATGGGCTTCGGCAAACGTCTGCACCGCCGCGCCTGCGCCCTCGTTCAGGGCGTCCAGCCCGACCACCATGATCGGGCGATCGGCTTCGGCCAGCCATGCGCGGGCGGTGTCCAGATCCGGCCCGGCGGGCGCGGCAGGAGAGGCCAGCTGTCGCCGCGCGAAGGGTGAGGGCGGCGGGGCGGCAGCCACCGCCACGCTGATCGGAACATCGACGTGCACCGGGCCGGGGCGGGGCTCGGTGGCGATGGTGACGGCCTTGTCGGCGATCACATCGGCACTGCCCGTCGACAGGCGCAGGCTGGCCTTGGTGATCGGTGCGAAAACGGCGGCGTGATCCAGCACCTGATGGGTGTAGGTCTGGGCCTCGTCCTCGTCCACACAGCCGGTCAGAACGATCAGCGGCACGCGGTCCTGATGGGCGTTGCCGACCGAGTTGATGCCGTTCAGCGCCCCCGGTCCCAGAGTGGCGATCAGGATGCCCGGCGCCCCGGTGCGCGCCCAGACCGCCTCGGCCATGAAGCCGGCGGCGTTTTCATGCTTGACCAGAACAAACTCGATCCCGGCGCGGTTCAGGGCGTCCACAAGGGTCAGCACTTCGCCGCCCGGCATCCCGAAGGCATGGCGGCACCCGGCCTGATAAAGTCGTTGCGCCAGAACATCGGCGGCGCGGGTCTGTGGCGTCATGGGGGCCTCCGTCCGAGCGGGGCCAGAACGCCCCGACCACTGGCTATCACGGCGAGCGCTGGTGTCCATTGTGCTTCTGTCACACCCGCGCGAGAGCGCTGCCCAGAAACTTCCCCGATTTCGGGATTTCACTCTTGACGGGTCCGCCCCAGTCTCTTAGTCAGCGCGCACTCTCTGGCGGAGTAGCTCAGTTGGTTAGAGCAGCGGAATCATAATCCGCGTGTCGGGGGTTCAAGTCCCTCCTCCGCTACCAGTTCCCCCTCTCACATCCTTGGTCGGCCCGGTTTTGCGGCACAATGTCCGTCGGGCATTCTGGAAACCTGTTGTTTCCCGCAACACGTTATGACGGGTCCGAATCGAGAAACATCGACGCGGGCAGGAAAGCCCTGCTTGAGTTTCCTCAATGGGCAGGGATGACTATCCGGATATGAATGTATCTCCCCGAGCGCCGCGGATCGCCGGCCATCGTGCAAGACGGGAACCTTGATTTGCAAAGCGCACAGGCACTGAATCGGATGGGCGGATTGGGCATCGGGCTTGGCCTTGGTCTGCTGATATTGGCCGTTCTGTCGACCTTCGCCGGACCGGTGGCCGAGTTTGCCACAACCCGGCCCGTGGGGCAGGGATCGCTGGTCATCTATCTGGGGGTTGTGGTCACCGCGCTGGCCAGTTCGGCCCTGATCTATGCACCGGGTATCCTTCTGGCGCTGGGGCTGTCGGGACCTGTGCAAGGCATGACCTCGGTGGTCCTCAAGGGGCTGATCTGGTCGATGCTGTGGCTGACGCTGGCGCCCGGTGTTGTTTCGCTGGTGCTGCCCCAGCCTCTGACCGGGGTTGGGTTCAGTCTGTTTCTGATCCTGTCGGCGCTGCCCGGTGCCCTGCTGGTGGCGCGTCGCGGATTGCCCGAGGGCGCGGCCCTGAACGCCGGACAGGACATGGCCGCGCTGTTGGCGGTGCCCTTGCTGCTGCTGGCCCTGCTGCTGCCGAAATTCGTCTGGGAGAACTTCAATGGCGACGGGGTGCACAGCTATTATTCCCTGCGCAACATGGTCCTGACCGGCTCGCCATTCTGGCCGAAAGAGGCGGGCAACATGGCCTCCTACCCGTCGCTGTCGACCTCGTCGGCGGTGGTGTTCAGCTCTTTCACCCTGCGGTTTTTCGGCGAGAACGAATTGTCCGCGCGGTTGTCGGTGCTGCCGCAGATGTCCTTCCTGACGGTGGCGGTTCTGGGGCTGGTGCGCTGGCGCCGTCCGGTGCCGCTTGGCAACGGGGCGGTGGTCGCCCTTGGTCTGGCGCTGGTGCTGTTCGCCGCCACCCTCGGGTGGCACGCCACCTATCATCCGTCGTTTGCAGATATTGCCCTGCCGCTGGCGCGCGAACCGCTGGTGGTGGTGGCCGCGCTGGGGGTCATCTGGTTCTTCCTGCAGCGCGAATACCTCTGGCTGTTCGCCTTTCTGCTGCTGCTGCTGCTGTCGATCCCCTCGGCGGTGGGCCTGATCGGCATGTGGCTTGGCGCGGTGTTCCTGGTCTGGCGGCCGATTCCCTGGGCGCGCCTGTTTCTGGCCGGGGGGCTGACGGTGGCGGCCATGGCGGTGACCATGGTGGCACCAATGGTCATGGTGCATTTCGGCCTGCCGGTGCCGGGGGATGAGTTCAGTTCGGGCAACCTGCTGCGCCGGTTGCGCTTTGTCTCGGTCGCCGAGGTCGAGCGGTTCTGGTTCTGGCTGGTACCTTGCGGGTTGCTGCCGGGCCTGGCGGTGCTGACGTGGTTCTGGCAGGACCGCCTGTCGCGGGCCTTGTCGCTGGTGGCGCTGGGATATTTCGCGCTGTTCTACCTGCAGGCTTACCGCGTGTTGCCGCATCATTTCGCGCCGGTGCCGATCCTGTCGCTGATCGTGTTCTGGCGTCTGGCGCCGGTGGTGACGCGTCCGCGGCTGGCGACCGGGCTGGCACTGGCCGGTGTGGCGGCGGGCCTGTGGCTGGCGCGGCCCGACGATTGGGCGCCGAACACTGCCAGCACGTCCTTTGCCGCCGGCTGGCGTCTGGAGTCCATCGATCCGGGCGCGTTTCACGCCGAGGATGTCCGCGTTCTTCAGGATCTGATCAGCCTCGCCTTTTCGGAACAGGCGCTTGCCACCGAGGGGCTGGTGCGCGGCGCAGCCTCGCCGATCATGCTGTATTACTACGTCACCTCGACAGATCTGCCGGACATGCCGCCAGAATTCATCATGCGCAAGGGGGCTGCGCTGCCAGGCGAGGTGCTGATGGCCGAAAGCGACGGTCATGTCCTGGTGGCGACCTCGCCCGAGGCGGCCGAGGTCGGCTTGCTGCCGACACTGGCGCAATCCTCGGTCAACGCGCGGTTCTACGTGCCGCGGCGCATCCTGTTCGGAACCGGGCCGAAAGACGGACCGCGTCCGGTCTGGGATCTGGCCGCGCTGACCGGGCTGCGCTGAGGCGTCAGTCTTCGGTGGGGGGGGCGCTGTCCGGTGCGTCCTTGGCTGTTGGGGCTTCCACCCAGAACATCAGCAGCTCATAGAACACCGCCAGCACGATCGGTCCCATGAACAGGCCGATCAACCCGAAGGACAACGTGCCGCCGATCACGCCCAGCAGGATCACCAGCATCGGCGTGGTCAGACCCTGCGCCATAACGATGGGCCGCAGAATGTTGTCGACGGTGGCGACCGGGACCATATAGGCGGTGAACAGCAGGGCCGGCAACGTCCCCATCGAGGTCCAGGCCCAGATCACCAGCGGCAGGATCACCACCGCCGCGCCGACCTGGACGATGGCCAGGATCAGGGCGGCCAACGCGAACAGCCCTGCCGCCGGTACTCCGGCCACGATCAGACCGATGCCCAGCAGCATTGCCTGCAGCAGCGACACCCCGATCACGCCGCGCGCCACGTTGCGGATCGTGGCACCGGCCAGGTCCACGAAACCCGCCCCACGGTCGCCAATGATCCGACGCCCGAAATGCCGGATGCCGTCGGCCAGTTTCTGACCCGGCAGGAAAAGGAACCCGGCGATGATCATCGAGATGGTGAATTGCAGGATGCCGCCCGCCAGACCGGCGGCGATTTCCAGCAGATGAGTGCCCAGGTTCAGGACCGTTGCGCCATAGTCATGCAGGAAGGTTTCCAGATTGCCGGTCAACATGGTCCAGGCGTCGTTCAGATTGGGACCGATCACCGGGATATCGGCCAGCCACGTCGGCACCTTCAATTCAAGGGACTGGGTGCGGATCTTCTCGGCAAAACCGGCGACCGACCGGACGGTGCTGGTGACCAGCGCCGCCGCCGGGCCCAGGATGACCGATAGCCCGACCAGCGTCAGCAGGGTTGCCGCCAGTTTCCTGCGGCCGCCCAGACGGGCCGCCAGCCACGCATAGACCGGGTGCAACGCCACCGCCAGGACGACCGACCAGGTCACGATCGCCGCGAAAGGCGCCACCAGCCGCAGTGACAGATAGGCAAAAAGCGCCAGAAACCCCATGCGGATGGCCACGTCGATGGCGATGGCGTCCGTGCTGCGGGATGGTTTGGGGGCGGGAGCGTCGGTCATGAATCTGGCCTTTCGGATGCGCCCGGATCGGACGGGGGGCGTGAGGACGAAGTGTGGCGCGGTCGGACCGAATTGCCAAACGCCCCCACGATACTGCCGATCAGCACCGCGACATACAGGGTTCCGACGGCGGCCTCGAACCCGGCGCAGATCCGGGCCAGGGGATCCACCGGAAGAATATCGCCATAGCCCAGCGTGGTGATGGTCACGAGGCTGAAATAGACCAGCTGGCCATGCTCGGCGGGACCGTCGCGCAGGGCAAAGGCGCCGGGCCGCAGGTTTTCAATGTGAAGATAGAGAACCGACCAGACCAACGCCAACAGCACATAGCCGAACACGGCCCCCATCAGGCTGTCGAAGCTGCCGGCGCGCTCGCGCATCAGATAGGTAAAGACCAGCCACAGGGTGCCACCCAGCAGAAAGGCGGTCTCGACTGCCAGAAGCGAACCGGTGTCAAATCCGAACCTGTCCACCATACTGGTCAGGAACCAGATCACGACAATGAAATTTCCCACAACCTGCTTTTGCCCGGCAACATTGGCGGACTGGATGGTGCCGATGAAAGTCAGGGCCAGCAGACAAAGCGTGAGTGTTTCCACCCAGTTCGCCTTGCCGAAGGCGGGCTCCAGCAACATGCTGACGACCAGAAGGACAAGCAGCAGGCTCCACCTGCGGCGGGCAACGGCGGCGTGATAGCGTTTCAGCACGGTCATCTTCGACAGTTCTCGCGAGACGGTTATACAGACAAGGCCACGCCGTGGCGGCCTTGTCCATGTCAGAGAAGGAAATCAGGGATTGCGGGAAGGGGTCAGACCTTGGTGAACTTGCCCCGGTCGATCACGATGCCCCGCCCGTCAAAGACGTTGCGGCTGTCGAACACCAGACGGGCATGTTCGGCCACCAGCGCGTAGTCCACATGGGTGTGATCCGTGGTCACCAGCACCGCATCATAGCCCGCCAGCGCCCCGGCGCTCAGATCGATGCTTTGACGGCCCGCCAGATCGGGATCGTCGCGGGTCAGGGGCATCACCGGGAAATAGGGATCGTGGTAGTCCACCGTGACGCCCGCGGCTTCCAGATGACGCAGGATGGCAATGGCCGGGCTGACGCGGCTGTCTTCGATATCTTTCTTGTAGGACACGCCCAGCAGCAGCACCCGGGCTTGCGCCGCCGCCACACCGGCCTTGACCGACACATCGGCGATGATCCGTTGGGCGATGGTCGCCGGGGTGGTGTCTGTGTAGCTGCGCGCCAGATCGACCAGCGGCAGCGAGGATCCCACGTCGCGGGCCCGCCACGACAGGAACACCGGCGACACCGGGATGCAGTCGCCGCCGATCCCGGGACCGGGATAGAAGGGCATGTAGCCGAACGGCTTGGTGGCGGCGGCGGGAATCACGTCCCAGATGTCGATGCCCATCTGGTCCAGCGCCACCTTCATTTCGTTCACATAGGCGATGTTCACGGTACGGAAGGTGTTTTCCACCAGTTTCACCGCCTCGGCGATGGCGCAACTGTCCACCGGCACCGCCTGGGACACGACCTTTTCGTAGAAGGTCTTCAGCAGGTCGCGGGTGGCGGGATCGTCGCCACCGACGATCTTGGGGATGGTGTTGGTGTGATGCACTTCGTTGCCGGGATCCTCGCGCTCGGGCGAGAACCCCAGGAAGAAGTCCTTGCCCGCGCTCAGGCCGCTGTCTTCCAGCAGCGGGCGCAGCACCGTCTGGGTCGCGCCGGGCCAGACCGTGCTTTCCAGCACCACCAGCTGACCGGGTTGCAGATGCGCCGACAGGCTGGCGCCGGCCTTGCGCACATAGGCCAGATCAGGGTCACCGGCACTGTCCAGCGGGGTTGGCACGCAGATCAGGATGATGTCGGCAGCGCGGATCGCGGCGAAATCGTCGCTGGCCCCGAACCGCCCGCTGGCCACCGCAGTGGCAATGCGATCCTCGGCCAGATAGGTGATGACCCGCTGGCCGGCATTGATCGCCGCCACGCGGTCGGAATTCAGATCCACCCCGGTCACCCGGAACCCGGCCTCATGCACCGTCAGGGCCAAGGGCAACCCCACGTATCCTAGGCCGATCACGGCCACATGGGCCTGATCCGATTTGATTTTGTCTTTCAGGGTGCTGCTAAGCGAAAACTCGGTATTCATGGGACTATACGGCGTTGAACAAAGGGACCGGGCCACCCTAGCACACTCCGGCAGCAAACCACGAGTTGCAGGGCGATCTGGTTAAACTGTCGCGGCGTCAGGTCGCGGGGCAGGGCGTTGCGCCCCGCTTCTGGTCAACGGACTGGCAGCACGCCCGCGGATTCACCAACCCGCCCGATTGCGACGACGCAGCCTTGGCCACGGGGCAAACGGGGTGCTAGACCTTGAAGCAACGGGCGATTTGAAGGGTTTCAGGTGACATGAAGGTATTGATCACAGGCGGCGCAGGGTTCATCGGCTCGCATCTGGCGGATCGGCTGGTGGCCGAGGGGCACAGCATTGACGTGCTGGACGATCTGTCCACGGGGCGGCTTGAGAATCTGTCGGACGCGATGGCCAGCGGCAAGGTGACTTTCACCGAAGGCAACATTCTGGATCGCGATCTTGTCGAACGGATGGTGGCCGAGGCCGATCTGGTCTTCCACCTGGCCGCCGCTGTCGGGGTCAAGTTGATCATGGAGGAACCCAGCCGCTCCATCCTGACCAACATCAACGGCACCGAGAACGTGCTGACCGCAGCCCTGACCGACAAGACGCCGGTCTATGTGGCCTCGACCTCGGAAGTCTACGGCAAGGCCCGCAAGTTCCCCTTCTCGGAAGACGACGACCTGACGCTGGGGGCGACCAAAAACCTGCGCTGGTCCTATGCCTGCGCCAAGATGCTGGATGAATTCCTGGCGCTGGCCTATGCCCGCGAAAAGGATCTGCCGGTCGTGGTGCTGCGGTTCTTCAACACCACCGGGCCGCGCCAGACCGGGCGCTATGGCATGGTGCTGCCCAATTTCGTGCAGGCCGCGCTGGAGGGCCGTCCGCTGAAGGTGCACGGCACCGGCGAGCAGACCCGTTGTTTCGGCCATGTGAAAGACGTGATCGAGGCGCTGATGCGGCTGATGGAAACCCCCGAGGCACAGGGCCGTGTGTTCAACATCGCCAATGACGAGGAAGTGTCGATCAAGGCGCTGGCCGAGCAGGTGATCGCCGCCACCGGATCGACCTCGTCGATCGAACTGGTCGCCTATGACACGGTCTATCCCGAGGGGTTCGAGGACATGAACCGCCGCCTGCCGGATGTCTCGCGCCTGAAAGAAGTCACCGGGTTCCGGCCCGAGCGGCCCCTGTCCGAGATCATCGACGACATCATCGCCGAGAAACGCGCCCAGATGGCTGGCTGAGGGGCTTCCCCGTGGCCGATATCGTCATCGGATCCGGCCCTTCCGGCATTGCCGCCGTGAAGGCGCGGCTGGCGCTGGGGCGCGCGGTGATCCTTCTGGACGGCGGCAAGACGCTTGAGCCGGAACAGGCAGGCGCGCGTGACGCGCTGGCAGACGCAGACCCCGCGACGTGGGCGGCGGTGGATGTGGCGCGCTACAAATCCGGTCAGTACGGTGCCACGCCGGGTCAGATCCGCAAGTTCGGCTCGGATTTCGCGATGGAGCCCGCGGCGGAAACCTTTGCCGAGGCCGGGCCGGTTGCCCTGCGCGCCTCGCGCGCTGTGGGCGGGCTGTCGAACCTCTGGGGCACGGCGGTGCTGCCCTATGCGGCGCGCGACATGGCGGGCTGGCCGATCACGGCGCAGGATCTGGCGCCGCATTACCGCGCGGTGCTGGGATTCCTGCCAGTGTCGGCGCGCCGCGATGCGCTGGCCGACCTTCTGCCCGACGGCTTGCCCGAAGCGCCGTCGCTGTTGACGCCTTCGCCGCAAGCGCGGGTGCTGCTGGCGCGGGCGGAGGCACGCGCCGACAAACTGGCGGCGCAGGGCCTTCGCATCGGGGCGGCGCGACAGGCGGTGCGCGCCGATTGCCGACAGTGCGGATTGTGCCTGCATGGCTGTCCCACCGGCACCATGTGGTCGGCGGCAGACACGCTGCGCGACATGCTGGGCGATCCCCGGCTGGACCATCGCCCCGGACAGATCGTGCGCGCCATCGACGAGACCGACACGGGCGTCGAGGTTCACCTGTCGGACGGACGCCGGGTGTCGGGCGACCGGCTGTTTCTGGCGGCCGGGGTTCTGGAAACGGCGCGGATTCTGCTGGCGTCGACCGGGTTCGAAGCCGACAGCCTGACCCTTCGCGAAAGCCAGCACGGGTTCCTGCCTGCCCTGCAGATCCGGCCCAACCGGCGGCGGCCCGACCGATTGCCGCATCATACGCTGCCGCAGATGTTCGTGGAATTGTCCGACGACGCGGTCTCGCCGCATCTGGTGCACGGGCAGGTGTATACGTGGAACGATTTCTATGCTCGTGATCTGCTGCAGACCTATGGCGCGAAACTGCCTTTCAGTGCGCCGGTCTGGCCGGTGCTGGCGCGGCGGCTGATCGTGACACAACTGTTCCTGCATTCGGATCATTGTGCCCGCATTATCCTGCGGCGGGCTGCCGATGGCCGGCTTCAGGCGCAGGTCAGCTTGCCCGAAGACACCCATGCCCGCCTGCAATCTGCGGGGCGTACACTGGCCAAGGGACTGAAACACTTGGGGTTGGCCGGGCTGCCCTTCGCCACCCGGCTGGGCGCGCCCGGTTCCAGCTTTCACGTGGGTGCAAGCCTGCCCATGTCCGAAACGCCAGACGCGCGGGGGGCGGACCCCCTTGGGCGGCCGGCGGGAGCCTCGCGGCTGCATGTGGTGGATGCCTCGGTCCTGCCGGCGATCGCTGCCACCACCATCACCCTGCCGGTGATGGCCAACGCCTATCGCATTGCCACCGAAGCGCCCGCGTAGCTGGCGCCGTTTTCGAAGGCCCCGGCGTCCAGCACCTGCGCCAGTTCGGTCTTGCCCGCACGGTGGGCCGCGCGCGCCAACGCTGCGCCGTATTGCGCCAGAACCCGATCCTCGCGCCAGGTGGATGTGAAGGCCTGCCGGGCGGCGGCGGACAGGGCTGCCCGCTCTGGCGCGCTGCCTTGCAGGGTCGTCATTGCCGCGATCAACTCGTCCTCGGTTTCGAACAGGGTGCCGGCCCCGGCATGTTCGACGATCTCGGGGAAGGGGCCCAGGCGGCGGGCGATGACCGGGGTGCCCAGACGGAAGCTTTCGATCAGGATGATGCCGAAGGTCTCATAGCAGACCGAAGGCACGATCAGCCCCAGCGCGCCCCGATAATAGGCCGCCAGTTCATCCGGGGACTTGCGGCCCAGGAAACGGATGCGCGGGTTGTCCTTTGCCAGATCCTTCAGGGCCGGAGCATAGTCGCCATCGCCCAGGATCAGCAGGTCGGCATCGGGATATTTGTCCATCGCCGGGAACACGTCTTGCAAGCCCTTGATCTTCTCAAGCCGTCCGACGAACAGGAAATAGGGGCGGGGATGCCCGGAGAAGGGTTCGGTGGCCTGGTGGTCGAGATCGGGCAGGAAATAGGGCAGCACCTCCATCTCTTGCCGCAGGCCGAAATCGCGATGCTTGCGGCGGCTGAATTCGCTTTTCGCGACGATCAGATCGGCCTTGTCCATCTGCCGGTCAAGATAGCCGGTATAGCGCCACACCTGCGGCGGGCGCTTGAAGCTGAGCACGCAGCGCAGGCAGTCCTTCTTGTCGCAAAGCTCCCGGTTATAGCGCCACAGCACATGCGAGGGGCAGACCAGCCAATGCTCATGCGCCTCGTAAAGTTTCAGGCCGCTGCCATAGTCCAGAATGCCCGGCCCGCCCACCAGCGACACGTTGTTGTACCAGGTGATATCATACGCCCGTTCCGCCGTGATCTCGCGCAGGCGGGCGGCATGCACCACCGGGCGACCGGTCTGCTGGGTCAGCAGGTTCGACGCCAGGCCTGAGCGGCTGCGCAACCCGATGCGGATGACCCCGTCGTCGGGCGGATCGCCCGCGGGGGGCTTGCCGCCGAGGATCAGGAAGGAGTCCTCGTCATGCACCACTGTCACCCGATGGCCGCGCGCCACCAGCGCCTGCGCCATCCGCTGGGTGCCGATGGCATCGCCGCCGAAGGAATAGGGCGGGTAGAAGGTGGTGAACATCAGGATGTCGAGGCTTCTCATGAGGGCGTGTCCTGAGTTTTGGGAGCAGCAGCGGGCGCGGCAGGCCGGAACAGGCCGCTGAGATAGCTTTGGGTCATGGCCAGCCGCCGGCGCATGGTGATCATGGCAACGCCGGCATAAAGCCCGATGCCGACCACGGCCTTGATCAGCAGTGTCGGGAAGGCGGGAAGCCCCAGAAGGTAGGGGTCGATCACCCGAAGACCCAACACCATGATCAGACCGCCGAACAGCGTGGCGAAATGCGGGCGCATCAGGCGCGAGATCGACAGGCTGGCATGACGTCCGATCAGCCACCAGCGCAGCGGCGACAGCAGATAGGCAGTGGCCACATAGGCGATCACCATCCATTCCAGCTTCTGCCCACTCAGCGCAACAAGGGCCAGCGTGCCCGAGATCAGCGCCGCATTGGCCAGGAAGGCCAATTCCCGCACATGACCGAAGGCAAAGGCAAAGGCTTCTTCAATCTTCGCGATACACAGGAAAAACCCGTAGAACGCCAGAACCGACAACACCGGGGCTGCGGGCAGCCACTTCTCGCCGCCAAACAGCACCACCACCTGTTCCGAGACGATGGCCAGCCCGAAGAAGGCCGGCAAGGCCACGAAACTGGCAACGCGCAGGATATCCAGCAGCAACTCGCCAGCGGTGTTGCCGATGCTGCGCTGCGCGGTGAACGACGGCAGCGCCGCCATGCGCAGCGGGGTAACGATGAGAAACGAGCAGATCTCGACCAGCCGCCATGCGATCGTGTAGAACCCGAGGCTGGCCGGACCCAGGGTGGCGCCAATGACGATCGAGGGCATCTGCGCATTGGCCATTTCCGCGCCACGCATCCCGATCACATGCGAGCCGAAGGAGGTCAGCATCCGCAGGCGCCGGGGATCGAATTGCAGGCTGGGCCGCCAGTCCACGGCGCGCCAGGCCAGCACGACGTTGGTCAGGTTCAGGGCGATGCGCTGAAAGATCAGCGCCCAGACCCCAAAGCCCGTCAGTGCCAGTCCCAGCCCGACGATGCCACCGCTGACAACCCCGGCAACCGCCCGGATGGCCAGCGGGCGCAGGCGCATCTGGCGGCGCAGCAGGGCCACCGGCACCGCGGTGATCGCTGTGGTGAAAACAATCGGCACCGCGGCCCACATCAGGTACTGGACCTGCTTGATGCCATAGAAGGCCGCAACCAGCGGCCCGCCAAAAAACAGGATCAGCGACAACAGCGCGCCAAAGGCCGCCAGCGCCCAGAACACCGTGTTGATGTCCGAATCGGTGATGTCACGGGCCGAAAAGACGTATTCCGACAGGGTTTCGCGGACCAGACCTTCGCCCAGCAGGATCGGCACGATGGCCATGGTCAGCAGGCCGAAAGACTCGGCCCCCAGCAGGCGCGACAACAGCATGAACACAAGGAAATTGACCAACTGTTCCGACCAGTTGCCCACGGCCATCCAGGCGACGCCTTTGGAAAATCTTTGTTTGGTCGCCATGGTTACAATGTCCGGTCGGTACGGCCCCTGTCCTTTGCGGCGCGGTGCAAACCGCGCACCACATCCGATTCTGACGATCGATGGCGCCACAATCTACTGGTTACCGTGGCCTCGTTAATGGAGTGATACACCAGAATCACCCTGCAACCAGTTGGTTTTCTGGACTTGTCTGCGTGACCGCCGGCACGGTTGCGGGCCGAATCGGGTCTTGAGTGTGTCGGCGGACTCACCCGCGCAGCCATCCCGAGAAATCCTCGCCCAACAGATCGCCCAGTTGGGCCACGTCGTCCTGCAGGCGACTCACCAGAATTGCGCGGGCCTCCGGGGAGATCGCGGGGCGCTGGTCGCGCAGGTTGAACCCGGCGATCAAGTCGCGCACCTGCCAGCGCAGGCGGCGCGGCAGAACCGCGCCCAGTGTCCCGGTGATCGGATTGGGCTTCATCAGGAAATCCTGAAACGCCGCGTTGCGGGGCACGCCCCCGGCATTGTGCCGCTTGCCGACATCGGGCCGGTGCGCGGTGTCGGCGCCGATGAAGGTCTGAACCTCGGCCACCATGGCGGCGGGATCTGCGTCGAAATCCTCGTAGCGGCGCACAAGGATCTGGTCGCGGGGAAACAGGGCAAGGAAGCGCGCCAGTTGTTCGCCGTAGCGCGGGAAGCTGGAATAGCCGAACATCGGCTGCCAGCCCTTGGCAAGTCGGCTGTCCTCGGCCTTCAGCGCCTCGGTGAAGTCGGTCAATGGTTCGATCCGCAGCTTTTGGGCGCGCATGAAATGCGAAAACGCCTGCTCGATGGGATTGCGCAGGATCACCACAAGCCGCGCCTCGGGCACGTGATGATGGATGCGCGCGGCCGAACGGGGTTCGTAGAGGTACAGCGGCGAGGCCTCGCCCAGGATCGCGCCCTCGGGGGCGGGGTCGAACAGCGCCTGATAGCGGGCCAGATCGGTGATCGAATTGTTGATGAAATCGGCGCCCGGTCCCTGGCAGTCCAGGTTCAGCCCCTCGTAGCAGAAAAAGTTCGGCTCCTTGCCGTCGGGCATGAACACATCCGGCGCCTGCCGCAGGTATTCATACAGGGCCGTGGTGCCGGCGCGCGCGGCCCCGATGATCAGGAAATCAGGCATGCGCGACATCGGCGGTCTCCTTGTCCAGTTGGGCTTTTGCGCGCGGCCAGTCTTGCAGCGCGAAAGGAAACGCCCAGTGAACGGATGAATGGTTCACGCCGACGTCCCTTTCAGTTTTCGGTGGCTGGGTGTTCCCGCGCCCCGTCCGGGGACAGGGTCACATGGCGCACCCCGCGATCGGGAAGGGCCGCTGCCGCAGCGGCATTCTGCGCCTCACCCATGTCTTTCAGGTAAATCGGCTTGCCGGGGGGCAGCATCGGATCGTTGAGCACCAGGGCCGGGCCGATGTCGCCCGGGGTCGTCACGAACACCAGATCATGGCCAAAGCGGCCTGCTTCGTGGAGGGCCTCAAGCCCTGCATAGTTTTCGCGGTACTGGTGGTATTTCTCGGCCCCGCGCCACGGCAGGAAAACCATCAGGGCGCTGAGACACAACGCCCAGATCACGCTGCCGGCGCGTTTCGCGGTTTCTTCCGGCGCGCGCGACATGAAGGCGGTCAGCCCGCAGGCGCTGATCCAGAACACCGGCAGACAGGCGATGTACCAATAGCGCGGGCCGACGAAGAAGGTGCCGGTGAACCAGTAGAAGAACATGCCGCCGATGGTGCCCAGCAGCACCAGCCCGAGAAACAGGTCGAACCGGGTGATCCGCCGCCAGTTGCCCCAGGTAAGCGCCAGCCCCGCCGCCAGGAAGGATCCCGTCGCCCATCCCAGGGCCTCGCGGTTCAGGGATGCCAGCCCGTTGGCGGTGTTGATGGCGCCCTCGAACGGGCTGTGGCCGGGACGGAAATCAAGCGCGCCCCAGCTTTTCGCGGGCGGGCCAAGGTCGGGGCCGAAGCCAAAGGCGTTGCGGGTGTCGGGCCAGTAGCCCTCCAGATAGGCGGCCAGCGGCGCCACCAGCGGATTGCCGGTGATCGCGAAGTTGGCAATCAGGTAGATCGCGCCGGTGGCGATGCAGCCCAGGGCATAGCCAAGGATCGGACGCCAGCCAAAGGGCCGGTGCGCCACAAGGGCCAGCCCGGTCAGCACGCCGATCAGAACGCCCTCGAATTGTCGCGTCGCGAACAGCCAGCCCATGGCCAGGCCCCCGGCCACGGCCCAACCCACTGACAGCGGGCGCGCCTCGCCATGCCGCAGGAAGCCGCCGCAACTCAGACACCACCACGCCAGCACTGCCATGAACACCGCCGTCGAATGGGTCATGTACGAGCCGCCGACCGCCAGCACCCAGGGCGAGAATGCCATCAGCAGCGCCACCAGATTGGCCTGCGCCACCGCGCCGCTGCTGCGCAGGGCAAAGCTGCGGGCCAGCAGCACCGTCGCGCCGGTAAGCAGCGGATTGACCAGCCACGGCATTCCGGCGGCAATCCCCAGCGCCAGCAGGATCGGCCAGCCCGGCGCGGTGGTCGGGATCCAGCGTCCGTCCACGATGTCCAGAAGGTAGTATTCCAGGCCAGGCCGCAGGGCCTCGGGCGGGGCCGGGGCCGTCAGCGCGCCTTGCAGGTACAGCTTGGCCTGCAGGATATAGGGCACCTCGTCGCCCACATGCGGGATCACCTGCATCGCCAGAACGCCCACCGCCAGACTGCCCGCCACCGCCAGCGCCGCGAAGATCAAGCCCGGCAGGCGCAGCCCAAGATCCGGTCCCGGCACCAGCAACAGCCCGCCCAGGGTCAACAGGTGCAATCCGATCAGGCCGCCCCACAGCAAAATCTGCACCGCATAGCTGGGCAGAAAGTCATAGGCGACGTAGAGCGTGGGCGAGACCGCGAACAGCGCCAGCACGCCCATCAGCACGACCAGCCGCAGCCCGCCGCCCCAGCCGATCCGCCGCAGCAGGCCGACCCGGATATCGGGAAGCAGCACCCAGATGGTCACGGCGGCCTGAAGCCCCAGCGCCGCCAGGCCAAAAACGACCCGCAGCGACAGCGGCGTCAGCTTCAGCGCCGGGAAGTACTGATCCTGAACCAGCATCCACTGGCCCATCGAGCCCAGCAGGAACACACCGGCCAGTGCCGCGAAATCGCGATAGCCGCGCAGGGCCACGAATCCACAGAACAGTCCGGTCAGAACAATCGGCAGAATCGGCCAGACAAGGGGATGCGACAGGCCGGCCACGGCGGCTGCGGCCGGGGTGGCGGCAAGGGCTGCAGTGGCGGCAACCAGCGTTCCGGTGGCGGCGATGCGGGCGGATTTCACACAAAGCTGGGGCACGATGACCGATCCCTTGACCAAATACTGCACTCGACGGCGTTGCTGTCAGGGTAGCGGCCCGCCGACACAAGCTGCAAACAATAAACCCCTTCGAAGGAAAGATATTCCGGTATTCCCACGGGCGGACAGGCGCAGGTTGACGCAGGGACGGGCACCAGCGCGGCGGACTTGTTTTCAAGCTTGCATCGCACGGGGGTTGCACCCACAACACGCTTCCCGGACAGTGCCGGGATGGTTGGAGCAAGTCAGGTGGGCGAAGTGCAGGACATCGACTATGGAATCGACGCGTGGGGACATGACCTTGTGACGGTCCTGCCCGACGGCAATGTCGGGCTGCGGGATCCGCTGGCGCCGGGCAGCCCTCCGGTGGCCCTGCCGATGATCGTCGAGGATTTGCGGGCCCGTGGCATCGGCACCCCGATCCAGCTGCGCGTACAGTCGTTTCTGGACTACGGGCTGAACCGCCTGTGCGATGCCTTCGACGCGACCATGGCCGAGGTCGGCTACAAGGGCGCCTATCGCGGGGTCTTTCCGATCAAGGTCAACCAGCAGCATGAAGTCGTCAGCCGCATCGTCGAGGTTGGCCGGGCGCGCGGCTATGGGCTGGAAGCCGGCTCGAAGCCCGAGCTGATCGTCGCGCTGGCGCAGCCGCTGGCCGATGAAAGCCTGATCATCTGCAACGGCACCAAGGATGACGAGTTCATCCGGCTGGCGATCCTGTCGCGCAAGCTGGGCTTCCGCACCGTGATCGTGCTGGAAAGCCTCAACGAGTTCGAGATCGTCCGCCGCGTGGCCGAGGAGTTGGACACCAAGCCGCTGCTGGGCGTGCGGGTAAAGCTGACCCAGTCGGTGGGCGGCAAATGGGAAGCCAGTTCCGGCGACCGGTCGATCTTCGGTCTGGGCACCTATGAGCTGGTACAGCTGATCGACCGGCTGGAAGACAGCGGGTTGATGGAGTGTCTTGTGCTGCAGCACAGCCATCTGGGCAGCCAGGTGCCCAATGTCATCGACGTGCGCCGCACCGCCACCGAGGCCTGCCGCTTCTTCACCGAGTTGCGCCGTCTGGGCGCGCCGTTGACCTACATGGATCTGGGCGGCGGACTGGGCATCGACTACACCGGCGAAAAGCGCCCCTCGGAAAACTCGGTGAACTACTCGGTCGAGGAATATTGCTTCGCGGTGGTCGAGACCGTGGCCCACGCCATGAATGACGCCGGCGAGGCGCATCCGACCATCGTCACCGAGTCGGGCCGCTTCGTGGTGGCGTTGTCGTCGATGCTGATCTTCGACGTGCTGGACGCCACCCTGTACGATGTGCCCGACAAGCCCGTCGCCCGCGACGGCGATCATCATCTGCTGACCGACCTGATGGCGGTGGAAAGCTATCTGGATGGCAACCGGGTGCAGGAATGCTTCAACGACGCGGTCTATTACCGGGACGAATTGCGCGCCCTGTTCCGGCGCGGCGTGCTGGACCTGCGCCAGATGGGCCGCGCCGAGCGCACCTTCCTGTATACCCTGTCGCGGATCAGCGAGGTCGAGCGCGCGCAGGAAGGCGCCAGCGAATTGCGCGACCAGCTGGAGAACTACGTGGATTACTACCACTGCAATTTCTCGATGTTCCAGTCGCTGCCGGATGTCTGGGCCATCGACCAGATCCACCCGGTGATCCCGTTGCAGCGGCTGAACGAGGCTCCGACCCGGCGCGCGGTGCTGACCGACATCACCTGCGACAGCGACGGCAAGATCAAGCGCTTCGTCCTGGGCGACGGCATGCACAAGGCGCTGCCGGTGCATGATCTGCGCGACGGTGAGGACTATCTGATCGGTGTGTTCTTCGTGGGCGCCTATCAGGAAACCCTTGGCGATCTGCACAACCTCTTTGGCGATGCCAATGTGGTGACCATCGCGCTGGACGGCGAGGGCGGGTTCACGGTGGAGCACGAGGTCGAGGGCGACAGCATCGCCGAGGTCCTGTCCTATGTGGAATACGATCCGCAGGACTGTCTAGCGGCCTTCCGCAAGCGCGTCGATCAGGCGGTGGCCAAACGCGCCGTGACCTCGCAAGAGCGCCGTACCCTGATTTCGGCCTACAAGGACAGCCTGTCGGGCTATACCTATTTCGAATAGGCCAACACGAACGCATGATCGCCCCGCGGGTCCGACGACCCCGGGGCAGACCCAGAATGAGGGAGACAAGCGAATGGGCAATGTTCTGGTTGTAGGGGCGGGGGGCGTCAGCTCGGTCGCCGTGCACAAGATGGCGATGAACCCCGATATCTTCGGGCCGATCCATCTGGCCAGCCGCACCAAGTCCAAATGCGATGCCATCGCGGCCAGTGTGAAGGCACGCTTCGGCATCGATGTGACCACCCATGCACTGGATGCGATGGATGTGGCCGCCACCGTGGCGCTGATCCGCCAGACCGGGGCCGAGATCGTGGTGAACCTGGCGCTGCCCTATCAGGACCTGGTGCTGATGGATGCCTGCCTTGAGGCCGGGGTGAACTACATCGACACCGCCAACTACGAGCCCGAGGACGAGGCCAAGTTCGAATACAGCTGGCAGTGGGCCTATCAGGAGAAATTCCGCGACGCCGGGCTGACCGCGATCCTGGGGTCGGGCTTCGATCCGGGGGTGACTTCGGTCTTTGCCGCATGGCTGCGCAAGCACAAGCTGAAGACCATTCGACAGATCGACGTGCTGGACGCCAACGGTGGCGACAATGGGCAGGCCTTTGCCACCAACTTCAACCCCGAGATCAACCTGCGCGAGGTTCTGGCCGAGGCGCGGCACTGGGAAGGGGGCGAGTGGAAGACCTCCCCGGCGATGACCCACAAGGTGGAATTCGACTTCCCCGGCGTCGGGCCGAAGAACATGTACCTGATGTATCACGAGGAACTGGAGAGCCTGTCGACCCATTTCCCCGAGATCGAGCGGGCCCGCTTCTGGATGACCTTCGGGGATGCCTATATCACCCATGCCAAGGTGCTGGAAAACGTCGGCATGACCCGGATCGACCCGGTGATGCATGACGGCAAGGAGATCATCCCGATCCAGTTCCTCAAGACCCTGCTGCCCGATCCCAGCGATCTGGGTGAGTTGACCAAGGGCAAGGCCTGTATCGGCGATATCGCCACCGGCGAGGCTGCCGACGGGTCGGGCGAGAAGACCTTCTACATCTACAACATCTGCGATCACGAGGAATGCTACGCCGAGGTCGGCAGCCAGGCCGTGGCCTATACCACCGGGGTTCCGGCGATGATCGGCACCGCCATGGTGCTGAAGGGCATCTGGCGCGAGCCGGGGGTGTGGAACATGGAGCAGCTGGACCCGGATGCCTTCATGGACATGCTGAACACGCAAGGGCTGCCGTGGCAGGTCGAGGAACTGGACGGCCCCGTCGCCTTCTAGGGCAGGGCGCGGCGCGGCCGGGGCATCGAGCCCCGCCCGCGCCGGTCACAGGCCCAGGGGCCTGTTCCGGGCCCCGCTCGACCCATTTTACGGCCCTGCTTTCTGGAGTGCGCCATGCCCCCCATCGATATCGCCGCCGACAGCCGCGCGCGGTTTGCCCGCTTCGACCTGACCGCGGTGCCGTCGCCGTGCTTCGTGATCGACGAGGCGCAGGTGGCGCGCAACTGCGAGATCCTGGCCGAGGTGGCTGAAGCCTCGGGCGCGCAGGTGTTCCTGGCGCTCAAGGCCTGTTCGATGCCGGCGCTGGCGCCGGTGGTGACGCGCTATCTGGCGGGCACGGCGGCCTCGGGCCTGCACGAGGCGCGGCTGGGGCGCGAGGAATTCGGCGGGCAGGTCGCCACCTTCAGCGCCGGATTCAAGCCCGAGGATCTGCAGGAGGTTCTGGCCCTGTCGGACCACGTGATCTTCAACTCGCTGGGTCAGTTGCGGCGCTTTCAGCCACTGGTGGAGGAAGCACGGCGGAGCGGCGAGGATGTGGAAATTGGCCTGCGAATCAATCCGCAGCACTCCGAAGGCTGGACTGACCGCTATGATCCGGCGGCCCCCTGTTCGCGCCTGGGCCATCCGGTCTCGCAGATCCGTGCCGAGGATCTGGCGGGTCTCGACGGGCTGCACATGCACACCCTGTGCGAGCAGGGGTTCGCACCGCTGGCCCGCACCTGGGAGGCGATCGCCCCGACAGTGGGGCCTTGGCTGGACGGCCTGTCCTGGCTGAACCTGGGCGGCGGCCATCACATCACCCAGCCGGATTACGACCGCGCGGGGCTGATCGCGCTGATCCGCAGGATCCGCGACCAGCACGGCGTCGAGGTCTTTCTGGAACCCGGCGAGGCGGTGGTCCTGCACAGTGGCATCCTGGTGGGCGAGGTGCTGGATCGCACCGAGAACGATGTGCCGCTGGCGATCTCGGACCTGTCGGCCACCTGCCACATGCCCGACGTGGTGGAAGCGCCCTATCGTCCCGATTTGCTGGGCGAACGTCCCGAAGGCACCGGCGGCGAGATCCGCATCGGCGGGCCGTCTTGCCTGGCCGGCGACGTGATCGGCGATTTCCGCCCGGCAACGGAGTTTGCGGTCGGGGAGCGTTTCGCCTTTCTGGACCAGACCCACTATTCCATGGTGAAGACCAACACCTTCAACGGGGTGCCGCTGCCGGCGCTTGCCCTGTGGAATTCCGACACCGACCACCTGAATGTGCTGCGCGAATTCGGCTATGACGATTTCCGTATGCGGCTGGGCTGAGGAGCCGTCATGACCCCATTTCTGGATGGCGAGTTGAGCGCCGCCGAGTGCGACCCCGAAACCGCGAAATTCCGGGTGATCCCGGTGCCGCTGGAGCGCACGGTGTCCTACGGCGCGGGCACGGCCGGCGGTCCGGCGGCCTTGCTGGACGCCAGTGTCGAGCTGGAGCGCCTGTGGCGCGGGGTGGAGCCCTGCGAAGCCGGGATCTACACCGAAGCGCCGGTCGATTGTGACGGCCCTTTGCCCGACGTGATGGCGCGAATTGCTGCCCGCACGCAGGCGGCGGTGGCCGCGGGCCGGGTGCCCGTGGTGCTGGGCGGCGAGCATTCGCTGAGCTATGGCGCGGTGCGCGGCGTGGCAGCAGCACTGGAAGGCCCTGTTGGCATCGTTCAGATCGACGCCCATGCGGACCTGCGAGTGGCCTACCAGGGCGAGCGGCACTCCCACGCCTCGGTCATGCAATTGCTGGTCGAGGAGGACAACATCGCGCTGGCGCAATTCGGAGTTCGCGCCCTGTGCGCACAGGAAGCGGACTATCGTCGCAAGTTCGGGGTGTTCCACGTCGATGCCGAGGAATTGGTCACTGGCGGGCTGCACGGGGTGGGTCTGCCCGAAGACTTCCCGCAGCAGGTCTATGTCAGCTTCGACGTGGATGGGCTGGACCCGGCCGTGATGCCGGACACCGGCACACCGGTGCCCGGAGGATTGGGATTTTGGCAGGCACTGCACCTTGTTGCCCATGCCCTGAAGGGGCGGCGGCTGGTGGGGTGCGACGTAGTGGAACTGGCGCCCCGGCCCGGAGGGGCCGTGTCGGATTTCACCGCTGCGCAGGTGGCTTATGGGGTGATGGCGCTGGCCTGAGCGTGTGCTGTATTGCAGCGGCGAGAGATTTCTTGCCTCCGGCGGGAGTATTTTCGCCAAGAAGAAAACAGGACGTTGATCCGGTTTTACGGCCGGAGGCTCAGGCGCGGGCGCAGCGCCGGCACGGCGCTGCCGGGCCCAACCGGCGGAGATGCCTTGCATCGACAGAGGGCGGGAGCCGCCCCCCGTTTGTGGGTCAGTCCGGGTCGGTTTCGCCCATCTTGCAAACAGCGCGCCATTCGGCGTCGGTGACCGGCTGCACCGACAGGCGGGTGTTGTTGACCAGAACCATGTTTTCCAGCGCCGGATTGGTCTTGCAATCGGCCAGGGTCACCGGTTTGGCAATTGGGCGGATGGCCTTGATGTCGACGCACTCCCAGCGGTCATCGTCGGTGGTGCTGTCGGGATGGGCCTCGGCGCAGACTTCGACGATGCCGACCACGGCCTTTTCCTTCTGCGAGTGGTAAAAGAACCCGCGGTCGCCGATCTTCATCTGGCGCATGTGGTTGCGGGCCTGGTAGTTGCGCACGCCGTCCCATTCCTCGCCCGCCGCGCCCTTGGCCACTTGATTGTCCCACGACCAGGTGGAGGGTTCGGACTTGAAGAGCCAATAGGCCATCAGCCGATCACCCGGTTCCAGGTCTGGATCTGCACCGAGGCGAAGAGACCGGCCTTGGCGTAGGGATCGCTTTCGGCCCAGGCTTCGGCCTCGGCGCGGTTGTCGGTGTTCAGCACGATGATGGAGCCCGCCATCTCGCCAGCCTCGTTCAGGACCGGTCCGGCCTGGGCGACGATGCCGGTGTCCTTGAGATAGGCCAGATGCGCCTCGCGGTTGGCCTTGCGGGTTTCCAGCGCGCCGGGTTTGTCCTGGCAGATGAGCACGTGCAGCATGGGGGTCTCCGTGTGATGTAGTCTGGCGCAGGCTAGGGCGCGGGCCGGGGCGGGACAAGCCGCCTTTCGCGATCAGGCCTTGGGGCCCTTGCGACCGCCGCCCAACAGGGCCGGTCCATCCGGGTCCAGCGGCCAGCGCGGGCGGGCGATCAGGGGAGCGTTGTCGGTCAGCCCCGCGCGCAACCGTTCCAGTCCGGCCCAGGCGATCATCGCCGCGTTGTCGGTGCACAGCGCCAGCGGCGGGGCCACGAAGGCGAGGCCGTGCTCGGCGGCCAGCGTGGACAGTCGGCGGCGCAGCGCGTCATTTGCGGCAACGCCCCCGGCGACGGCGATGGCCGGGGCGGGGGGCTGAAGGTCCAGATAGGCGGTCAGCGCGCGGCGGGTCTTTTCGGTCAGAACATCGGCCACTGCCGTCTGGAACCCGGCGCTGAGGTCGTTGACGTCCTGCGGATAGAGGCCATCGTGCGCCGCCAGCAGCTGGTCGCGGGCCCGCAGCACCGCGGTTTTCAGCCCCGAGAAGGACATGTCGCATCCCGGACGGTTCAACAGCGGGCGCGGGAAGGCAAACCGGCGGGCGTCCCCATCCCGTGCCGCGCGTTCCACCGAGGGGCCGCCCGGTTGCGGCAGGCCCAGCAGCCGCGCGGTCTTGTCGAAGGCCTCGCCCGGGGCATCGTCGATGGTGCCGCCAAGGCGGGTGAACCGGTCCGGGCCATGGGCGATCAGGAACTGGCAATGGCCCCCGGACACCAGCAGCATCAGGTAGGGAAACGCCAGCCCGTCGGTCAGGCGCGGGGTCAACGCATGGCCGGCAAGGTGGTTTACCCCCACCAATGGCAGACCCGCCCCGGCCGCAAGCCCCTTCGCGCACATGACGCCGGACAGCACGCCGCCGATCAGGCCCGGACCCGCCGTCACCGCCACGGCATCGACCTGGTCCAGCCGCAGACCGGCCCGGGACAGCGCCTGTTCAACCGCAACGTCGATCTTTTCTGCATGGGCGCGGGCGGCGATCTCGGGCACCACGCCGCCAAAGGCTGCGTGCAGTTCGTCCTGACCGATGACCACGTTGGACAGGATCTGTCCTCGGCCCTCGGCATCGGCGCGCACAACGGCGGCGCCGGTGTCGTCGCAGCTGCTTTCCAGGCCGAGCAGGGTGAGGGGGGCAGGAGACATGGGCGGGGCGATCGGTGGTGTTGTGTCGGGGATGCCTGCCAGCTACCACTGGCGGCGCAAGGCGGCAAGCATCCGCCGCACCAGCGTCGGAGACCCGCAATGATCCTGCTTCTGACCCGCCCCGCCGCGCAATCGGCGCGCTTTGCCACGCAGGTGCGGGCGCGGTTCGGCGACAGGTTTCGGATCGTGATCGCGCCGGTTCTGGATATTGTCGAACGACCTGCGGCTTGCGTCTTGACCCAAGACGCCACCTGGGAGGGTGTCGGGGCCCTGGCCTTCACCTCTGAAAACGCGGTCGCGGTGTTTGCCCGGCACGCCGTTGAACGGCGCTTCCCGGCGTATTGCGTCGGCGCGCGCACGGCGGAAGCTGCGCGGGGCATCGGGCTGGAGGCCTTGCAAGGGCCGGGAGAGGCGCGCGGACTGGTGCGCCTGATCGCCCGGCACCCGCCCGAAGGCCGCCTGCTGCATCTGGGCGGCGTGCATCTGGCGCGCGATCTGGTGGCGGATCTGGCCGATCTGGGGATCGCGGCGGCGCATCTGGCGGTCTATGATCAGCAGCCCCGCCCGCTGACCGACGAAGCCCGGACCTGCCTGAGCGGCCCGGCCCCGGTGCTGGTCCCGATGTTTTCGCCGCGCAGCGCCCGCCTGCTGGCCCCGGAACTGTCCCGCGCGCGCGCTGAATTGCGGCTTGCGGCAATCAGCCCTGCTGTTGCCGAGGCAGGACAAGTGCAAAGTGGCGCCCGAATGGAAGTTGCGCCCACCCCCGATGCCGATGCCATGCTGGATCTCATTCAGCGTCTGTCGGAGCGGGGATGATTTCTTGAGCGTGACCGTAGCGCGGGATATGCTCCACGCTGGAGACAGGGAAGGAATTTGGTTTTGAGTTCCAAGGACAAGAAAAACGATCCGGAGCAGCCCCCCGAGATCGAAGACAAGCTCGATGGCGCTCAGGAAAGCGAAATCGGGCAGGATGCCGACGATGTCGAAGGTGCCAAGCCTGCGGATGAGGCCGGGGAATCGGTGGAAGATGCCGAGTTCACGGATCTGACCGAAGGGGGTGACGACACCGCCGAGGATCAGGCGTTGGCCGAGGACGTCTCGGAAGACGCCGAATCGCTGGCCGAGGATGACGTTGCCGCCGAGGATGACAGCGTCACGCCCGAGGACATCGAAGGCGATCTTGCCACGGATGCCGATGTGCTGGCCGAGGCTGCGGTGTCGGAAACGGCCGAAGACCTGTCCGAGGCCGAGAAACTGGCTGCCGAAGACACCGAACCTGTCGCAGAACCCACGCCCGAGCCTGCGCCCGTCGCGGCCCCCGCGCCGGCACCGGCTGCGGAGAAATCCGGCGGGGGCTTCATGCCTGCCGTGCTGGGCGGCCTCGTGGCTGCGGGCCTGGGCTTCGGCGGCGCCACCTACCTGGGATCCCAGGATGACGGCACCTCGCAGTCTCTGGCGACACAATCGGAACGTCTGGGTACATTGGAAGCCCGGATCGGCGAAATCGCTGAGGCCGTGTCCAAACCCGCCGACACCGGCGCCGAAGATCAGATTGCCGCCCTCAGCCAGCAGCTTCAGGGCCAGTTGGGCGATGTGGCGACGACCCTTCAGGGGCAGTTCGGCGACATGGCGTCCCGGCTCGAGGCCGTGGGCAGCACCGTGGGCAATGTGGAAAGCTCCCTCAGTGGTGCCATTTCCGGTGTGCAATCGGGGCTGAACGATCTCGACACCCGGCTGGCCGCGATCAACGATCGCCTGACCGCCGTGGAAAAGCGTCCGCTTCAGGAAAGCTCGGAAACTGCCAAGGCGGCGTTCGAAGCCTATGAACGCGAGCTGGACGGGTTGAAAAAGACCCTGGAAGAAGCCCAGGCGCTGAACGAACAGGTCAACGCCGAAATGGCCGCGGTCACCGACCAGGCCCGTGCGCTGCAGGAAGAAGCCAAGTCGCAGGCGGCCGAGGTCGCCGCCACGGCGCAGGCCCAGGCCGCGGAAGTTGCCGCCGCAGCCCAGGCGCAGGCCGCCGAAGCTGCTGCCGCGGCAGAGGCCAAGGCCAATGCCGCCGCCATGCGCGAAGCGCTGGCCAGTCTCGACGGGGCCATCCAACGCGGTGCGCCTTATGTGACCCCCTTGGCGATCCTGTCTGACCTGACCGAGGTGCCCGACGTGCTGAGCGCCCATGCCGAGAACGGCGTGCAATCGCTGGCGCAACTGCGCAGCAGCTTTCCGCAAGAGGCCCGCGCGGCGCTGGACGCTTCCATCCGCGAAACCGTGGCAGACGACACGACCGGGCGCTTTGTCGCCTTCCTGAGGTCGCAGACCGGTGCCCGGTCGCTGACACCGAAAGAAGGCAACGACCCGGACGCGGTTCTGTCGCGGGCCGAGGCGGCTTTGGTCGCCGGAGATCTGGATTCTACCCTGGCCGAATTGGCACTGTTGCCGCCGGCGGGTCAGGCCGAACTGGCGGACTGGATCACGGCGGCGCAGTCGCGCCGTGACGTGACCACCGCCGCGTCGGATCTGGCTGCAACCCTGCTGGCCAACTGAGGAGGCCCCCCATGCTGATTTCGCTGATCAAGATCCTTCTCTTTGTGGCCATCATCGCCGCCCTGATTTTCGGGGTGGAACTGCTGATGACCGAGGGCGAGGGCCTGCACCTTGCCGTGGCCAACTGGGAATTCACCCTCGGTCCGGTTCAGACCCTGGTGGCCGCCGCGCTGCTGCTGCTGACCGTCTGGATCGTCCTGAAACTGCTGGGGCTGCTGATTGCCACCCTGCGGTTCCTGGCCGGGGATGAAACCGCCATCACCCGCTATTTCTCGCGCAACCGCGAACGGCGCGGCTTCAAGGCGCTGTCCGAAGCCTTTACCGCCCTTGCGGCGGGCGAGGGTAGCGAGGCCGTGAGCCGGGCCTCCAAGGCCGAACGTCTGCTGCAACGTCCCGATCTGACCAACCTGATCCGGGCGCAGGCTGCCGAGATGACCGGTGACAAGACCAAGGCCATGGAAGCCTACAAGAAGCTGCTGGGCGACGATCGCACCCGTTTTGTCGGTGTGCGTGGCCTGATGAAGCAGAAGCTGGCCGAGGGCGACACCGACACCGCGCTGAAGCTGGCCGAAAAGGCCTTCGTGCTGAAGCCGCGTCACGCGGAAACTTCGGACACGCTGTTGCAGTTGCAGGCGCAGAAATCCAACTGGAAGGGCGCCCGCAAGACGCTGGGAGCCAAGCTGAAATACGGCTCTGTCCCGCGCGATCTGCACAAGCGCCGCGATGCGGTGCTGGCGCTGGCCGATGCCGAGGCGCGCATTGCTGCCGGTGATCTGGACATGGCCAACGACGAGGCGATCGAGGCCGCGCGCCTGTCGCCGGCCCTGGTGCCTGCCGCCGCCATGGCCGCCCGCGCCTATACCGCGATGGGCAAGCCGCGCAACGCCGTCAAGGTCATCAAGACCGCCTGGACCGCCGAGCCGCACCCCGATCTGGCCGCGGCTTTTGCCGCCATCGAGCCCAGTGAAACCCCGGCTGCCCGGATCAAGCGGTTCGGCAACTTGCTGAAGCTCAAGCCGATCCATCCGGAAAGCAAGATGCTGCTGGCCGAACTGGAAATCGCCGCCGAGAATTTCCCGGCAGCGCGCAAGGCCCTGGGCGATTTGCCCGAGACCATGCCCAACGCCCGCACGCTGACCCTGATGGCGGCGATCGAACGGGGCGAAGGTTCGGACGACACCACCGTCAAGGCCTGGCTGGCCAAGGCGCTGACCGCGTCGCGCGGACCGCAATGGGTCTGCGAGAACTGCGGCCACGTCCACGGCGGCTGGACCGCCATCTGCGACAACTGCGATGCCTTCGATACCTTGAGCTGGAAGGAAGCCCAGAAGGGCGGTGCCGTGGTCGATGGCACCGGCATGGCCATGCTGCCGCTGATCGTCGGCGCGCTGGAGGACAAGTCCGAAGAGCCAGAACCGACGGCAGAACCCACCGAAGTGGAGGAGCCCGAGGCCGATATTCTGGACCAGACGGCCACCGAAGTGGAACAGGTCAAGGAGGCTGAAAAGGTTGCAAACTAGGGCTTTCCCCCGCCGGAAAGTCCTGATAGCAACCGCGCCATCGCCGCTGTAGCTCAGCTGGTAGAGCACGTCATTCGTAATGATGGGGTCGGGGGTTCGAGTCCCTTCAGCGGCACCACCAAACTCTACAGAACCAGCCAAAGACATCCACGAAGCCCCTTGAAACAAGGGGCTTCGTCTTTTTTTAGTGGCTGGCTGGTGGCGTTCGATCGCATCCCATGCCTGCCCCTAGAATAGGGGTATATTTTGGGGGCACGCTGGACTGCGCTGCTGAGAACGGACCCCCGATGCCACTGGCCCAAACCCACCCGGAATAGTAGAGCCCTTCACCGTCGCTGACTTTTGGGGGAGTTTGCATTTCGTCGGGGCGTCCGGGTCCAAGTCATGGCGCTTCAAGGACAGGATTGACGGCAAGGTACAGCTGTTGGTGATCGGAGACTATCCTGCTGTCTTCGTGGCAAAGGCGCGGGCTGCAAGGGCTGATCTTCACTCCGGCATGCGTCCTTCCCAAGCAAGGCAAGAGGCCAGGAGAACCGGGCAGGAGCTTCAATCGCGGACCTTTGCGGCATTGGCGGACGGCTTCCTGATCAAAGCCGCAAAGGCAGGCCGTGCTGCTGCGACAGCCCAGACCCTGGGGGAACAAAGTTGATCGGCCGAACAGGCCCCCGGAATTTTCTTGTTTGGGATGAAAACTGGCGGCAACATCGATTTCATATGCATCAATTGGCGTGTTTGGGCCCCCCAGCTGCGTTCAAAACAGACCGAACGCCAGGGAGACCCATGTCAAATCTATTCGCCACACTCACCAAATCCGTCATTGTCCTTTATGGATTGAACCCCAGCCCGTCCGGCGCGGCCGATGCCATCGTCAACACATCCGCAGGAACAATTAACGGGGTCGCATCCGGGGCACATTCAACGGCACGAAATTTGTGACGAACCTCAGCAACGGTGTGATGACGTTCAGGTTCCTCGGGGGTTTCACCGTTGCCTCTGACACGAATGTCCGGGCCGGAGGCAACAACGGCGCGGCTTTCATGGCCCTGAACAACGCCGATATCGGCGACAATGTGAACTTTGACTTTTCGGCAAGCGGCCGCGTTTCCGGTGCAGGTGGTGGCGATGGCGGCTTTTGTGGCGGGCGCGGGTTCTTTCAGCTTGGTGCCTTGGGTGCTGCTGGCGGTTCGGCCACCGCCGGAGCGTCGGGCGGTTACTGGGCGCGTGACAGGTATTTTCACTATGCGGCAGGGGACGCCCAAGATGGACGTCACGGTAGTGCAGCCGTTACACGCTACTCCTCTGCACTTGGCAGCGACGGCCAATCCGGGAAGACGGGAATCAATGGGGGACTTGGCGGTATACGCGGTGCAGCCACCAATCTGTTTTACCAGGATGCGGCTGGTGGCAGCCCGGGTAAAGGCGGGGATGCTGGCGCGTTCGCGGCGTACAACGGTGCTGGAAATTACGGCGCTCGCCATCCTGGGGGCGTATGATGTCTGGGCCACCCTGGTGCCGGAAAAGGCCAACCTGGTGAACTTCGGTGCGAATGGACTGTACCGAAGTGTATTCATGTCGGGACAGACAAACAGCATCGCCTATCTGTCGGCAAACGTGCCGCTCCCGGCCTCGGTGGGGCTGTTGCTGGCAGGGCTGGGCGGCCTGATGGGCGTGGCGCGGCGCAGGCGCGTCGCCCAGGATCCGGGGCACGAGAGGCGGTCTGACGCCGAACCCGGCAATCCTGTGTAGAGGGCGTAACGCCGTCAGGACACGGCGCCTTGCGGTGCGGGCTCATCCGGGTCCGCATCTTGCCCTGTCGCCGTGTCGCTATCGGGCTCGAACAGGTCCAGCATCACGATGGTGATCACCAGGATTGGGATGGCAACGATTCCGCCGATCGGCCCCCAGATCCATAGCCAGACCACCAGAGACACGAAGATCAGCAGCGGATTGACCGCCATGTGCCTGCCCAGCAACGCGGGCGTCACGAACTGCGATTCCAGCAGGTTCAGCAGAAGATAGGCGGCCACCGGGGCCAGAACCATCAACCCGTTGAAGGCCACCAGCCCGGCCAGCAGCAGCCCGACCGTCATCATCATCGGGCCGACGTAGACCATGAAATTCAGCAAGGCGGCCGCCGCCCCCCAGATGAAGGGGCCGGGCACGCCGATCAGCGACAGCACACTGCCCAGAAAGACACCCAGCCCCGCGTTGATCAGCGTGATGGTGAAGAAATACCGCGCGACCATACGTTCCGCCGCATCGAAGCGGCGCAACAGGACAAGGGTGTCCGCTGAGGTGCCGATCAGCCGCGCCAGCCCCCGATAGATACTCTTGCGGGTCAGCAGGAAAAAGAACAGCGTGCCGCAGAAGATCAGCAGTTGCGCCAGCACGAAAGGGGCCAGCAGCAGCGCGTCGGTCACGCCGGGCATCTCTGGGGCGGTGGATTGCGCGTCAGCGCCGGTCTCGGCACCAAGGGCGGCGCCGACCTCGCGGTTCACCGCATCGATCCCGCGAAACAGGTCACGGATATCCTGAAGGGTGGCGCGCAGTTCCCACTTGATGCGCGGCAATTCCTCGACAAGGCGCCCGACCATCGGTTCCAGCAGAAACGCCAGCGCGAACAGGCCCGAGACGCCCAGCAGAAGCACCAGAACGGCGGACAGTCCGACGGGCAGGCCGACACGCTCCAGCGCCTGAGTGATGGGGGCGAGGATGACCCCCGCGACCACGCCCATTGCCATTGGCGCGAAGATCTCGGCCCCCAGTTTCAGGGTTGCGAAAACAAGGATGACCGCGATGGCGATGGTTGCGACCCGAAGCACGGGATCGCGCGTGGAAATGAAGCTTTGCATCCCCCCTCAACGCGGCCGCGGCGGAAAAGTTCCATAGGTTTTTCTTGGAACAACCGGCGCGGTGGCGCGTTCAATCCCCGTAACCAAATTGAAAAGGAGACCGCCATGAACTGGGACGAAATCGAAGGCAAATGGATGCAGTTCAAGGGCAGCGCCCGCGAGAAATGGGGCAAGCTGAGCGATCAGGAACTGGAAGAGGCCAAGGGCAACCGCGAACAACTGCTGGGGCTGATCCAGGAAAACTACGGCAAGACCCGCGAAGAGGCCGAGGAAGCCATCGACAGCTGGCTGAAGTCGATCTGATTTCGCACCCGGCGGCCCTGAATGGGGCCTGCCCATTCCAAGATCAGGCCGGCATCCGAAGGGATGCCGGTCCTTTCGTGTGTGCGCAGTGGTTCGCGTCCTTGATGACGCCTGGTCGTCCGTGTCAGATCAGCGGCCGGGTCATCGGTGTCCGATCCGTGGGCAACTGCGCGATCTGGCAGAGCCGGTCATAGTCCAGGATGTTGAGCGACCCGTCCCGCCAGGTGGCAACGCCCTGCTGGCGCAGGCGCGTCAGCGTCTTGTTGGTATGAACCAGTGACAGGCCAAGCGCATCGGCCAGGTCCTGTTGTCGATACGGCAGCGGCATCCGGGCCGCGGAAATCAACCCAAGGGCCGCGCCACGATCATGCAGCCGCACGAAGGCGCGCGCGATCCGTTCAATGCCGCTCATGTGGCCGAGGATGGCAAGGCTTTCGCCCAGGAAGTGTTCCTCGACCGCTGCGATCCATGTCAGGTCGAAAGCGCGTTCCGGATGATCCTTGAACAATTGCCAAAGCGCCCGCCGGTCGAACACGCACAGCCGCATCGGGGTGGTCGATTCCACCGAATGCTGCATTTCGTTCATGACCCCGGCCTGCAGCCCGATGAAATCGCCAGGAAGGACGAAGTTGATGACCTGACGCTCTCCGCTGTCGAGGGTCTTGTAGCGCAGTCCCATGCCTTCCAGCGGTGTATAGAGTTGCGGGCTGTTGGAGCCTTCCATCATCAGGGTGGTGCCGCCCTCGACCACCAGTTCGCCGGTCTTGAACTTCTGCATGAAGGCAACTTCACCATCGCTCATCGGCGCGAAAATCGGCCGGTTGCGCAACGGGCAGTTGAGGCACTTTGTTCCCATGAGCTTTTTCCATTCGGCTATGTCGCAGTTTAATGCGCGGCGTCGGAATTTCGGTCACCAAGGGGGTCCACAGGACGGGAACCCCGACATGAACGATCGCCTGATCACCTCGAAGAACAACGCGGAACCGGACGCGGGTCCGATCTTTCTGGTGCTGGAGCGCGACCATCTGGTCGCCGAAGACATGCTGGGCACGCTTCGTCATCTTGGGCCGTGCCGGGCGATCCACCTGTCATCGCCCGACGAGTTGTTCGCGTATCTGCAGGATGGCATCCAGATCTCGGCGGCATTCCTGGAAATGCGCCTTGCCCAATTGATCGACAGTCCGATCCTGCAACCGCTGATCGACCGCGGCGCCCGCATCGTCCTGACAGTCGGAGAGGATGACGCGGACCGGGCCGAGGCGCAGGGATGGCGCATGCTGGCGCGTCCGTTCACCGACCTGATGATCCGCGATATCCTGGCCGAGTCGCCCAAGGCGACGGCCTAGCGGCGCCCTTTCCGCGCGGCGCGCCCGGCCTGCATGCCGGTTGCGAAACCTTCTGCAATACGAATGAAGGGATCGCCCGGTGCGGCAGGCGGGGGCGGCGGGGTCTTGTGGGACGGTGCGGAGGGTGACCACGCACCGGCGGCCAGCAACCCGGCCCCAAGGGCCAGGAACAGCAGCCCCAGAACCACGCAGGCCGCCAGCGCGCCATGATGCGCCGCGATCAGGATCCACAGGGCCGCGCTCAGCAGGCCAAGGCCGACCAGACCGAACACGATCCCGGCCACCCCGAAGGCGGCACTGCGCACGGTCTGACGCAGGCGCGCCTCAAGGCCTGAAACGAGTCCGGCCATTGATCACCTCCGCCCGAGCAGCAGACCCAGAAGGAACCCTGCGCCGACGGCCAGACCAACGGCCATGGCTGGCTGTTCCCGTACCGCGTTGGTCGTCCGCTCCCCCAGTTCCTCGGCGCTGCGCAGCATCGCATCCACCTGATCCTCGCCCGCCGCACGGGCCTGGGCGGCTTTCTCGCGGGCACCACTGATGGCGGCATCCCGCGACGAGCTGGCCAGCGAGGCAAAGGCACTCGACAGGCCAGAGATGTCTTCTTTCAGCGCGTCGATCTGTTTCGACAGCTCGGCAATGTCCTGACTGGGCGAGGCGGTGGTGGGTTTGGTCTGTGCCATGAGGAAAGTCTCCTGTGGGAAAGATGTCTGTTCAGGCAATCAACGGTTTCGCAGCCTTCAGGTTCCCGATTTTCTTGTGGCCTGTCCATGTGATTCCGGATGCCACCCCGACAGCCGCGAAAAAAACTTCGGAACAAACCGGTCCGCTTGCGGGTTCCTTCCCCAGTCGCAACAGACAAACCATGATGGAGGTTGTTATGCTTTACTGGGCCCTTGTTTTTCTTGTTGTCGCCCTGATTGCCGGTGTTTTCGGCTTCGGCGGGATCGCCTCGGCCTCGGCCGGGATCGCGCAAATCCTGTTCGTGATCTTCCTGGTCCTGTTCGTGGTCGCCATGGTGGCGCGCGCCCTGCGTGGCCGGGCGCCCTGACCGGCACGGCGACAAGACAACGATATCGTAACGCGTGAGACTGGGTGAGTGAGACGCCCCCGCACCGAAAGGGCGGGGGCGTTCTCGTGTCAGGTCTTCAGCGTGTCGGTGCTGGCAAAGAACATCGCCTGACTGACCGCCGATTGCACCTGTTCCTCGGAATAGGGCTTGGTGATCAGGAAGGCCGGTTCGGGACGTTCGCCGGTCAGCAGCCGCTCGGGGAAGGCGGTGATGAAGACCACCGGCACCTCGCCCAGTTCCTTCAGAATGTGATTGACCGCATCTATGCCCGAAGATTTGTCGGCCAGTTGAATATCGGCCAGGATCAGGTCGGGCGGATCGCGGCGCGCCAGTTCGACGGCCTCGTCACGGGTGCGGGCATTGCCGGTCACATCGTGCCCCGCGCCTTCGACGATGGCCATGATGTCCATCGCGATGATCGCCTCATCCTCGATGACCAGGATCCGGCCCTGGATGGCGTCCGACATTTCCCGGCGCGCAATGGTCAGAAGCTGTCCGGCTTCTTCCTCGGTCGCGCCGATGATGCTGGCGATGTCGCTGACACCGAAGCCTTCGATGCTGTGTAACAGAAGCGTCTCGCGGGTGTTCGGCGTCAGCGCGGCAAGCCGCTTCTGCGCCTGCGCCTCGGGGGCGGACATGCCCCCGGTTTCCGCGATGGGAGAGCCGGAGGAGGTCCAGATCTGGTGAAACGCCCGGAACAGCGCCACTTTCGGCGGCAGCTGGCGATTGAAAACCGCGTCATCGGACAGCATCGTCTCAAGCGTGGCGGCGGCATATTGATCGCCCGATTTCTGGCCGCCGGTCAGCGCCCGCGCATAGCGTCGAAGGAAGGGCAGGGCCGCGGCCACCTGCTGCGCCATGTCGGGCTGGCTTTGGGTTTTGGTCATGTGTGTCCTCGAAAAAATTTTCCGGTCTGCGGGAACCAAACGCCTGTGCGCGTGTTACGTTCCCATCGGAATGCAAAAAAGCGCTCGAACGAGCATGGCAGAAAACTTGGTGCAATGGCAAAAATCCGCAAAGCTGACAGTTTGGACAAGCAGATCGACGACAACCTTCGCCGGGTCTATTCGGACGCGGTGAACGAGCCCTTGCCGGATCGGTTCGCCCAGTTGTTGCAGCAGCTGCGCGATGCGGAAGCCGGGCGCGATACCGCCGAAAAAAACGGCGAGGACACCAAGTGACCGACATTCAGGATCCCAAGGACGAGCTGGTCGAACACCTGCCCGCGATGCGGGCGTTTGCCCAAAGCCTGACCCGCAATTCCGCCGCGGCCGACGATCTGGTGCAGGACGCCGTGGTCAAGGCCTGGGGCAACTTCGACAAGTTTCAGGTGGGCACCAACATGCGCGCCTGGCTGTTCACAATCACGCGCAACACCTTCTATTCGCAGTATCGCAAGCGCCGCCGCGAGATCGAGGATCCCGATGGTGCGCTGGCCGGGCAATTGTCGGAAAAGCCGGCCCATGATGGCCGTCTGGTGATGTCGGACTTCAGGACCGCCTTCGATCAGCTGAGCGACGAACAGCGCGAGGTTCTGATCCTGGTCGGCGCCGAAGGCTTTTCCTATGAGGGTGCCGCCGAGATGTGCGGTTGCGCCGTGGGCACCATCAAGAGCCGCACCAACCGCGCCCGCAAGCGTCTGGCCGAACTGATGCATCTGGACGAGGACGAGGCGCTTGAAATGACAGACGCGGCGACGCTGGCGGTCGTGAAAGGTTCGACCGCCGCATGAGCGACACCAAGACGGCGCGAGGTCGGACCCTGCAACCGCGTCTGGCGGTGCAACTGGCCCTGGTTCTGAGCATCGCGATCCTGCCGCTGGGCCTGATCTCGGTCTACCAGACCTATTCGGTGCTGAAAGAACGCCAGTCGCTGTCCACAGCAGCCCTTCTGGAGGAAACCCAGCGCGCCGTATCCGACAGCCGCGAGGTGATCCGCACCGCCGTTGGTGCGGCCGAGACGCTGGCCATTCTGGTCTCGGCCTCGGAGTTTACCGATGACGCCTGTACCGCGGCGATGGCCCAGATCGCCGAGAAATCCCGCTGGATCCTGTTTGCCGGTTACCGCGATCTCGCGCGGGGCCTTGTCTGCGGGTCCAAGAACCTGTCCCCCGACGAAGATCCGCTGACGGCCCTGCCGGCTGCGGATCTGGCCGTCGAGGACATCGGGATGACACCGCTGGCCATTCTCAGCGGGGTGGCCACCGTCAACATCACCGTGCCGGTTCTGCGCAAGGGCACCTTTCTGGGCACCGTGTGGATCGCCGTGCCCGCCGAAGCCCTGAACGATGCCCTGGCCCGCGCAGCCCCGGATGTGGACCTGGTGCTGTTCCAGTCCGAGGGAGAGATCATTGCCACCGAGGAGTATGCCGATGACCGGCGCTCGGTGCTGCCGCAGGACCGCACGCTGGAAGATCTGGCGCTTGCGGGCCGCCAGACCTTTCGTGGGGAAAACCGCAAGGGGCTGACCCGTGACTTTGCCATCGCACCCATCGTCGACGGTCGCGTCTATGCCCTGGGAAGCTGGGAACCGCGCGAGTTTGGCCTGACGCTTCCAACCTACAAGCGGCTGATGGCGCTGTATTTTCCCATCGTGATGTGGGTGGTGGCGATTGTCGTGGCCTATGTCGGCGTGCAGCGGCTGGTGATCCGCCATGTGCGGCGGCTGCGGTCGTGGATGCGTCTGTATTCCAGCGGGCAGGCGGGGCTGGAGAACGCGCGGCTCGACAATGCGCCCGAGGAACTGGAGGTCGTCGCCGAAGCCTTTCGCGCCATGACCACTCGCCTGTCCGAGCAGGAGCGCCTGCTGGAGGCCGACCTCAAGGAAAAAACCCTGCTTCTGCGCGAAGTGCACCACCGGGTGAAGAACAACCTGCAACTGATTTCAAGCATGCTGAACATGCAGATCAGGGCGACGGACAGCCCCGAGGCCAAGCGCCTGTTGCGGCGGGTGCAGGACCGGGTGATGGCGCTGTCAGCCATCCACCGCTATCTCTATCTTGCCCGAAAATTGTCGTCGCTGCGGGCCGATGAATTGCTGGAAGAGATCATCCAGCAACTGGTTGTCGTAGGCACGCTTGAAGACTCGGGACATCAGATCAGGGTGTCGACCGCGTTGGACCCGGTCGAGATCAGCCCCGATCAATCCGTGCCCCTGTCACTTCTGGCCACCGAAGCGGCAATCAACGCGGTGAAATACTGCGGGGCCACGGGCGATGCCCCGGCTTGGATCGATATTGCACTGCGCAAGGCGGACGGTGACAACATCAGCCTGAGCGTGGTCAATTCCCGCGCCGCGGACACCGGCGAAACCACCATGGACATGCCCAAGGGCTCGGGGCTGGGCGCGCGGCTGATCCAGTCGTTCGTGGCGCAATTGAACGGCACGCGCGAGGTCATCGAACATCCCGATCGCTACGAAATGCACGTGGTTTTTCCGCTGTCCTGGGCGCAGGACGGTGAGGACGACACATCGGATTGATCCCGGCAGCGACACCCGCGCGGGGCAGCAGATCGCTCCGGCGTTCACGGCTTCGTGGTGAGGAGTGGAAATGGCAGCCAAGCTGTGAGACACTTTCCCCGCAGCAAGCGCTGCGCTTCAGGGAGGGATCAGCATGTGCCAAGTCTTCGCCGGGCAAGACCCGGACCGCTACGCATCCACCACGCGCAGGCTGCGGCTGAACGGTCAAAGCACCAGCCTGCGGCTGGAAAACGCCTTTTGGGACATCCTTGACCAGATTGCCCAGGCCGATGGCGTCTCGACCCCGGCCTTCATTTCGAAATTGCATTCCGAGGTGCTGGAAACCCGCGGCGAGCCGGTGAATTTCACCTCGCTTCTGCGCACCGCCTGTCTGGTGTTTGTCGCGCAGCCGGCCGCGGACGCGCATCACGATACGGGCACTGCCTTCGCCGCGGAATGACCCGCCGGTCTTTTCCGGGGCTGTAGTAAACGGCTACTACCCGGCCCCGTGACCGACACGGCATACTGAACTGGACCGCAACCGGACCAATTCAGGAGAGATCCGTGGCAAAAGCCATTCATACCATGATCCGCGTCCTCGACGAGGCGCGTTCCGTCGACTTCTATCGCCGGGCCTTCGGCCTTGAGGTGGCGCATCGGCAGGATTTTGAAACCTTCACGCTGCTGTATCTCAGCAATGCGGAAAGTGACTTTGAAGTCGAACTGACCGTGAACAAGGGCCAGACCGAGCCGTACGACCTGGGCAACGGTTATGGCCATCTGGCGGTGTCGGTCGAAGACATCGATGCCGAACACGCCCGGTTCGAAGCCGAAGGCCTGAACCCCCGCAAACTGGTGGAGTTCGCGCCGGGCGGCACGCGGTTTGCCAGGTTCTTCTTCGTCGCCGACCCCGATGGCTATCAGATCGAAGTGCTGGAGCGCGGCGGCCGGTTCAAGTGACCTGACATCGACACCGATGGCCCGCGCCGGATCGCGGGCCGACCATGGCTTATGAGGAGGAGAAGACCATGAACACCCCCAAAACCCCAAGGGGCATGACCCGGCGGCAATTGCTGTCGAATGCCGCGATCCTTGGCACAGGTTTCGCGGTCGGCGGCGGGTTCATCGCCGCGGCGGATGCAGCCTGGGCCCGTGAAGTGCAAGCCCTGCAACCGCAAACCTTCGCCACGCTGGTGCAGATGGCGCGCGATATCTATCCCCACGACAAGGTTGGCGACGAATTCTACGTACGGGCCGTCAGCGGCTATGACACCCCCGAGGCCGCGCCGGCGATCGAAGCGGGGATTGCCGCGCTGGATGCCGCCGCCCGTGGCAAGGGCTTTGGCTCGTACCTCGATACCGGCTGGGAGCGCGACCGCGTCGACATCCTGCGGGGGATCGAGAACAGCGCCTTCTTCCAGCAGATCCGGGGCGGGCTGGTCACCGGGCTTTATAACCAGAAAGCGGTCTGGCCGATCTTTGGCTATGAGGGCGCCTCTTACGAGCAAGGCGGCTACATCGACCGCGGTTTCAACGACATCAACTGGCTGTGAGCCACCTGGGAGGACACGAACATGGCTGCACCTTTTGATCTGACCGACGACAGCGTCGTCGTCATCATCGGCACCGGCGCGGGCGGGGGCGTTCTGGCCAACGAACTGGCGCAGAAGGGCGTCAGCGTCGTCGCGCTGGAAGCGGGCGGACGCTATCTGCCGGAAGACTACGTCAATGACGAATGGGAAAGCTTCGGGCAGTTGGCCTGGACCGATCCGCGCACCACGTCGGGCGACTGGCGCGTCGCCAAGGATTTCAGCGGGCTTCCCGCGTGGATCGTCAAGGCCGTCGGCGGTACAACCACTCATTGGGCCGGGGCCTCGCTGCGGTTCCAGGATTACGAATGGAAGGCAAAGACCACCTATGGCGACGTGCAGGGTGCCAACCTTCTGGACTGGCCCATCGACGGCGCCGAGATGGCGCCCTGGTACGATCTGGCCGAGAAGAAGCTGGGCGTGACCCGCACCAATGGCTGGCCGGGACTGCCCGGCAACAACAACTACAAGGTATTCGAAGCTGGCGCCAAGGCGCTTGGCTATGAAGAAGTGCACACCGGCCGGATGGCGATCATGTCCCATGACGACGGCGACCGGACGCCGTGCCAGCAGACCGGGTTCTGCTTTCAGGGCTGCAAATGGGGCGCCAAATGGTCGTCGGCCTATACCGACATTCCGGCGGGCGAGGCCACCGGCAACCTGGAAGTGCGCGAGCGCGCCCATGTGGCCCGCATCCTGCACGACGACACCGGCAAGGTCACCGGCGTGGAATACTACGATGCGGACGGCAATCTGCAGATGCAGAAGGCGCGGATCGTCTGCGTGGCGGGCAACTCGTTCGAATCGCCGCGCCTGCTGCTGAACTCGGCCTCGGAAATGTTCCCGGACGGGCTGGCCAACAGCTCGGGGCAGGTGGGGCGCAACTACATGCGGCACATGACCGGATCGGTCTATGCGACCTTCGACAAGCCGGTGCGCATGTGGCGAGGCACCACCATGGCGGGCATCATCCAGGACGAGGCGCGGCACGATCCGTCGCGTGGCTTCGTCGGCGGGTACGAACTGGAAACCCTCAGCCTGGGCCTGCCGTTCATGGCGGCGTTCCTTGATCCCGGTGCCTGGGGACGCGAGTTCACAACCGCGCTGGACAGTTACGAGAACATGGCCGGCATGTGGATTGTCGGCGAAGACATGCCGCAGGAAACCAACCGCGTCACGCTGAACATGGACGTGACCGACCAGTACGGGCTGCCGGTGGCGAATGTGCATTTCGACGATCACCCCAACGACATCGCCATGCGCAACCATGCCTATGCGCGGGGCATCGCCGTTTATGAGGCGGTGGGCGCAACCCGCGTCTTCCCGACCCCGCCCTATCCGTCGACGCACAACCTGGGCACCAACCGCATGTCCGAGAATCCGCGCGATGGCGTGGTGAACCGCTGGGGCCAGACCCATGACATTGCCAACCTGTTCGTGTCGGATGGCTCGCAGTTCACCACCGGTGCTGCCGAGAACCCGACCCTGACCATCGTGGCGCTGGCCATCCGTCAGGCCGACCATATCGCCGGAGAGATGTCGCGCGGCGCGCTCTGATCGGGCCTTGGAATGATGAACGGCGGCGTCCCGAGGTTTCGGGGCGCCGCCTGCCTTTTGGGCGTACCCAAGGCAAGATGCGCTGACGTGTGGCCCCTGGGCCGGCGTGTTTCTGTGGCGCGGTCCATTGCGGGATTATATGTCCTGTATGTCAGCTGTCCGAACACAGACGGGGAGGGCCATGCGAAGACTGTTGCCGCGCCTCGGTCTGGGGCTTCTGGGCTTTCTTGTCCTGCTGTCGGCGCTGGGATGGCTGCTGCTGGAATCCGCGCTGTTCTCGCCCCAGCGCCGGGCGTTTGTCGAAGACCGGTTGAGCATCGCGATCGGCCAGCCTCTTGTGGTCACAAAGGACGTGCGTGTCCTGCTGGCCCCCACGAGCCACTTCTATCTGGCCGGGGTCGAAATCCCGAGCCAGAACATCACGGGCATCAACCTTGCGCGGCTTGACCTGATGGAGTTCGACCTTGATCTCATCGCCATGGCGCGGGGGCAGCCAGGTCTGGACAATCTGGTTGTGAAGGGCGCCCAGATCAACCTGTTGACGCAAGCGGACGGCACGACAAGCTGGACCCCATCGGCTGCAGATCTGGCTGACAAGGCCAGGCAATTGGACACGTCCGGCACCCCGGTCAACTCCAGGGACGGCAAGGGTATCCTGTCGTTCCTGAGTGGGCGCACGGCCCTGTTCACCTCGGTCGGGTTGAAGGTCGACGATGCGAATTCCGGGTTCAGCTTCGACTTCGATCTCGACACCCTGTCACTGGCACAACTGGACGGAGGCCGCCGGGTCGGGTTGAGCAGCAAGGGTCTTATCAACGGCCACACCTTCGGGATTTCGGGCAACTATCCGCAAGGCGCGCCCTTCACCACGGCGGCGACCTTCGGCGATCTGACCATGTCCTTTGACGGCCAGCCGATGCCCGCCGCGGCGGGGGGCGGGTTTCGCGCGACCTTCGATCTGAAGACCGGCGACATTGGCGATCTTCTGGAAGTGCTGAAGCTGCAGCGCGTGCTGGAGGGCGACGGCAAGCTGTCGGCCGATGTGGAAAGCCAGGCCGGACACGTGAAGGTCGCCAACCTTGCCGCCAGCATCGATTTTTCGGAAGGGCAGATGCTGACCGCGACGGGCAGTATCGCGGATCTGGCACGCGGGCAGGGTCTGGATCTGGTGATTGCGGGGCGTCTGCATCCGGAAAAACGCCCGCCCCCGCCCGCAGGGCTGGTCCGGGATATCAGGCTGGCCGGGTTCGAGGCGCATATCGTCGGGCAAGGCCAAGACTTCGAAGTGCGCAATCTCGAATTCCAGACCAACGCTTTTGACAACGGGCTGGAACGACTTGGTCCCGCCCGGATCGAAAAGATCTACAGAACGCCCGATGGGCGGCTGGCCATGGATGGCATCTCGCTGAAGGCCGGTCCGGTTGATGCGCCGATCCTTGATGCCAGCGGCTATATCCATGACGTGCTGCAACTGGATGACCTTGCCTTTCACGGCAAGCTGGCCGGCGCGGCGACGCTGCTGCTGCCCGATCTCACTCCAGTTCAGGCAGGCTTGATGGGCCGGGTCGAGGCGGTGTTCAAGATCGACGACACCGCAGGCGATCTCAGCCTGTCCGAGTTGAAGGCGCAGACCTCGGGCACCGATCTGTGGGATATGACCCTGTCGGCCCGGTTGGGCGATGTGACGGATCTGGAAGGCATCGACGTCGACATGGATCTGTCAGTGGCCGATACGGCGCGGCTGCTGTCCGCGCTGGATCTGAAGGTGATCGACGCCGGGGCGCTGGATCTGACCGCCAGCGTAAAGGGCAACGGGACGGCCTTCACCAGCACCTTGGGGCTGGCCAATGGCAACTCGCATCTGAAGGCGATGCTTGACACCAGCATCGCGCGGCATGTTCCGGTGGTGCGCGGATCCCTGCACAGCGATCTTGTCCGCATCGACACATTTCAGGACACGTTGGCGGCGGTCGTCGAGTTGGTCACCCTTATCAAGAAGGACCGCAAGCCCAAGGCGCAACCGCTGGTTCTGCCCAAGGATGACAACGCGGTGCAGCCACTGGTCCTGCCGAAAGACGACGCCAACGTGCAGCCGCTGGTGCTGCCCGACAGGGACGCGCCAAACCTTCTGGACCCCGAAACCCTGTTGACCGAAGCCGATGTCGACATCGCCGTGGACATTCGCAAGATCACCGGCCAGCGGGGGGTGTCCTCGGTATCCAGCACCCTGAAAGCACGCAAGGGTCAGGCCAGCCTTGGCCCGCTTGAGGTGTCCTATGGCGGGGGATACTTCAACCTCGACCTTGCCTCGGATCTGGTGAACGCGCCGAAGTACTTGTCGGTGTCGGGCAGCACGCGTGGCTGGGACCTCCAACATCTTCTCTCGGTGGCCGGGGTGAAACTGGATGCCGATGGCACCCTTGGCGGACCGCTGAACCTGCGCGGCAACATCAGTTCGCTTGACACCTTCCTGAACACGATGCGGGGCAGCGCCACGATCTCGATGGCCGAGGGGCACATCGCCACCAGCCTGCTGGAACTGGCGGGTCTGGGTGTTGTGCCCTGGCTGTTTTCGCCGGAATTGCGGCACAGCGCCACCAGGATCGTCTGCGTCCGCGCACCGTTGCGCATCGACGCGGGCCGCGTGTCCTCGGACCGGCTGGTGGCCGAGACGACGCGGGTGCAGGTGGTTGCCAGGGGCAGCATCGACTGGCTTCGCAACACGATTTCGGTGCGGGCCGAACCGCGCCCGGTGGGCAAGCCGCTGGATCGCAGCGCCTGGCCCATCGATGTGACCGGCAAGGTGTCCGATCCGCAGGTCAAGCTGCAGGCCGGCGGGGCGCGCAGCCGGCGCGCCGATGGCGCCGACAAGATGCCCGCCGACCGCAAGCCCTGCGTGCCGGACATCTACCAGTTGCAGTAGGGGCCTATTTCGCCAGATGCGGCGCGGGCTGTGCCTTCTGGCACGCCAGCACCGCGTCGATGGTCTTGCTGGTGCCGGTCAGATCCAGGCGGATGCGATGGCCGCCCTCGCCGGAAACTGTCACCTCCTGCCGCTTGGCGAATTCGGTCAGGAAGGCGGGATTGTCGAAGAAGGCATAGCCGCCGGGGGTGCCGTCATGAATCTGGCCAACAACCTCCCCGGCAAACCGCTCATCCCCGAAGTCGAAGGTCAGCGTGCCCTCGTCGCCCGCCTTGATATCGGTCCAGGCCGGGTTGTAGGCGGCGAAAAACCCGCCCTCCTGCACCGGCACGGCACCAAGTTGCACCAGCGTGCCATCATCGAAGGTCTTTTGCGCCAGACAGGCCGGTCCCCTCGCCGGATCGACAAGGATCTGCCACGCGCCGTTGTCGGACCAATGCTCGTATGGTTGGGCCGCTGCGAGCGTGCTGCAGGCGGCAAGGCCAAGGGCGATGGGAATGCGGAACATCGGGCCTCCGGGGCAGGGGGAGTTTCCGCCCAGTCTAGGCGCTTTGGCGCAACCTGTCTTGGGGCCGTTTGATCCCTTGGGCCATGTTCACGGGTGGTGGCTCCTTCCCGCCGGTCCCTGTATAGCTGTGCTGCTGACCCGCGGTGCGCCGGGGGTCGCGTGCGTGTTTCATGGCGGGCAAGGGGCATAGGACGTGACAGGGGCAACGCCGGATTTCCGGCAGTACATCGGCGGAGACTGGAGCGTGCCGGAAGGCATGCCTGCCATCGCCCAATGCGATCCGGCAACCGGGCAGGCGCGGGCGCCGATGCCGGTGTCCACCCCCGACGACGTGGCCCGTGCCGTGGCCGCCGCCGCCGCCAGTGGCTGGGAAGAGTCGCCCAAGCCCGCGCGGCTGGACCTGATGCGCCGCCTGCTGGAGGCCTTGGCCCGGCGCGAGGGGGATTTCACCGCCCTGATTTCGGACGAGATCGGCGCGCCGGTAGACTTCGCCCGAAAGCAGCAGGTCGGCGCGGCACTGGGACATCTGCAGGCCACCCTGGCCGCCGCAGACGCCGCAAGCGACGACCAGGCCGTTGCCCCCGATAGCCCCGAACATCGGGTGCGCTATGAGGCCCTGGGTCCGGCCGCACTGATCACGCCGTGGAACTGGCCATTGAACCAGGTGGTGCTGAAAGTGGGGGCTGCCCTTCTGGCCGGATGTCCGATGGTGCTGAAACCTTCGGAACTGTCGTCGCGCACGGGGGTTCTGTTTGCCGAATGCATGGCCGAGGCGGGCACACCGCCGGGGGTGTTCAACCTTGTTCTGGGCGGGGCAGAAACCGGCGCCGCGCTGGTGGGCGCGCACGCCATTTGCGTGGTGTCCTTCACCGGGTCCACGGGTGCCGGGCAGGCCATTGCCGTCGCCGCCGCGCCGGGGTTCAAGCGCACGATCCTGGAACTGGGGGGGAAATCGCCCAACCTGCTGTTTGCCGATTGCGATCTGCCGGTGGCGATCCAGCAGGGGATGGCCCATTGCATGCGCAACGCCGGGCAATCCTGCAACGCGGCCTCGCGGATGCTGGTGGAACGGTCGGTGTATGACCAGGCGGTCGCTCTGGCCGCCGAGGCCGCTCGTGACACCGAAGTTGGCCGCCCCGATGCCAACGGCGCCCATATCGGCCCGCTGGTCAGCGCGGCCCAGTGGCAGCGGGTGCAATCCTACATCGCGCTTGGCCGGTCCGAAGGTGCACGGTGCATTGCCGGGGGCGAAGGATTGCCCGCCGGTCTGGACGGGGGGTTTTATGCCCGTCCCACGGTGTTTGCCGATGTGACGCCGCAAATGCGCATCTTTCAGGAAGAGATCTTCGGCCCGGTGCTGACGATGACGCCTTTTGACGACGAGGCCGAGGCGATTGCACTGGCCAACAATTCGGACTTCGGACTGGCGGGCTATCTTCAGACCGGCAGCCCCGAACGGGCCGATCGCGTGGCGCGGGCGCTTCAGGTCGGGATGGTCCAGGTCAACGGCCAGTCGCGGGCCGCGGGCGCGCCCTTCGGGGGGCGGAAATCCTCGGGCGTTGGCCGCGAGGCCGGCTTGTGGGGCATTCGCGGGTATCAGGCAGTGAAGTCGATCTCGGGCGCGGCCTTCCACGACGACTAGAGGCCACTGTGCGTCGGTGAACAGCGGCGGTGGAGTCTTCGCTCTACCCTGCGCAGATCCTGCCGCTATCTTTGTCCCATCATCAAAGGAGCCCCGGCATGCAGATCGACCCCAAGGACATCCATGTTCACGAGACCGACAGCAAGGGCCGCTACAGCTATCGCAGCGGTCCCGATCAGCCCGAGGCCGAACTGACCTGGTCCAAGCTGGGTGCGCATCAGATCATCCTCGACCACACCGAGGTGCCCGATGCCTATCGCGGGCAGGGGGTCGGGGTGGCGCTGGTGGCCCATGCGGTGGCCGAGGCGCGGGCGGCGGGACTGAAGATCACCCCGCTGTGCCCCTTCGCCGCCGCGCAATTCCGCAAGCATTCCGACTGGGCCGATGTGCTGGCCTGAGCAAGGAGAACGACCATGAGCTGGAACCCCGCCATCGAGCCGCAATGCCCCGAAGCCGGCCGAGAAGATTCGATCGAGACCCTGATCATCCCGCGTGCCCGCGACATCGGCGATTTCGAGGTGCGCCGCGCCTTGCCCGCGCCCCGGCGGCAGATGGTTGGCCCGTTCATCTTCTTCGACCAGATGGGACCGGTAGAATTCCTGTCGGGTCAGGGCATCGACGTGCGACCGCATCCGCATATCGGGTTGGCCACGGTGACCTATCTTCTGAAGGGCGAATTCCAGCACCGTGATTCGCTGGGCACCAACCAGATGATCTATCCCGGCGAGGTGAACTGGATGGTGGCGGGCAACGGCGTGACCCATTCGGAACGCACCAGCGCCCAGACCCGCGCGCAGCCGTCCAGCCTGTCGGGCATCCAGACCTGGGTGGCCCTGCCCGAAGAGGCCGAGGACAGCGACGCGAAATTCGAACACCAGAAGCAGGAAGCGCTGCCGCTGCTGGACGGCGAAGGCAAGCAGGTGCGCCTGATTCTTGGCAACGCCTGGGGGGAACGGGCTCCGGTGACGACCTTTTCCGAGATGTTCTACGCCGATGCGGTGCTGCAGCCCGGTTCAGCCCTGCCGCTGCCCGACAACCATGAAGATCGCGGCCTTTACGTGCTGGAAGGCAGCGTCCAGATCGCCGGTCAGACCCATGACGCGGGCCGGATGATGGTGTTTCGCCCCGGCGACGCCATCACGATCCGGGCGGGTGCACAGGGGGCACGCCTGATGCTGCTGGGCGGCGAGACCCTGAACGGCCCGCGCTACATCTGGTGGAACTTCGTGGCCTCTTCGCGCGAGAAGATCGAGGCTGCGAAAGCCGCGTGGAAAGAGGGCGACTGGGCCCATGGCCGATTCCAACTGCCGCCCGGCGACGACGCCGAGTTCATCCCCGCCCCCTGATGCGACAGGATACCCTTGCCAGCGGCGTAAGGATAATTTGCCTGCCCACTTTGAGCCGTGCGAAGGTGCTGTTATAGCTAAATCATTCCGCCGCGTCATTCCGGGTTTCGGGCGCGCGGCGGGGGACCTTCGTTGCGCAGGGGGCTGACGGCGAAGGGGGTCAGGTCGGTGCGGTTCCTTTCAGGGCCGTGCGGGCAGGCGGGCAGCGTTCCCGTCCGTCCGGGTTTGACCGGTTTGTAGTGTTCCAGCCCCCGATCTGCCGGAACATCTGCGGGTGGCCGCCAGAGGTGGGGTGAAAGCATGAGATCAACTCCCAAACGTATTCTCGTCACGGGAGGCGCGGGTTTTCTGGGCTCGCATCTTTGCGAAAAGCTATTGAAGCAGGGGCACGAGGTGCTCTGCGTCGACAATTATTTTACCGGCCGTCGGGCCAATGTGGCGCATCTTCTGTCCGAACCGGGATTCGAACTGATGCGCCATGACGTGACCTTCCCGCTGTTTGTCGAGGTGGACGAGATCTATAACCTCGCCTGTCCGGCCTCGCCGGTGCACTACCAGCACGATCCGGTGCAGACGACCAAGACATCGGTGCATGGGGCGATCAATATGCTGGGGCTGGCCAAGCGGGTCGGGGCGAAGATCCTTCAGGCCTCGACCTCCGAGGTGTACGGCGATCCGACCATCCACCCGCAGACCGAGGATTACTGGGGCAACGTGAACCCCATCGGCTTCCGCTCGTGCTATGACGAGGGTAAGCGCTGTGCCGAGACGCTGTTCTTCGACTACAAACGCCAGCACAACCTGCGTATCAAGGTGGCCCGCATCTTCAACACCTACGGGCCGCGGATGCATCCGCAGGATGGCCGCGTGGTGTCGAACTTCATCATGCAGGCCCTGGAAGGGCGCAACATCACGATCTACGGCGAGGGTGATCAGACGCGATCCTTCTGCTTCGTGTCCGACCTGATCGACGGTCTGATGGCGCTGATGGCCTCGCCCGATGAGTTCACCGGACCAGTGAACCTGGGCAATCCCAGCGAAATGACGATTCGCGAACTGGCCGAGAAAGTGGTGGCGATGACCGGCACCGGCTCGAAGATCGTGTTCGAGCCTTTGCCCAGCGATGACCCGATGCAGCGCCAGCCCGATATCACGCTGGCCAAGACCAAGCTGGGCTGGGCACCGAAAGTCAAGCTGGACGACGGGCTGGCCGCCACCGTGGCCTATTTCCGGGACAACTGGGCGCGGCTGGAGGCCCAGCCCGGTCTGAAAACCGCCAAGCAGAACTGATCCGCCAATGACCAGCCGTGACCTGCATAGCACCGCACATTCCGGCGAAGGGCTGCTGTCCTACCTCTGGTACGCGGTCGCCCTGATCTGCTGCCTGTATGTGGCGGTGCTGAACACGCTGCCGTTGTTCTACTTCGACTCCGTTGGCTATTATCTGAAGGGCACCAACGTGCTGAAGATGCTGGGGGTTCTGGACCCGGCAGCATCGGGGGCCGGCGGGGCCGGCGGCGGTCTGGGCGGGGCCGGCGGCACCGAGAAGGCCGGCATCGATGGGTCACATTCGGTCTGGTACTCGCTGGTGCTGGCCATCTTCGCGGGCTTTGCATCGCTGAAACTGGTGCCGCTGGTCAACGCGTTTCTGGTGCTGCTGACGTCCACTCTGGTGGTGCGGGTGGTGTCGCGTGTCCATGGGTATGGTCTGAACCTGCCGTTCGCGGCGTCTTTCCCGATCATCGTGGCGGCGGTTTCGTCGCTGCCGTTCTACGTCGCTTTCCTGATGCCCGATATCCTGACGCCGCTGTTGCTGCTGGTTGTGGCACTGTTGACCGGCTATGCCCGACAGATGCGCTGGGGCGAGATCCTTCTGGCGCTGGCCATCGGCACGATGGCGGGCGTGTTTCATATTTCGCACCTGCCGATTCTTGCGCTGCTGCTGCCACTGTCGGCCCTGGGCGCGCTGGTGGTGGACCTGCGCCGCTGGTGGCTGGCTCCGCTGCTGGTGGGGATCATGCTGGTGCTGGGCGTTGCCGAGAAAAGCGCTTTCACCATCGGGGTTCAGGAAGTCACCAACGAAAAGGTCGTCTACAAGCCCTTCATCACCGTGCGCCTGATCGAGGACGGCCCGGCCTACCGCTTCATGGAACGCACCTGCCCGGACGAGAGCATCCCGACCTGCGCGCTGTACGAGGCGCTGCAATGGTCCGATGACCCGTACCGGCTGACCGCCTCGCACATCCTGCTGGAAGAATCACCGCGGCTGGGGTCGTTCCTGCTGATGACGCCGGAAGATCAGCGGGCGGTGGCCGAGGATCAGATCCCCTTCTTCTTCCGGGTGCTGCTGAACGATCCGCTGGGCACAAGCTATGCCTTCCTGCAGAACACATGGTTGCAAGCAATGGGGTTCAGCGTGTGGATGACCCTGCCGCATGACGACATCATCACCCGCGCCCATGGCTATGGCGGGGATATCGTGACCCTCTTCGTGCACGGCACCCTCTCGGCCGACAAGAGCTGGCTGCCCGCGGTCGAACGGGTGCACGAGGTCGTCTATGCCCTGTCTTTGCTGGTGATCGTCTATCACCTGCTGCGCCCGGCGCCCTTCACGGCCCCGATCCTTGTGCTGGTGGTGATGGTGTTCCTGGGTATCCTGGTCAATGCTTTCGTCTGTGGCGGGGTTTCGCAACCGGCGGCACGCTATGGGGCGCGGGTGATCTGGCTGCTGCCCTATCTGGCGGCGCTGCTGTCGCTGGTTCGGTTTGCATGGCTGGATCGGGCGCGGTTCAAAGAGTGATAATATGAAGCAACCCCATTTCCTCGCTTTTTCTTTACCTTGGGTCGATAATTGGTGCTCATACGGAAATTCCGGAATCCCTGTTGATGGCTGAACCGCGTGTGTTGAAGATTTGTGTTGTGATGCCGGCCTACAAGGCCGAACACCTGCTGCCCAAGGTGCTGACGCCGCTGTTGCAGATGCAGGCGGCCGGTGAGGTGGACGAGGTCCTGGTCGTGGACGATCAAAGCCCCGATGGCACCCGGGCTCTGGCCGAAAAAATGGGCGCGCGGGTTCTGGTCACCCCGGTGAACGGCGGGCCGGGGGCGGCGCGCAACCTGGCGGCGCAAAACACCGATGCCGATATCCTGTGGTTCGTGGACAGCGACGTGATCGCCTGGCCCGGCGGCGCGGCCCTGCTGCAAGAGGCATTTGCCGACCCTACGGTGCATGCGGTGTTCGGTTCCTATGACACCACGCCCGAGGGCAAGCCGTGGTATTCGCGCTACAAGAACCTGATGCATCGCTACTATCACCAGCACACCGGGCAAGAGGTCACGACCTGGTGGGCCGGTTGCGGCGCCATCCGGGCGGATGTGTTTCGCGATGTGGGCGGCTTCGACGTGACGACCTACAAGGTGCCCTCGATCGAGGATATCGAACTGGGCGACCGGATCGCGCGGGCCGGGGGCAGGATCCTGGTTCTGCCGCGCCTGCAAGGCAAGCATCTGAAGGTCTGGACCCTGCGCAATGGCATCTTTACCGATATCTTCCGCCGCGCCCTGCCGTGGTCGCGCCTGATGATCAATCGCGGCGGGCTGGTGAACGAGTTGAACGTCAGCCTGTCGGAGCGGTTCAAGGCCGTGGTTGCCGGCCTGCTGCTGCTGTCATTGCTGGCCCTGCCGTTCGACGGCGACATGTTGTGGCTGACGCTGCTCTTGCTGGGGCTGGCCGCCTGGTTGAACCGCGACCTGATCGCCTTCATGAAGGCCAACGGCGGGCCGGTCTTCGCGGTGAAGGCCTTTCTGTATCACCAGCTCTACTACGTCTATTCCAGCGCCGCCTACGCGTGGTGCCTGTTCGAATATCACGTGTTGGGCCGCAAGGGACGACTGCATGTGCCGTGATCCCTCGAGTCAATGGGACCATGGATGAAATGTCATGACGAGTAAGCCCAGAACGGGCACGACGGGAACCGGGAACATGGACGGAATGGACAAGGCGATGGCGCCGGAGACAGGCCTGGACGGGATGGCGTTGAGCGTCGTGATCCCGGCCTTCAATGAAGAAAATGCCGTCCGTGCGACGGTCGAGGATGTGCGCTCGGCGCTGGATCCCACAGGCATCGACTATGAGATCATCGTCGTCGACGACGGCTCGGAAGATCGCACCCGGGAAGAGGCTGTTGCCTCGGGCGCGACGGTGACGTGGAACGATGCCAATTCCGGCTATGGCGCCACGCTGAAGCGCGGCGTGAAGATGGCGCAGTTCGAATACATCGCCATCATGGATGCCGATGGCACCTATCCGGCACGCTACCTGCCCGCGATGCTTGAAATGTGCCGCCAGCAGGACATGGTGGTCGGTGATCGCGGCGCGGCGATGAAGAACGTGCCGATGGTGCGACGCCCGGCGAAGAAATTCCTCAACTGGCTGGCGTCCTTCATGGCGCAGCGCAAGCTCAACGACATCAACTCGGGCCTGCGGGTGTTCCGCACCAAGGAGTTGATCCCCTTCCTGCCGCTGCTGCCGCAGAATTTCTCGTTCACCACGACGATCACTTTGTGCATGGCCTGCAACGGCAAGCGGATGATCTACACGCCCATCGAATACGGAAAACGGGTGGGCAAATCAAAGATCAAACCCATCGATTTCCTGAACTTCATCATTCTGATCCTGCGGATGATCACGCTGTTCAATCCGCTGCGGGTGTTCCTGCCGGTAGGGCTGGTGCTGTTCTTGCTGGGGTTCTTCAAGTCGCTCTACGATCTGACCCAATGGAACCTGAGTGAAACGGCGGTGTTTGCCTTTCTGGCGGCGATCATGGTCTGGTCGCTGGGTCTGATCGCCGACATGATCTCGCGTCTGCATCTTCGACCCTGATGGGTTCAGTCATGGGATGCGCCCCGCAGGGGCTGCGTCCGCGTATAGGTTCGGCGCATTGCGCCAAAGGCTCGGAGGCCGACGAAATGGCTGAGAACAGGATCAAGGTGCTGGGGGGCGGCCCGGCGGGGATTGCGGCGGCCTTTGCATTGAACCGCAACGGCCCGCATCCGGCGGGGGTCGAGGTTCTGGATGCCGCCCCGCGACTGGGCGGCAACTCGGCGTCCTTTCAGATCGAGGACATCTGGTGCGACTACGGCTCGCACCGGTTTCACCCGGTGGCCGATCCGCATGTTTTGGCGGATGTGAAGGCGCTGTTGGGCGAGGATCTGCTGTTGCAGCCCCGGCACGGGCGCATCCGGCTGGGCGGGCGCTGGATCCATTTCCCGCTCAAGCTGGCCGACGCGCTAATGCGCCTGCCCAAACCCTTCGCGGCCTCGCTGGTGCGCGACATGGTGCTGGGCAAGTTCCGCAAGCCGCGTGAAGGCGACGCGACGTTTTCCAGTGTGCTTTACGACGGGCTGGGCCCGACGATTTCCGAGAATTTCTACTTTCCCTACGTGAAGAAACTGTGGGGGCTGGACCCGGACGAACTGGCCGTGACCCTGGCCGAACGGCGGGTGTCGGGCAGTTCTGTTGGCAAGATCCTGGGCAAGATGATGCGGATGCTTCCGGGTCTGCGCAGTCCGACCACCGGGCGCTTCTACTATCCGAAGAAGGGTTTCGGGCAGATCTCGGAAACCATGGCCCAGGCGGCGGCGGACAAGGGCGCGACCTTCACCCTGAACACGCCGATTTCCGGGATCGTGCGGGAGGGCGACAAGGTCGTCGCCATCACCACGGGGCAGGGCGATGACGCGGTGCGGCATGACGCCGACCTGGTGATGTCCACCATTCCGATCACCGCGCTGGTGCGGGCCATCACCCCGGCAGCACCGGACGAGGTTCTGAAAGCCGCCGATGCGATCCGCTATCGCGGCATGATCCTGATCTACCTGGTGCTGGAAACCGACCAGTTCACCGAATACGACGCCCATTACTTCCCCGAGCTTTCGACCCCGATCAGCCGGATGTCCGAGCCCAAGAACTACAACTCGGCCAGCACCCCGCGCGGTACCACGCTGCTGTGCGCTGAATTGCCCTGCGATCCCGGCGAGAAATGGTGGGACATGACCGATGCGGAACTGGGCGAGGCCTTCTGCGGCTGGCTCGGCGACCTCGGTCTGCCGGTGACCATGCCGGTCAAATCCTGCGAAACCCGCCGCCTGCGCCATGCCTATCCGGTCTACGATCTGGACTATCAGGCCAATTTCGACGTGATGGATCGCTGGGTTTCCGGGCTGGACGGCGTGCTGAATTTCGGGCGGCAGGGACTGTTTGCCCATGACAACACGCATCATGCCTATGCAATGGCTTATGGTGCGGTAGAGTGCGTTAACGAAGATTTGTCGATTGATCGCAAACTCTGGTCGGAACGCCGGGCCGAGTTTGCCAAACACGTTGTGGAGGATTGAGGATGTCCAGTACCCCGATCGTTGATATTCTGATGTACCACTCGGTCTCGCAGGGCAGTGGGCCGACGACCATTCCGCCGGACGTATTCGCCGAACAGATGGATGCGATTGCCGAAGCCGGTCTGCCGGTGATCACCCTGGACGATCTGGTCGAAGCGCGGAACATGGGCAAGCCCCTGCCAGAGCGGTCGATCATCATCACCTTCGACGACGCGTTTCTTGATTTTGCCGAAGCGGCCTATCCGGTGCTGCAAGGGCACGGGTTTCCCGCCATCGTCTATCTGCCCTCGGACTACGTGGGACGGGAAGAATTGTGGATCGGCTCGGGCGCCACACCGCGCAAGCTGATGGACTGGCCCAAGATCAAGGAGTTGGCGGCGGAAGGCATCCAGTTCGGCAGCCATGCCGTCACCCATTCCGACCTGACAATGGTCACCGATGACACGCTGGCGATCGAGCTGAATGTTTCGAAGGCCGAGATCGAGGATGAACTGGGCCGTCCGGTCGACCATTTCGCGCCGCCCTACGGCCTGTTGAATACCCATGTCATCAATCTGGCCTCCAGCATCTACAAGACCTGTGTTGGCACGCGGTTGGCGCAGGCCGGACCGGTGGACAACCTGCACGAACTTCCGCGCATCGAGATGCACTATTTCCGGGACATTACACGCTGGAAGGCGCATCTGGCCGGGCGCGGCGGGGCCTATCTTGCGCGCCGCAAGGCGCTGCGCTGGGTGCGCGAACGCCTGCCGTGGATGTAACCTCGGCGTCCTAGTCGATCGGGCGCCCAATAAACCAGACCAGCGGGGCCTGCGGGCGATCCGGCAGGTTCACGGACACCCGGTTGCGGCCTTCGGTGGCCGTCACCGTCGCCAGAAGCTGCGCCCCCTTGTCGTTGGGGCGGAGCGTGCCCTCGACCGGATTGCCGTCAAACAGCACCTGCGCGTCCGTCGCGGTCTTACCATTCAGCCGCAGCTTCAGGGACAGGGGTTCGCCGGCCTGCGGCGAACCCGAGATCCGTAGTTCGCCGTCGGATTTCGGCACGCGGGAGTAGATGCGTGTCCACTCCGGGGCGAAAACACCGGTGAACCGATAGGTGTAGAGCCCGCCCGCGCCGATCAATCCCGCAAGGATCAGCCATTTCAGCGGTCGCATCCCGCGCCATGCGCGCCGCAGAGCCGGACCTTTCGGGGTTTCCTGTGGCCGCGGTGCAACCCGCGCGGCGAACACCAGAACACCCGACAGGGCCAGCGCGCTGCTGGCCAGCCCGAACACCAGCCACATGGGCCGGGAAATGCCCTCGGCCCAGGTGCCATAGTGCAGCGACTGCAGGATCCGGGCCAGCTTCCGCCCCGGCACGGCCTCGTCGGCGGGATAGGCGCCCAGCACCTGCAAGTTGGCGGGATCAACGAAAACCAGCGCCGTGCCACCTTCCAGCGCCGCGTGATGGGTCACCCCTTCGATTTCGAACCGCTGTTTCCTGGTGCCGGGCAGGCGCAGGCGTGTGACCTCCATCCCGCCGACGGCATCGCCGGCCAGTGTCGCCACCTGGTCCAGCATCGCACCGTCCAGTCCCGGCGGCAGCACGGTCTCGCGTTCCAGGGTCGGGATAGGCTTCAGGGGGGCCGGGCGAATGCCGAAATGCCCCAGCAGGAAGTACGAGGCCGAGACCGTGGCCACGATCAGGAACGGCGCCGTCCACAAGGCGATCAGCCGATGCACGCCGCCCCACCATCCACGCGATCCGACCGCGCCCGCCGGTGCCCGGAAAAAGCCCTTCCAGAAGCGGCGATAGGTGATCAGACCGGTCACCACCATGCCGAACAGGATGAACGAGAACGACAGCACCGCCAGGTCGCCAAGCTTCATCTTCATCAGGAAACTGACGTGGAAGGCATGGAGGAAACTGCGCAGCCCGTTGACCTTCGTGGTGCCGATAACCTCGGCGGTGACCGGGTCGGTCCAGATGTTGATCTGCTGCCCCCAACGGGTCACGGCAAAGGTGGTGTCGGCCAGAAACCCGCCGCCGCGGGGGGTGATGGAATTGATCTGCACATCGGGATAGGCGTCGCGCACCGACGTGAAGATCTGCCCGACACTGGCAGGGGTTTCGAGGGGTGCGGAATCGGTCCGCATCTGCGGCTGCATCACCGCTTCGATCTCGACCCCGTAGAGCAGCAGCGAGCCGGACAACAGGACCAGGAACATCAGGATCGATAGGTTCAGGCCAACCCAGGCGTGAAGTTTGAAAACGGTCGTGCGAAAGGCGCGGGACAACATGAACGATATACTCCTGACGGCGGCATCTGCCTGAGGTCATTCCACAAATTTCTAACTGTCGGCGGCGATCGCCAGATATCTGCCGACGCCAATTGCCCGTCGAACTGGATACAGTATTCGGGGCAGGGCGGGAGAAATAGGGCCAGACGGATCCTGACAGCCGCAGCGTTCCAGTTTATATTCCAAATATACAACGTGAGCGCCAGCGCAACTATTGCCGCAAAGACGCAACGAATCATCCCGTTGATTCTTGGGGCAAATGTTGAAAATCGACTTGCCCAACTGACATGTGAGAGATCGTCCCCGCAACAAGGCCGGGAAATCGCTATTCGTGACACAAAATGGCGCAGCGTCGTTCATCTATTTCCGAAATTGAAGGTATGCTCAGGAACATTATTGTAACGTCGCGGAAAGGAATCGTGGTAGACCCTTGAGGTGGGAAATTTGCGACGTCCGCCCGCGACCTGACGTGGGGCCGCGAGACGGCGTAAATGTGTGTGTGAATGGTGGGAGCGCTTCTGGTATGTGGAGACACACGAGTAAACAGTGGGGGCAGTTGCCATATGGCCGACGGGATGAACGGCCGGCATACCCAGATCCGCAGATGTCCGTGTCCTCAATCCCTGTTGTCGTGACCTGCGGCACGGGGTTATCTGGTGGACCTGCGGACGTTTCACTAGCATGGCAAAGAACAGCGGAATTTCATTAGATTTATGTCGAATTTCCTTGGTTGCTTGGGATGGTAATATTGGTGGCTGAACAATGAGTGAGACTGATACCTCAAAAGTCGTGGTTGTCGGGGGTGGTCCAGCAGGGCTGACGGCGGCATATGAACTTCAGAAACTCAGCAATAAGCACACACCGGTTGTGTTTGAAGGCTCTGACCTTGTCGGCGGGATCTCGCGGACCGAGTCGAACAAGGGCTATCGCTTCGATATCGGCGGGCATCGGTTCTTCACGAAGGTGACCGAGGTTGAGGCCATGTGGCACGAGGTGCTGGGCGATGATTTCATCACCCGCCCCCGCCAGAGCCGCATCTATTATCGCGGGCGTTTCTTCGACTACCCGCTGAAGATCTTCAACGCGCTGTCCAATATCGGGCCCTATGAAACGGTCCGGATTCTGGTCAGCTATCTGAAATGGCAGATCCGCCCGTATCGCAAGGAAGAGAGCTTCGAGGAATGGGTGATCAACCGTTTCGGCGGCCGTCTCTACATGCATTTCTTCCGCAGCTACACCGAGAAGGTCTGGGGCATCGATCCCAAGGAAATCCGGGCCGATTGGGCAGCACAGCGGATCAAGAACCTGTCGCTGTTCAAGGCGGTCTGGAACGCGATTTCCGGCGCCAATGACACCGCCTCGCTGATCGAGGAATTCCAGTATCCGCGCCTTGGTCCCGGCATGATGTGGGAACGCTGCGCGGAACTGGTCGAGAAGCAGGGCGGCGAAGTGCACATGCGCTCGGCCGTGGTGAAAGTGCATCGCGATGACATGCGGGTGACCGGTGTCGACGTGAAACGCTGGGCCGAGGATGGAACCGATCTGGGCACCGAACTGGTGGAGGGCGACGAATTCGTCAACACCATGGCGCTGCGCGACCTGATCCTGGCCTTCGATCCGCCGCCACCGCCGCATGTGATCGAAGCGGCCAACAAGCTGCGGTACCGGGATTTCCTGATCGTGACGCTGGTGCTGAACCAGGCCGATCCCTTCCCGGACAACTGGATTTACATCCACAGTCCGCAGGTGAAGGTGGGCCGGATCCAGAACTTCTCGGCCTGGTCGCCGGAAATGGTGCCGGATCCCAACACCGCCTCTATCGGGATGGAGTATTTCTGTCAGGAGGGCGACGGCCTTTGGACCATGTCCGACGAGGAGTTGCGCGCACTGGCATCGAAAGAACTGGACGAACTGGGGCTTGCCTCGGCGGATACGGTGATCGACGCGGCCATCATTCGCCAGCCCAAGGCCTATCCGGTCTATGACGGCGAATATCAGGACGTGCTGAAGGTGCTGAAAGATTGGATCGTCTCGCTGGAAAACTTCCAGACCGTCGGTCGCAACGGCCTGCACCGCTACAACAACCAGGATCACTCGATGCTGTCGGCCATGTATGCCGCGCGCAACATCGTGGGGGCCAATCATGACGTTTGGGAAGTGAACGTCGAACGGTCCTATCACGAAGAGTTCGAGCTGAAGAAGGAAGACGACGCGGACGCACAAAAGAGCGTGGCCGCCGCCTGATTTCATTTCCTTGGTCGTGACAAGGCCGCCCTGTTCAGGGGCGGCCTTTCGCGTTTCAGGTTGTCGCCGGGGCAGCGGGAGGCACCGCGAAAAGACGCCCATCCCGAAAGGCGCGCCCGGTTTGCACCAGCAGCCATGCGATCAGCCCCGCCAGCGCCAGCGTCAGCCCGTTGCCAAGCCAGACAAGCGCCGGAACCTCAAGGCTGCTGCCGATGCGGATACAGGCCGCGGCCAGCGCCGCCCAGGGGAAGGTCAATCCCCAGTGCGGCAGGCCGAAGGGCTGTTTCAGATAGATCGGCATACGCACCGCAACCAGCAATGCAAAGCTCAGCCCCATGCCAAGAAGGATCACCGCCACCGTGTCGACTGTCCCGGTGACTGACATCCACGCAGCCGCCCCGACAGACGGCGGGGCGACCAGAATGGCCAGCGTCGGGCGCAGCGGGGCCGGGGGCGGGCCTAGCGTCAGAAGGCGCAGGAACACCAGCGGCAGAAGCATCAGCCAGAAAGCCAGACCCGCCGCCATGAATACCCACGAGATCATCTCAAATCCCAGTTGTCCGCCGCCGATCGGGGCAACGATATTGCCCACCGCCGGGATGAACCACGCGGGCGACACCTGGGCCAATTGAAACTCGCGCTGGCCGGTCCAGGCCGACAACACGCCAAGGCTCAGCCCCGCTTGCGCCACGGCTCCGAGGATCCAGATCCAGCGGGCCAAACCAGGCAGCAGCGGGACCAGCGCGGTTCCAGCCAGCATCGTGGCGATGGCAATGGCCGGAAAGAACACCAGGTTCAGCGGCGTGTTCCAATCCGCCACAACCGCCGCGCGATGACGCAGGAACTTGCGGCCATAGCCGCCGACGGCCACCATCAGGCCTGCCAGCCCCAGCAGCACAAAGGGCCAGGACAATGCCGGGCTGGCGCCCATGGCAGCTAGGCTGGCCTGCACCGCAAGGCTCAGGCCGAACAGCCCCATAACGGCGGGAAACAGGCCGATGGGCCAGCGGGCCGGACGATCGACAGGCGGGGCAGGGGGTGTGGGCTCGGTCATGGGATACACTGCTTTCCTTGAATATGACCTGCCATAGCAAGGGCGCGCGCCCCTGCGCCAGTGTCCGAATTGCCTCGGGTCAGTCCGAGCCGTCGAACCAGTCGCGCGACAGGTGAAACGCCTTGGCCATCACGGTGGGCAGGTCGTCGGGATCGAAGGCGTCGCCCGAAATGAACTGGCCGCGGGACGGTGTGCTGGTGTCGGGCAGATGCGCCACCTGAAGCCGCAGGCGCAGGTGGAAATGCGTGAAGGTATGGCGCACTTCACCGGTCAGGGGGGTCCAGTGCCCCGATGCCGGCGGCGGCGTGGGGGCGGGATCTTCGGCCCAGTCGCTGCCGGGCCATCCCAGCATCCCGCCCAACAGGCCCGAGGGCGGGCGCCGTTCCAGCAGCCATGCGCCGTCGACACGACGTCCGACAAAGGCGGTGCCCTGCCGGATCGGCTTGGGTGCCTTGCGGGTCTTGCGTGGCAGTTCGGCGGCGATGCCCTGGGCATGGGCGGCGCAGTCTGCACGCCACGGGCAGAGGCTGCAGGCCGGATTGCGCGGCGTGCAGATCGTGGCGCCCAGATCCATGACCGCTTGCGCGTAGTCTCCGCAGCGGTCCGGAGGCGTCAGGGCGGTCGCCCGCGCGGTCAGCTCGGGCTTGGCGGCGGGCAGCGGGGTCGGCACCGCGTGCAGCCGGGCCATCACCCGCTCGACATTGCCATCGACCACGGTCGCGGGCTGGTCGAAGGCAATCGCGGCAATGGCGGCCGAGGTATAGGGGCCGATCCCCGGCAGCGCCTGCAAGCCCTCGCGGGTGTCGGGAAACCTGCCGTCCAGCTCGTAGGCAATCACGCGGGCGCATTTCAGCAGGTTTCGGGCGCGCGCGTAATAGCCCAGCCCGGCCCAGGCGGCCATCACGTCCTCGTCCGCCGCTGCCGCCAGATCCTGCACCCGCGGCCAGCGCTTGGTGAAGACATCGAAATAGGCCTTCACCGCGGCCACGGTGGTCTGCTGCAGCATGACCTCGGACAGCCAGACCCGGTAGGGATCGGCGCGCCGCCCCTGCCGCGACTGTTCCGGCGGCACGCGCCATGGCAGCGTGCGGGCGTGGGTGTCGTACCAGTCCAGCAGACGGTCAGAGAGAGGATGGTCACACAACTGTCAGGCGGCTCCTGCGGTTTGGGTCTGGCCCTCGGGTACAGCTCAGTTAGGATGGCGCGCGAAAGCGGACAGGGCCTGATGTCGAAAAGCGGATACAATGGCAAGCGCAAGACGCGGTGGAGCAAGGGGTTTGCCCAGGCGGGCGGCCTTGTGCAGCCGCAGATCAAGCGCGCCAGCGAAAGCCGCGGCTTCGCGGTCAGCCGCCTTGTGACCCATTGGGCCGAGGTGGTCGGCCCCGACATTGCCCGCCTGTGCCGCCCGGTCAAGGTCGGCTATGCGCGACAGGGCATGGGCGCGACCCTGACCCTGCTGGCGCGCGGCGCCGCCGGTCCGATGCTGCAACCGCAATTGCCCGCGATCCGCGACCGGGTGAATGCCTGCTACGGCTATAACGCCGTGTCCCAGATCCGCATCACCCAAACCGCCGCCACCGGCTTTGGCGAAGGGCAGGCAGGGTTTGACGGCCCGGCCCGGCGCGTCGACGACCGGCCCGTATCTCCGGGCCCCGAGGCGCAGGCGCGCGGCGCGGAAGTGGCGGACGAAATTTCTGATCCCGGTTTGCGCGCGGCGCTGGCCGGTCTTGGCGCGCGTGTTCATGCGCGCCGCAATCCCCAAGGAGACCCTGATGCATCGTCGTGATTTTCTGGCCACCGGCCTCGTTTCCGTGGCCGCCCTGACCGCCGGTCTTGGCCTTGCCGGTCCGGCCTTTGCCGAGATCGCCGAGATCGAAGACATGGTCATGGGCGATCCGGACGCCCCGGTGACCGTGATCGAATACGCGTCCTTCACCTGCCCGCATTGCGCCAACTTCCATGCGACCACCTTCAAGGAGTTGAAGAAGAGCTACATCGACACGGGCAAGGTCCGCTTCATCCACCGCGAGGTATTTTTCGACCGCTACGGCCTTTGGGCCGCGATGGTGGCCCGTTGTGGCGGGCAGTTGCGGTACTTCGGGGTGGCCGACCTGATCTATACCGATCAGCAAAGCTGGACCCAGGGAGAGCCGGCCCAGATCGCCGACAACCTGCACCGCATCGGGCGCACCTCGGGGCTGAGCAACGACCAACTCGACGCCTGCTTGCAGGACGCCGAGAAGGCGCAGGCGCTGGTGGCGTGGAACGATGCCAACACCAAGGCCGACGGCATTTCGGGAACCCCGTCTTTCGTGATCGAGGGCGAGTTGTATTCGAACATGAGCTACGCTGACTTTGCGGCGCTTCTGGACGAAAAGCTGGCCGCGAAGTAACGGGCTGGCCGCGCCGGGCTAGCGGGCCTTGCGCGGCAGCTGATCCAGCGCTTCGGACAGCGCGGTCTCGTCGGTGAAGCTCAGCCGCACCGGCAGGGCCAGGACCTGTCCGCGCATCCGGTCGGGCAGGCGCACCGCATCCTTTTCCGTGGTCACCAATTGCAGGCCCCGCACCTTGGCTTCGGATTCCAGCCGGGTCAGCAGGGCCGGCGATAGGTCCTGATGGTCGGCCAGCGGCACGGTCTGCACCAGATCGGCCCCGAGGCTGCGCAGGGTGCGGAAGAACTTTTCGGGAATGCCGATGCCCGCGAAGGCCAGCACCCGCAGCCCCTGCCATGTCATGCCGGTTTGCAGCGGTGCCAGATGGGCGCGCGCCCGTGGCACCGGGATCTGTGCTGCCCATTGTGTATCGAACGCTGCCTGATCGTCCTCGGCGCCGATGGACAGCAGCAGGTCGGCCCGTGCCAGACCGGTTGCCACCGGTTCGCGCAGGGGGCCAGCCGGAATGGTGCGGCCATTGCCAAAGCCGGCCCGCGCATCGACCACGACAATGGACAGATCCTTGGCCAGTGACGGGTTCTGGAATCCATCGTCCAGAATGATTGCATCCGCACCGCTGGCGACCGCCAGTTGTGCCCCTTCCGCCCGGTCGCGGGCCACAAAGGTGGGCGCGAAGGCGGACAGCAGCAAGGGTTCGTCGCCGACCTGCGTGCTGGTGTGGCGGCGGGCATCCACCTGCAGCGGGCCGGTTTCCGAGCCGCCGTGGCCCCGGCTGACGATGGCCGCCGACAGCCCGCGCGCGCCCAGCCGTTCGACAAGGGCCATGACCGTGGGGGTCTTGCCAGTGCCACCGGCATTCAGGTTGCCGACGCAGATCACCGGGACCGGCAGGCGTAGCGGCGTGCCCTTGCGCAACCGCCGCGCCGTGCCGGCCGCATAAAGCGCGCCAAGCGGGGCCAGCATCTGGGCCTGCCAGCCGGGGCGTTCGGGCGACCCTTGCCAGAACCGCGGCGCCTGCATCAGGGGGTGTCCTCGCCATCCGGGCGGGCGGGCGCGCCGGGCAGATGGTCCAGGATCAGGGCCAGTGCCTTGTCGGTGACATCCGCGCCGCTGGAGCTGATCTCCCAGGCTGCATAGGCCATCGGCGCGCGGTGGTCGGGGCGGATCAGATCGGTGACCGCTTGCGCCAGCTCGCGCGCGTCGGCAACCTGTCGCGCGCCACCGAAGGCCCCCAGCCGCTGATAGATATCGCGGAAGTTGCGCACATGCGGGCCGTGGATGATGGCCGAGCCGAGGGCGGCGGGTTCGAACGGATTGTGGCCGCCGATATCGACCAATGAGCCGCCCACGAAGCTGAGCGGCGCAAGGCGGTACCACAGCCCCATCTCGCCCACCGTGTCGGCCAGCAGGATCTGGGTTTCGGGGGCGGGATCTTCGCCGGTGCTGCGCCGCGTCACACTGAAGCCCGCGGCCCGCACCATGGATTGGATGTCATCGCCGCGCTCGGGGTGGCGGGGCACGAGGATCAGCAGCAGGCGATGGGAGGTGCGGCGGGCGGTGCGATGCGCTTCCAGAACCTGTGTTTCCTCGCCCGGATGGGTCGAGGCCGCGACCCAGATCGGACGGTCGCCGATCAGCTTTTCCAGCCGGGCGCGTTCGGCCTCGTCGCAGGGCGGCGGCGGGGTGCCTTCCTTGAGGGTGCCGGTGACGGCCAGTTTCTCGCGCGGAAGGCCCATGCGCCGCAGGGCGGCGGCGGTGCGGTCGTCCTGCGCCTGCACGGCGGTGAAACAGCGCATCAGGGCGCGCGCAGAGCCGGGCATCCAGCGCCAGCGCCGGGCCGAGCGCGCCGACATGCGGGCGTTCAGCAGCAGCAGCGGGATGCCGCGCCTGCTGGTTTCGGTCAGCAGCGCCGGCCAGAATTCGCTTTCTGTCCAGATCGCCAGATCGGGCTGCCAGTGGTCAAGGAAGCGGCGCACAAAGGGGCGCACGTCGATGGGGACGAATTGGTGCGTGGTGCGTGGCGGTAGGCGCGCGGCGAGGATATCGGCCGAGGTCACGGTGCCGGTGGTGATCAGGAAATTCACCTCGGGATCGGTTTCTCCGAGTCGCTTGATGACTTCCAGAAGGGACAGGGATTCGCCCACCGAGGCGGCGTGCAGCCAGATCAGCCGACCCTCGGGGCGCGGGACCGACGTGCCGCCCCTGCGTTCCTCGATCCGCGCGGCGGATTCGCGGCCATCGGCCAGACGCCGGGCCAGCAGCCGGTTGCCATAGCCGGTGGCGTGGGAGGAAAAGGCCAGATAGGCGCAAAGGGCAGGCGCGAAGCCCATGGGCGGGCTCAGTCGCCGAGTTCTTCGGTCGAGGACGCCGCGAGTTCTTCGTCCCGCAGGCGATGGATATGGGCGATGAAATATCGGGTATGGGCATTGTCCACGGTGCGCTGCGCCGCCGATTTCCAGGCGTCATAGGCGCTTTGGTAATCCGGGAACATGCCGACGATGTCGATGTTTTCCACGTCCTTGAACTGGGTTTTGGACGGATCGACGAGTTCACCGCCGAAGACGAGATGCAGTCGCTGGGCCATGGCAAAAGCCTTTGTGATTTCGGTTCGGGCGACCATTGTGCATTTGCGGCACAGGGTCAAGAAGTGGGCAGGTCGCAGGGCCGGGACCGGGGGCGCAAACCGGGGCTGGAAACGGTCTGGAAAACGTATGGCCCGCGTATGGCTGGCGACGGGCCACCTCCGGCGGGAGTATTTGTGCCAAGAAGAAATCGGAAGGGATGCGCTCAGCGCAGCTGGTGCATCAGGGCGTCGTGGATGGATGGACCGCCGGCGATCAGGCCCGACGAGACCGGATGTTCGGTGTTGAAGCGCAGCGCGTGGCCGTGGCGGTCGGAGACGCTGGCCCCGGCCTCGGTCGCGATCAGGCTGCCGGCGGCGATGTCCCATTCCCAGGTGTCGCGGAACACCAGCATGGCATCGAAGCGGCCTTCGGCCACCAGGCCGAGGCGGTAGGCCAGCGAGGGACGGTAGTGGCGTTTGATCGGCGGCAGTCCGTTGGGCCAGTATTTCGGTGCGACGCTGAACTTGTTGGCCAGAAGTGTCGCGCCATCCAGCGCGGTGCGCGGGCTGGCGGTCAGCGGCGCACCGTTCAGCCGGGCGCCGCCGCCCAGCGAGGCGGTGAAGGTGAAGCCGCGCTGGGGCATGTGGACCGCGCCGGCGATGACCTGGCCGCGATGGGCCACGGCCAGCGAATGGGCCCAGCTGCCGCTGCCTTCGAGAAAGGACCGGGTGCCGTCGATCGGATCGATGATGAACACCGTGTCGCGGGCAAGGCGGTCGGTGCTGTCGGGAGTTTCCTCGCTGAGCCAGCCATAGTCGGGACGGGCCGCCTGCAAGGTTTCGGCAAGGTAGGTGTTGACCGCGTAGTCGGCCTCGGTCACCGGACCCGCGCCGGGTTTTTCCCAGGTTTTAGGGTTGCGGCGGAAGAATTGCAGGGCGATTTCGCCGGCGTGCTCGGCCGCCCGGCACAGCAGCGCCAGATCCTCCTGCGCGGTCGGGGGCCGCGTGTCAGGCGCCGGCAAGGGTCATGCCCTCCACCAGAAGCGAGGGCACCACGCGGCTGAGGTGCGGACGTGCGTCATTGGCCGGGATCAGGCGGCCCAGCATGTCGCGCAGGTTGCCCGCGATGGTGCATTCGTTGACCGGGTAGGCGGGCACGCCGTTTTCGATCCAGAGGCCCGAGGCGCCGCGCGAATAGTCGCCCGTGGTGGGATTGATGGTGGCGCCGATCAGCCCGGTGACCAGCAGCCCGGTGCCCATCCGGGCCATCAGCTCGGCCGGGGTGTGCGGGCCTTGTGTCAGGGCGACATTGGTCACGCTGGGGCTGGGCGGCGACGACGGGCCGCGCGCCGCGCTGGCGGTGCTGGACAGGCCCAGCCGACGCGCCGTGGCCAGGTCCAGTGTCCAGCCCTGCAGCACGCCGTCCTTGACGATGGCGCGCGGGGAGGCGGTCAGCCCCTCGGCATCGAAGGGGCGCGAAGAATGGCCGCGAAGCTTGCGCGGATCCTCGATCAGGTCCAGCCCGGCGGGCAGCACCGGTTGGTCCAGCGCGTCGCGCAGCCAGGATGCGCCGCGGGCGATGGCGGTGCCGTTCACCGCGGCCAGAAGGTGGCCGATCAGCGTGGCCGCGATCCGTTCGTCGAACAGCACCGGGTAGCTGCCGGTTTTCGGCTGCCGCGCCCCGGCGCGGGCGAGCGTGCGTTCGGCGGCGGTGGTGCCGATCTCTTCGGGGCTGAGCAGGTCGGCGGCGAAGACGCGCATGTCGCCGAAATAGTCCCGCTCCATCCCGGTGCCGGTGCCGGTGATGGCGACGCAGGACAGGCCGGTGCCGGTGCGGCTGTAGCCGCCCGAAAACCCGTTGCTGGCGGCAAGATGCACGCGGCGGCGGCTGTAGGTGGCCTGCGCCGAGGACACTTGCGCGATGCCGTCCAGCGCCAGGGCGGCGGCTTCGCAGCGGCAGGCCAGGTCGCGCAGGTGATCGGGGGCGGGTTCCGGCGCCGGATCGGCCAGGTCGAGGCCGGTGGCATCGCGGTCGCGGCACAGCTCCGTCGGATCGGCCAGGCCGATATGGGGATCCTCGGGGGCTTCGCGCGCCATCGCGACGGCGCGTTCGGCCATGGCGGCCAGCGTGTCGGGGGAGGTGTCCGAGGCCGAAACGCAGGCCTGCCGCTGGCCCACCAGCACGCGCAGGCCGATATCTGTGCCCTCGGCGCGTTCGGCCTCTTCCAGCGCGGCGTTGCGCACGCCGATGGACAGCGAGGTGCCGTCCAGCGCCAGTGCATCGGCGGCATCGGCGCCGGCCTTGCGGGCAGCATCGAGCAGGGCTTGGGTCAGGTCGGAAAGGCGGTCCGGGGACATGGGGTTCTTTCGATCGGGCGCAGGGCAGCCGGTGGCGGCCCCGCGCGGGTCAGGTTGCCAGACAGGTAGCGGCTTCGGTCCGGGTTTTCAAACCCGCAGCGCAGCGCCGGTCAGCGGACCCGGTTGCCGTTGATCACCAGCCCGCCGCCGGGTTCGGCGGTGATGGTCGAAGTCAGGCTGTCGTCCGCGCCGGGGGTGGTGAACATGCCCAGCATCAATTGCACGCCCATGGCCTGATCGCTGGCCAGAAGGCCTGCCGCCGACAACTGTTGCAGCAGGGTGGTGATGCCGGTGGCCGTGACGTTCAACTGGCCCACCGGCTGGGTCAGGTTGGGGGCGGGGGGATCGCCCATCATGTTGACCGTGAAATCGCCGGTGGCGGCGACTTCGGCCCCCGCGAAGCCGAGCGTCAGGGCGTTGATCCGCAGGCCGGTGGGCAGCAGGTCGGGCAGCGGCATGTCGGGTTGGGCCTGTGCAGACAGGCCCGGCGCGGGCGGCGCCGGGGTCTGGACCGTGTCGCGCACGATCAGGTCGGCTTCGATGTCCAGGTCCAGATCGGCGGGCGTGCGGGGCAGGGCGCGACCGGGATCGAGCATGTTCCACAGGGCATCGTCGAGGCTGAGTTGCGACAGCTTCAGGGCCAGCCGGGCGATCTGCGCCTCGGGGGCGGCGGCCATCGGGATCGTCAGCGCCGCCACCATTTCGGGCAGGGTGACATTGATCGGCGGGACCGGAAACTGGTCCGAGGCAAAGGTGAAGGCCAGCCCTTTCGCGGTGACATCATAGGACGCGCGCGTCGCGTCCACCGCCAGCCGCGCCGCGGTGCTGTCCTGGCGCGAGGTGGTTTCGACCCGGCCGATCTCGGGGCTGGTCTGCAACGAGCGGGTCTCGGCCTGCCCGGCGGTGAAACTGCCGGCCACGGACCACGTGCCGGATCGGGTGCCGGGCTCGAAGCTGGCCGCGCCGTCGAGATCCTGCTGCGCGGTGGCTGAACTGGAGGTGACGCCGGTGGCCGGATCGGTCAGATCCAGCGTCATGGCGGCGCGTCCGGCGGTGAAGCGGGTCGACAGCGGCGCGCCCGCCGCCGGGTCGGTGCCCGCCACGGTGCCCGCAAGCCGGTCCAGCGTGAGGTCGCCCGCGGCTTCCAGCGGGGTGGTATCCTGTACCAGTTCGGTCAGGCGCATCTGGAAGCTGTCGGAAGCAAAGGCATAATCCGGCGCCGCGATGTCGCCGGCCACCGACAGGGTCAGCCCGTCGCCGCCCAGATCGAAGCGGGCCGACAGAGCGTCGGACGGGGAGTCGGTGCCCTGGGTCGCGATGTGCAGTTCCTGCCCCGGTGCGATGACGACTGTGACTGTGCCGTTGCCGCCGTCCTGCAGGGCGATGGTGTCGAGCCGCGCGGTCAACGCGCCGCCCTCGTGCAGGGGTTGGGTCACGGTGACGCCGTCCAGCCGCAGGGTGCGGCCGTCGGGCTGGCTGCGTTCGGCGGTGACGCTGCGGCCTTCGCTGGCGATGCTGTCCTGCCAGCGCTGCCAGAGTGCGTCCGGGGTGATCTCGGCCTGCGCGGAAAGCGCTGTGGAGGCGAGGAACGCGGCAAGGGCAAGGCGCGCGGGGGCGGTGCGAAGTGCGGGCATGAAAAACCTCTGTCGGGCGGTGTTTGTTGCAGTCCGGGTCAGGCTGGGCCAGACTTCGGCCGGAATGATGTCTGCCTGAAAGGTGGGGCATCCCGGCGGCAGAGGAAAGAGGACATGGATCACGTTTCTGGAAAAACTGTCCTGATCACGGGGGCAAGCCGGGGAATTGGCGCGGCGGCGGCGCGGGAATTCGCCCAGGCGGGGGCAAATGTGGTGCTTCTGGCCCGATCGCGCGAACCGATCGCGGATCTGGCCGGAGAGATCGGAGAGACCGCCCTGGCGGTGCCCTGCGACGTCTCGCGTTACTGGGAGGTGTCGGCGGCGGTGGATGCGGCCGAGGCCACCTTTGGTCCGGTCGAGGTGCTGGTCAACAACGCCGGTGTGATCGAACCCATCGCCCGGCTGGTCGAAAGCGACCCCGAAGACTGGGCCAAGGTCCAGGAAATCAACACGCTGGGAGTGTATCACGGCATGCGCGCGGTGCTGCCCGGAATGATCACGCGCGGGCACGGGACGATCCTGACCATTTCGTCGGGGGCGGCATCGCGGCCGCTGGAGGGGTGGAGCCATTATTGTGCCTCGAAAGCCGCCGTGAAGATGCTGACCGAGCAGGTGCATCTTGAGGCCGGGGCAGCCGGGGTGCGCGCCATCGGCCTGTCACCGGGCACCGTGGCCACCGAGATGCAGGTGCAGATCAAGGCCAGCGGCGTGAACCGGGTGAGCCAGATGGACTGGTCCGAGCATATCCTGGCGGAATGGCCCGCAAAGGCGCTGGTCTGGCTGTCGGGACCTGCGGCGGATGATCTGGTTGGCACCGAAGTGTCGCTGCGCGATGAAGCGATCCGACACCGCATAGGATTGAACGCATGATAGACCTGACACGGGACGGCGATCTTTGGACCGTCACCCTGAACCGGCCCGACAAGGCCAATTCCGTCACGCCCGACATGCTGGCGCGCATTGCCGAGATCGCCGAGCAGGCGCGGGGACAGGCGCGGGTGTTCGTTCTGACCGGCGCGGGCAAGGTGTTTTCGGCGGGTGCCGACATCGAGGCCGCCAAGGCCGGTCTGGCGGTCGATCCGGTCTGGGAACGGCTGTCGGGTGCCATCGCCGGTTTGCCCTGCCTGACCATCGCTGCGCTGAACGGGACGCTGGCGGGCGGCTCTTTCGGGATGGCGCTGGCCTGTGATCTGCGGATCGCGGTGCCGGGGGCCAGGTTTTTCTACCCGGTGGCCAAGCTTGGGTTTCTGCCGCAACCGTCGGATCCCGGTCGGCTGGTGGCGCTGGTGGGACCGGCGCGGGCGAAGATGATCCTTCTGGCCGGGGCGAAGGTCGAGGCCGAGGAGGCGCTGGCCTGGGGGCTGGTGGACCGGATCGTTCCGCGCGAGGCGCTGGGCGCCACGGTGGCCGAACTGGCCGAAGCGTCGCTGTCTGCCGCGCCCGATCACATTGCCGCCATCAAGGCGCTTGCGACCTGAGTCGCACCCGCATGTGGCATCGGCACCAGAGCGCGGCGACGCGGACCCCCTGTCTGGCGGGTCGGACGGCAATGCGGAACCCCTCGGCCGGGCAGGAGTTGAGAGTTGAGGGTAAGGAGAGCGCCCGACCGAAGGTGTCTTCTGTGTAGAAAAGCGGGGTGTCGCTCGGCGAGGGGGCGCGGATCTGGAAAGTTAACGCGCCGGTCATCTGTCGGGCGCTGACGGTTTCGGCAACTACCTGCAAACGCGCGGAAATTTCGTCTAATCGCCCGGTATGCGTGTGTTTTCCGGCTCGGGCCAAGCTGTTGGCGTGGTTAAAGACGCGCGCGCGTAAAAGGCGAGGGCCTGGACTGTTTCCCGGCCGGGTTGTGCATCGTGGCGGTAGAGCGTCCGATTCGACCCTCGGGCGCGACCACGAGCATTACAGGGATGACAAGCGGCGGCGGATTGGTGCATGGACGCCGGACCCCAAGCAGGAAGGTGCCCGATGTTGCCGATTGAATCCGACCGCCCAAATGCTGTGCCGAATGGCGGGCCGATGACGTCCGAGGTGATCCATGGCTGAGCTGCGCACGCCACGGCGCGCGGTGAACGCGCTGTTCTTCCTCAATGGCGGGCTCTACGGCGTCTGGGCCTCGCGGATTCCGGCGATTGCCGACAAGCATGGGCTTGGTCCCGGCACGCTGGGCCTGTTGCTGCTGTTGCTGGCGGCGGGCGCGATCGTTGCGTTTCCGCTGGCGGGTCGGGCGTCGGATGCATTGGGCGCGGGGCGGGTCAGTCTTGGTCTGGGCGCGGTCTATACCTTGACGCTGTTTGCCATCGGGCTGGCACCTTCGATCTGGATGCTGGCCGTGGCCCTGCTGCTGTGCGGGGCGCTGTTCGGCGGGCTGGACGTGGCGATGAACAGTTGGGCCGGAGAGGTCGAGCGGCACATCGGCCGCCCGATCATGTCGTCGTTCCATGCCATGTTCAGCCTTGGGGCCGGGGTTGGCGCCGGCTCGGGCTATCTGGCGGTGCAGGCGGGACTGGGACCGGAGGCGCATTTCCTGCTGGTCGGCGGGGCCATGTCCGCCATCTGCCTGTGGGCCGGGAACATCGGCTGGCAATCGCCCAGACGCGCGACCACTGCCGGCAGCCCGGTGTTTGCCCTGCCGCGCGGCGCGCTGCTGGCGGTCGGCCTGATGACCTTCTGCTCGGCCATGGGCGAGGGCGCGATGGCGGATTGGAGCGCAATTTTCCTTGTTGTTTCAACAGGTGTCGACGAGGCGCGCGCGGCGCTGGGGTTCGCCGCGTTCTCGGTGGCGATGGTGGCGGTGCGGCTGATGGGCGACCGGATCATCCTGCGGTTCGGCACGGTACGGTCGGCGCAACTGGCCGGGCTGGCGGCCTGTTTCGGCACCACGCTGGCAGTGGTGTTCTCGGGCAGTTTCTGGATGGTCCTGCTGGGGTTCGTGATCCTTGGCACTGGGTATGCGCTGATCTTCCCGCTGGCGTTCTCGCGCGCGGCCAATGATCCCGATATCGCGCCCGGGGCGGCCATCGCCAGTGTCGCGACGCTGGGCTACGGCGGCATCCTGCTGGGGCCGCCGGTGATCGGCTTCGTGGCCGAACTGGCCTCGTTGCGGGTGGCCTTTGGGCTGCTGGCGCTGATGCCGCTGCTGATCGTCGGGCTGGCGCGCACGCTGAGGACGGCCCCGACGGACGTTTCGGCGACGGGCTAGGCACGGGTCTTGGGCGGGGACAGAAATGTGGCCCCCGCCGGGGGGAGGCGGGAGCCACTGGGGGACGCCGGTGATCAGGCGATCGAGATGTCGTCCAGGATGAAGGCGTTTGCACCGGTCAGGAAACTGACCGAGACGACGTCGTGGAAGCTGTCATCAAAGGTGACCAGCCCGGTTGATCCCACGGGGCGTGGTGCGTCGCGCCATTGGACGCGGTGAACGTCAGCCCGCCCCAGTTCCCGATCAGATCGACCGACTCCAGATCGAAAGCCGCCCCATCAGCCCGGCTGAGGACATGGGTTCTGTTGGGCGAGTTGCTGCGGAGTTCGAGATCCGCATCAGCATCGTGCTGATGAATGATATGGATGTGGTTCTCCAGAGCCGCAAAGACAAATCCGTCTTCTTCGTGCTGGCCGGAGGCCACGGGTGCGCCGGTCTCAAACTCGATGACATTGGGATCACCGCTTTGAAGGTAAGGTGTCGTGCCCTGCAGATCCTCGAAGACGATGTTGTCGATATAGAGACGATCCTGATCATTGCCTCGGGTGGTGTCGTTGTCCAGATTGCCGTCGAAATCCCAGTCGACCCAAGCCACGTCTGTGAACATGGTGCCGAAATCAACGGTGCCATGGCTTCCGATTTCCAGCGCGCCGGTGCCTGGTACGGTGATGCTATGGGTGGCGCCATTGGAGCCGGTAAAGGTCACCGACCATCCGTCGCCGTCCGTATCCTCGAATCTCACCAGATCAAGGGATTTCAAACTGAAAGTTCCGGTGCCGCCTACGCCCTCGATCCGACCCAATCCATCTTGCGCCGAATAGTCGAAGTCTACTGTCCTGATGTTGGCGTCAACGCCCGATAGGTCGGAATATGTCGCCACAATCAGGAAGTCGTCGCCCCGTGGCCCGACTTGCAGGCCTTGGTCAACCGTGACCCATTGCGTGCGCGTGCCGTCGATGGCGGTGTAGATTTCAAATCCTCCTTCGACATCCATCACCCCTGACACCCCATCGTCGGCGCCGTTGATGGTGATGTTGACGGTGGCAAAATCGGTGTCGCCGTCCAGATCGGATACCAGGTAGGTGAAGCTGTCGGTCAGCGTGTCGCCGTCGTTCAGCGCCTGGATGGCCGGGTTGCTGTTGTCGAGGGCGTAGCTGTAGCTGCCGTCATCGTTCAGCACCAAGGTGCCAAGGGCCGGCCCCTGTACCAGAAGAACATCCCCGACCAGATCGGGCACGCTGTCATTGGTCAGGACGTTGCCGGTCAGCACCGGGCCGTCTTCGGTCACCATGGCGGTGTCGTCATTGGCCACGACGGGATCGTCCTCGGGCGAGATCTCAACGCCATCCACGAAGAGTTCCAGCTTCTCGACGCGGTTCACGCGCAGGGTCTGGCCCTCGAAGCAGGTGAAGGTGAAGAACTCTTTCGCGGCGTCCTGCGTGTGGCCGTCGGTCACCGCCGACAGGAAGGCCAGATAGGCGGCCACCTGAAGCTGGACCTGGGGGTCGGCCCAGGTATCAGAAGTCATCAGCAGGCGGATGGTGTCGAACCCGATGCCGCCATCATAGGTGTCGCGGGACCCGGCGTTGGCCGCGACATCATAGATCAGCAGATCGTCGCCGCGCCGCCCGCGCACCGTATCGTTTCCCGCGCCGCCGCTGAGAATGTCGTCGGACCGGGTGCCGTGAATGTCTTCATTGGCCGGGGTGCCGGCAATGGTGAGTCCTGTTGTGGTAGACATGAGATGATCCTCCCGAACAAAGTGGTGAAGCAACGCTGGTACTCGGGAACTTTCGGCCGACGGCTGTACGTATTCCTATGTCTGCATAAAAATTGGTGCAATCGGACCCCAACATCCCGATTATACCGCCGTTGAGATGGTTAACCCTATGACAAGGATCATTGTTTTCAGTATTTCGGTGGGCAAAGGGGCGGCCCGGACGGCGCATCCCGCCTTAACCAGAACAGTTGCGCAGCCTTGCCTCGGGGCCGGACATCCCGTTCATTCGGCCTTGCGTCAAGTCGGCCCCTTGCTTGGGGGGGTATGGAAAAGCCACTCTGTGCCCAAAGCACATATGTGGTAGCCATACGCGTGGTCGATGCGGGTTCGGCGCGAAAAAGGCGACATTTGTTTCGGAGGCAATTTTGGGCAGAATTACGGCATTTCTGGACAGGCATTCCTGGTTGGCGCGCGTGGCCTACCTGCTGTTTTCTGCGGTGATGTGGCTGAAGAACCTGCTGTACTGGAGCGGCTATCGCTGGTTCGGGATCGTGCCGCGCCGGATGTCGGACCGCGGGCAGGATCGCTGGGTCATCGACGAGGTGTTCAAGGGCAAGACCGGTGGGTTCTTCGTGGAACTTGGCGCATTCGACGGGTTCTCGGAAGCCAATACCTTCGTGCTGGAAAAACGCTACGGCTGGCGCGGTCTGTGCATCGAGGCCAACCCGGTGAACTACAAGAAGCTGACCGAGGTGACCAGGCGCGACTGTACCTGCGTGCCGCTGGCGGTCGATCCGGTGGCGGGCAAGCTGGAGTTCTATCTTGACGGCCAGCGCTCCAGCCTTGTGGTGGAGGAGGCCGATCACGCCCTCGACAAGATGGAGCTGGACAAGGCCCGCGCGGAGGGTCGGATCGTGTCGGTGGAGACCCTGCCGCTGGCCGAGATCTTCGACCGCTACGACGCGCCCCGGGTCATCGACTATTTCAGCCTGGACGTGGAAGGCTCGGAAACCCGGATCCTGCGGGAGTTTCCCTTTGATCGCTACACGTTCCTGACACTGACGGTGGAACGCCCGACGCCCGAGTTGAACGAGATCCTGTTCGCCAACGGCTATCACTTCGTGCGCAATTCGCTGTACGACACCTTCTATGTGCACGATAGCCTGCCGGGGTTCGACAGCCTGCCGCGCAAACCGTTCGAACAGCTTCCGGCAAAGGCCTTCTGATCCGGCTCAGGCGGCAGGGTCGTCGCGGTCCGCGTCATCGCGCACGGCGTTGACCTGCGGCTGGCAGATGATCTGGTCGATGATGTAGAGCGGGCGGTTCTTGGACTGCATGTAAAGCCGCCCCAGGTAGCCGCCGATCACGCCCAGCATCATCAACTGGCCGCTGCCAAGGATCAGCACGGCGGTCATGGTGGTGGTCCAGCCCTGCACCACATTGCCCGACAGGAAGCCCCAGACCGTGTAGCCCATGAACATCACGCCGATCACGGCGCAGATGATGCCCAGCCACAACGAGATTTTCAGCGGCAGAACCGAGAACCCGGCGATGGCATCGACGGCGAAATGCACCATCTTGCGAAACGGGTACTTGGTTTCTCCGGCCAGTCGTTCCGAGCGGATGTACTCCAGCGGCTCCTGCCGGAACCCGATCCACGACACCATGCCCCGGATGAAGCGGTGATGTTCGGGCATCTGGTTCAGCGTATCCAGCGTGCGGCGGCTCATCAGGCGGAAGTCGCCGGTGTCGGTGGGGATCTCGATCTCGACCAGCTTGTTGAGCACCCGGTAGAACAGGCGGGCCGAGTGTGCCTTGAAGGCGGTCTCGCCGCGCCGTTCGGTCCGTTTGCCATAGACCACGTCAACGCCGTCATCCATGCGCGCCATCATCTTGGGCAGCAATTCCGGGGGATCCTGCAAATCGGCGTCGAGGATCAGGATGCGGTCGCCCCGCGCGATCTGAAGACCGGCGGTCAGGGCCAACTGGTGGCCGTGGTTGCGCGACAGGATCACCGCGACCACATGGGGATCGGCGGCGCTGAGCTCTTCCATCATGGCGCGGGTGCGGTCGGAGGAGCCATCGTCCACCAGTACGATTTCGTAATCCTCGCCCACGGTGTCGCGGCATACCGAGGTGACCCGGCGATACAACTCGGGCAGCACGGCCTCTTCGTTGTAGCAAGGGGAGACGACCGATAGGGCCGGGGATCTTGGGTTAGTCGACGTAGCGGACACCCCTGGGAACCTCCTGAAAACACACCTTGGACGCGCAGAATGGACGTCGCGTCATATCCGTTCTAGTCGGTTGCGGGCGCTTCCCCAAGCCACAGATCAGCGGCATTTTTACATTCCCTTTCAGCCGCGCTGCGCCAGCGGCAGCGCGTCGGCCACGCGGGCGGCATTGGCCATCAGGGTGAAGGTCAGGTTCTTGGCGGGCAGCGCCGGAAAGACCGAGCCATCGGCCACATGCACATTGGCGAACCCGCGCAGGGCGCCATCGGGGGATGTGGTCAGCGGCGTCTCGGCCTGTGACATCGGCAGGGTGCCGGTGTAATGCACGCTGGCGCCCATGGGGCGGATGTGGGTCATGCCCGGTGCCAGCGGGGCGCGCATCATGCGGAATGCCCGGCCCAGATCGCGCAGCGCGGCGCGGATGCGCGGGCGTTCGCCCGAGGGCGGGCGATAGCGGGCCGACAGGACCGGGCCGTCGGCACCGGGCTCCAGCGTCAGCCAGTTGCCATCGCGCCGGGTGTCATGGAAGTTCAGGTTCACCACGCCCAAACCGCTGCGCAGCCGGGCCAGAACCGCGCTGGCCACGGGCAGGGGCAGCGGCAGTTGTTGCAGCACCGGGTGCAGGTCGCCGGCCGTAAACGTGGTGATCTGGCCGTGCACATAGGGCCGCTCCGGGGTGGCCGCCAGCCCCATGGCCAACTGGTGATACTGATAGGCATCCACCGGTGCGCCGCGTCCCAGCATGCCCAGGTTCAGGAAGGGGGCCAGCACCTGCCGGTTGTCCATCAGCCCGTGCAGGCGTGGTGCTGCGCCATTGCGCTCGGCCAGGGTTTGCAGCACCAGCCGCCCGGTTTCCAGCGTGCCGCAGGACAGCAGGAAGTGGTCGGCCTTCAGGTGCAGGGTAGCACCGTCTCGGCGGCGCACACGCAGGGTGGCGATGCGGCCCGTCCCGTCGCCCTCCAGCGCTTCGGCGGCCAGATGCGGCAGGTAGGTCAGGCCGGGATGATCCAGCAATGCGGCCAAGGTCTGCCCCGGTGTATAGAGCGCGCCGGTCGGGCAGCCCCACAGGCAGCGCCCGCAAAGGGTGCAGCCGCGCCGGTCCTCGCGATCCTCGGCCAGCGTGGCCTGCCGGGATCGGCCCAGACGGAAGCCGGGCAAGGCCTTTTGCAAGGCCGTGCGCCGGGTGCTGTAGCTGTCCAGAAGGGTTGCGCTGGCGCGATCCAGGGCCACCGGGTCGTGCAGGTGGTCGTGCAAGGGCAGGTGTGGCGACAGGTCATCGGGCGCGCCGCCGATGCCGATCCGCTGGGCGACCAGATCATAGTAGGGCGCCAGATCCCGCGCCGTGATCGGCCAGTTGTCCAGATCGGCGGCATCGAAGGGATAGGCCCCGGCGGTCCAGGCCTCGGCCAGCCCGCCGGTGGTAAAACTGCGCAACGGGGCGAAACCGTCGCCTGTCAGCACGCGCGGCTGCGGCGACGGCTGGAACACGAAATCCTTGGACGGCGGCAGGCCATAGTATTCCCGCGCGCCCCCGGGGTCGGGCAGATGCACCGCCTGAAAATCCGCGCCCAGGAAAAAGGCGGCGGGATCGTCCAGTGCCGCGGGCAATTCCGAAAACGGGGTGTCGGGCAGGGGATAGCCGGCGTGCAGCCCGCCCGCATCCACCAGCGTCACCTGCGCGCCGCGCGCCAGCAGGGTCTGGACCGCATGCAGGCCGCTGGCCCCGGCGCCGACGACCAGAACGCTCATGCGGGGCCGGAGCCGCGGTTTTGAAGCGACAGGATCAGGGCGGCAAGCCCGCCCGCGACGATGGTGGCCAGGCCACGCAGCCCCTGAAGGCCGGTGACCAGCGTGGCGCGCAGCGGGCCCTCGGCGGGGACGGTCTGGAACGCACGCGCGGTGGGCGGCAGTTTTTCGACGATGGCCAGCAGCAGGATCAGGCGGCGGCGAAACAGGCTCTTGCGGGCGAAGAAGCTGGTGTAGCCGTCCATCAGGCTCAGCGCCATCGGGCTGCGGCGGGAAAACCGCAAAACCGCTGCATCGAAGCTGCCCGGTGCGGGGGTCAGGGCGAAGCGGGCGATCCCGTCCAGATAGGCGGCCTCGGCCTGCGGGCCGGGCAGGGTGCCGCACAGGTGGCGGCTGATGTCCCGGCATTCCTGCACCAGCGTGTCGCGCGGTTCGGGATCGGGGGGCGTGGTGTTGCTGGGCGCGCGGGCGGGCGGCGGCGGTGGATCGCCCGAGATCGCTTCGGCCAGCATGTCCTCCAGCGAGACCATCTCGGGCCGCAGCCGATCCATCAGCCAGTTGTCGCGCGCGGCGGAATGATTGGCGAAGACCGCGAACTGGCCGGCGGTGGCGGGCATGACCGGGCGGGCGACAGGTTCCATCACCGCCAGCAGGGCTTGCAGCGGGGTCAGGGGCAGCGGCAGGAACTTCGGGGACTTGCCGGTGATCTCGGCATGCATCCGGGTCAGGAAATCACGAAAGCTCAGGCGCTCCGGTCCGCCCAGATCCAGCACCTCGCCCGCAGGCTCGGCGTCGATCAGCGCGTCGATGGCGCGGGCCACGTCGTCCACATGCACCGGCTGCACGTCCACAGGACCGCCGCGCGCGGGCAGCGGGATGATCGGAGCCCCGGCGATCTTGCCCAGTGTCGCGGCAATGGGGGAGCCCGGTCCGAAGACCAGCGTCGGGCGCAGGATGGTGTGCGGCAGACCGCTGGCGGCCAGTGCTGTCTCGGCGGCCTCTTTGGTCTGGGCATAGGGATAGTGGCGCTTGTCGGGATAGCCGGCGGCGATGGTGCTGACGAAGATCATGGCCTTGACGCCTGCGGCCTTGGCGGCCCCGGTCAGGGCTTCGGTGGCCTGCTGGTTGGCGGCGGCATAGGCTGCGGGCGCGGCCTTGCCGGTCAGCGCGGCCATGTGCAGCACGCGGTCTGCGCCTTCAAGGGCCGCGCGATAGCTGTCAGGCCGGTCCAGATCGCCCTTTATGGCGGTGCAATTGGCGGGCAGGTCGGGCAGGGCCGCCGGATCCCGCAGAAGCAGGATGCAGGTCACCTGGGGCCGCTGCGCCAGACGCCGCAAGACCTGCCGTCCGACGAAGCCGCTGGCGCCCGTCACGAAAAGCTTCATGGCGCCGTCTCCTTCAGAATTCACCGTCGCTGAATGCCCAGAACCGTCCTGCCAGATAGCCAAAGCTGCTGACCAGCACGATCATCACTGCCAGCGCCAGATTATAGGAAAGCCCGGCGATGTCGACGATGATCAGGACACTCATCTGGCTGATGACAAGGTTGATCGCCGAGATCACGAAGAATCGCGGCATCGAGCGTGAAACTTGCGCCTGCGAGCGGAAGGTCACATGCCGGTGGCCATAATAGGACAGGAAAAACCCTGTGCAGAAAGCCACCAGATTGCCCCAAAAGGCTTCCATATGCAGGATGTGGACGCAGAACAGGCCGACGGCGATGTGAACACAGGTCACGATCCCGCCCATGAAGCCAAAGGTGATCAGACTGCGCATACTCGCCACTTTCCGCAAAGGTACCAACGGGACGACTATAAAGTGGTCCCTTCCTTGGTGGAAGCGGTGAACTGACACGGCGCAGCTTAAAGTTGCGCTGCGATGGTGGGGTCGCGTACCGATGTCAGGCCCGGCTGCGCGCCGTCCAATCGGTGATATGGGCCCGTTCCGACGGGGTGGGTGCGGCGGGATTGCCGGGTGTGGTCGGCGCCGGGGCGGTGTCCACAGGTGCGGGACGGGCCAACAGGGCCGCGCCCTGGCTGGTGCCGGTCGAGCCGTGCATGGCGCGCACCGGCGAGCCGGTGGCGACAGACAGCATCCGGCCATAGCAGCGGTTGCGGGCGAAGGGGCCTTCGACCAGAATCGGGCCATCGTGACCGACCAGTTCCAGGCACCGCGCGGTGACCAGTGCCAGATAGAAGGCCACCGCCACGCCGCGCATGCCGGTGCCGACCGCGGGCTCCGGCCCATGCCAATGGGCTGTCTGCCCCTTGAACGGGCCGGTTTCCGGCACCACGGCGGGCAACAGCATCACGCCGCCGGACAGCACCGCGGCGATATCGGCCTCGGTCGGTTCGGGATAGGCGCCGCCGCTGGCCAGATCGTGTTCGCGCCCGCCCATGAAGCGGGCCGAGGGCACCGGGTTGCCGAAGGCGTCGGTGTTGATGAGCGTGTCGCGCGACGGGTCCAGATCGACCCTATGCCCGCCCACGGACATGACGATCACCCAGGTGCCCGACGAGATCACCGAGAACGGCCGGGGATTGCCCAGAAGATGCGGCAGCAGCGAGGCGTTGCTGTCATGGATGCCGCAATGCACGGGGGTATCCGGGGCCAGTCCGGTGCGTGCCGCGATCTCGGGCAGGATCGGGCCCAGCACATCCGCCGAGGGCCGGGCCGGGGCCAGCTTGTCGGCAATCTCCAACGTGTCGACCAGCGAGGAGAATTCGCCGCTGCGCGGGTTCCACAGATCGGTGTGGCAGCCCAGCGAACTGACGTCTGCCGCCGTGACCCCGGTCAACCGGGCGCCCCAGTATTGCGGATAGGTCAGGATCGTTTCGGTGCGGGCCTTCAGGCCGGGATCGGTGGCAAACTGCCAGTGCAGTTGCGCGCCCACATTCAGCCCCATGCCCAGCCGGGGCGAGCCGGTTTCGGAGAAGTCAGGCCGCAGGCGATCATAGTCTTCGGCCAGATCGTCGGGGCCGGGGTGTTCATAGTCCAATATCGGCGCGGCCAGACCCCCGTCGGCATCCAGCAGCACCACGGATGCGCCGTGGGTGGTGATCGAAATAGCGTCGATGCCGTGCTCGGCGTGAAAGCGGGTCAGCGCCTCCAACAGGAAGTCCCAGTGCCCGTCCACATCGAAATGCGGCCAGGGCGGGCCGGGCAGCACAAGGTTGGGCCGTGTGACCACGGCTATTTCCGACAGATCGGCCAGATCGACCAGCGCCAGCTTGGCGTTGGTCTTGCCGATGTCGATGACGGCGACATGTCCCTGGGTCATGGCATGTGAAACACGGGCACAAGTGGCACCGCCACGGGTTCGTTGTCATCCTGGGTGCGCATCAGGTCGGCCATATGCGCCCACCATTTCTGCATCACCGGGCTTGCGGGCAGATCGTCCATGCGGTGATCGTCGCTGCGCCAGAGCACGCCGAACAAGGTATGGGTCTCGGGGTCCAGATGGATCGAATAGTCCGCAATCCCGGCCTCTTTCAGCAGCGTGACAAGCTCGGGCCAGATGGCATCGTGGCGCGCCTTGTATTCGGCTTCGCAGCCGGGGTTCAGATGCATCTTGAAGGCGAACTTCTCCATCATTTCCTCCACATCGCCCAAAGGCGGGGCAGGGCGATGACGCCGATCAGCAGGGCGCCGATGACGATGGACATGACGATGCCCGGCACGTTCAGCAGGCCCAGACCGAAGGTGACCAGCCCCATCACGAAGGCGGCGATGAAGACGCCGGGAATTGTGCCGGACCCGCCCAGGATGTTGACGCCGCCCAGCACGACCATGGTCACGACTTCCAGTTCCAGCCCGGTGGCGATCGACGGCCGGGTCGAGCCCAGCCGCGAGGTCAGGCAGAGCGAGGCGACCCCGGCCATCAGCCCGGTCAGCAGGAACAGGATGAACTTCACCCGCGCCACCCGGATGCCCGAGAACAGCGCGCCGGTGGGATTGTTGCCGATGGCATAGACCGTGCGGCCGAAGTTGGTCCTGTGCAGCACCACGCTGTAAATGATGGCCAGCAGCACGAAGAGGACGAATTCGAAGGACACCACCCAGAACACATAGCCCTGCCCGAAGAAGGCAAAATCCGCCGGGTAGCCGCGAAACGCCTGGTCGCCCAGCACGATATAGCTGATGCCGCGAAACAGGCTCATGGTGCCGATGGTCACGACGATGGAGGGCAGGCCCAGCCGGGTGACCAGCACGCCATTGAACGCGCCGCACAGCAGCCCGGTGCCCAGACCCACAAGGATCAGGACCGGGGTGCCGGCGCCAAGTTGCAATGCCGCGCCCATGGCGGTCGAGGCCAGCGCGATGATCGAGGCGACGCTCAGGTCGATTTCGCCCGAGATGATCAGCAGCGCCATGGCAAAGGCGATCATCGCCTTCTCGGTGAAGTTGAAGGTTGCGTCGCTCAGGCTCCAGGCGTTCAGGAAGTAAGGCGAGGCAAAGCTGTTGGCGATGAAGATCGCGATGGCCACCAGAAGCAGCAGGCTTTCCCAGCTTTTCAGACGGGTGGCCAGCGGCGATTGCAGCCGGTCGGGGATGAAACGCTCGGTGGTGCTCATGCCGTGTGCTCCGCGGATTTCAGGATGATCCGACCCTTCTCGCGATTGGCGCGGGCATTGAAGGCGACGGCGATGATGATGGCGCTGCCCGAGATGGCAAGCTGCCAGAAGGGCGAGATGTTGACGACCGGCAGGGCGTTCTTGATGACCCCCAGGAACAGGGCGCCCAGAAGTGCGCCGCCCACGGTGCCGATGCCGCCGGCGATCGAGATGCCGCCGATCACGCAGGCGGCGACCACGTCAAGCTCGAAGCCGCCGGCGATATCCACATAGGACACCGCATAGCGCGACACCCAGAGGTAACCGGTCAACCCCGCCAGCGCGCCCGAGATGGCAAAGGCCCAGAACTGGGTCTTGCCCACGTTCAGACCGGTGTAGGTGGCCGCATGCGGGTTGCCGCCGACCGCATAGAAAGCACGGCCCAGCGTGGTGCGGGTCATCACCAGGGTGAACAGGATGACGGCGGCGATGGCGATCCAGCTGAGCATCGGCAGGCCCAGGACCTGGGCGCGCGGGAAGGCCTTGAAGGCGTCGCTCATCTCGTGGCTGTTGACCCATTTGCCGTCCGACAGCAGGAAGATCATGCCGCGGAAGATGGTCATGGTGCCCAGGGTCACCACGATCGGCGGGATCGCCAGTTTCCACACCAGCAGCCCGTTGATCATGCCAAGGGCGGTGCCAAGACCCACGGCCACCAGCAGGATCACCACGATGGGCAGGCCGGGGGCGGCCACGTTGATCATCGACACCACCATGCCGGTCAGCGCCAGGTTGGCGGCGACACTCAGGTCGATGCATTTGGTCAGGATCACGATCATCTGGCCGACGGCCAGCAGGATCAGTGGCGAGGTATCGTTGAACACCCCGGCCAGATTGGCCGGCGTCACGAAGCCGGGAAAGCGGGTGGCGATCAGCGCCAGCAGCACCCCGATGGCGCCCAGCAGGATGACCTCGCGCGAGGCCAGAAGCCGTTTCAACATCTGTTCGGCCTTTCTCAGATGCCCGCGGCGTGGCGGACAAGGGTTTCGGGGCTCAGGTCATCGCCGGCCAGTTCCGCCGCGATGCGCCCTTCGCGCATCACGATGACCCGGTCGGACATGCCGAGGATTTCAGGAATTTCCGAGCTGACCATGATGACGGCCAGACCCTGCGCGGCCAGTTCGGCCATGAATTCATGCACCGCCGCTTTCGAGCCGATGTCGATGCCCTTGGTCGGCTCATCCAGGATGATGACCTTGGGTTGGGTGGCCAGCCATTTGGCGATGACCACCTTTTGCTGGTTGCCGCCCGACAGGGTGCCCAGTTCGGTGTCCAGCGAGGCCGCGCGCAGGTCGAGCCGCCGTGTGTATTCGCGGGCCAGCTTGAATTCCTCGGCCAGCCGCAAAAAGCCCCGGTGCGAGGTTTTCGACAGCGACGGCAGGGTGACGTTCTGGAAGATCGGCAGCGCGGTGATGGCGCCCTGCTTGCCGCGATCCTCGGGCACATAAACCACGCCGTTGTGGATGGCATCGGCCGGAGAGCGGATCACCCGAACGGTGCCATCGATCTTGGTGACGCCCTTTGATGGCGTGGTGATGCCGAACAGCGCCTGCATCAGTTCCGACCGGCCCGCGCCGACCAGACCGTAAAAACCCAGGATCTCGCCCCGGCGCAGGGTAAAGCCGATGTCGGCGAATTCGGTGGGATGGTCATAGCCGGCGACCTGCAGGATTTCCTCGCCGATCTGGCTGTTGCGGGTCGGGAAGATCTGGCTGACATCGCGGCCCACCATCATCTTGACCAGGTCGGATTCGGTGACATCCGAGATATGCCCGTCGCCCACGAATTGCCCGTCGCGGAAGACAGTGAAGCGGTCGGCGATGCGGAAGATCTCGTCGAACTTGTGGCTGATGAACAGGATCGCCTTGCCCTGTGCCTTCAGCTTGTCCGCCAGTTCGTACAGCTCCTGAATTTCCTTGTGCGACAGCGCGGCGGTGGGTTCGTCCATGATGACGACACTGGCGTCGATGGACAGGGCGCGGGCGATGGCGACCAGATGCTTGTTGGCAATGCCAAGATCGCGCAGCTTGTGCGAAGGCTCGATCTCGGCCCCGACGCCGCGCAGGATCTCGCGCGCCTTGCGTTCCATGGTGGACCAGTCGATCAGGCCGAAACGGTTTCGCGGGGCGTGGCCAAGGAAGATGTTCTCGGCCACCGACAATTCGTCGAACAGCACGGTTTCCTGATGGATCGCGGTGACGCCGGCATCGGCGGCATCCTGTGCGGTGGCGAAGGTCACCGCCTGGCCGTTGACCCGGATCGCGCCGCCGTCAGGCTGGTAGATGCCGGTGAGGATCTTGACGACCGTCGATTTGCCCGCGCCATTCTCTCCGATCAGGGCGGTGACCTGTCCGGGATAGAGGCCCAGCCTGACCTCGGACAGGGCCTTGACGCCCGGAAAGGTCTTGGTGATCGCGTCAAGCGCCAGGATCGGTTCCGGGGCGCCCGCCGGGGACACCGGTGCGGCAGCATTTCTGGCCATCTCTGCCTCTTCTTCTGTCTGGAGAAATCTGGGGGTGCGGGGGGCAGGGCCCCCCGCGAGGTGACGCGCCGGGGCGCGCGGGCCTCAGAAGATGCTCTTGAACTGATCGATGTTCGAGCTGTCGTAGACGAAGGGATCGGCCATGGCAGCGGCGTTGGTGTCGTCCAGGGTAATCGATCCCATGCGGCCGATCTCGATGGTGGCGCCGGGCTCGGCAACCGCGTTTTCGCTGGCCAGCTGATAGGCGATCATCGTTGCCGAATAGCCCAGGTCGATCGGGTTCCAGATGGCGAAAGACTTGGACGCGCCGCTTTCGATGGCACCGGCCATTTCCGACGGCAGACCCAGACCGGTCACGTTGACTTCACCGATCTTGCCGGCATCGGCCACGGCCTGAGCGGCAGCCACGATACCCACCGAGGTCGGTGCGATGATCGCATCCAGATCCGGATAGGACTGCATGAGACCCTGGGCTTCGCGATAGGATTTGTCGGCCAGGTCATCGCCATAGACGGTCGCCACGACCTCGATGCTCGGATAGTTGCCCATCACCTTGTTCATTTCCTCGATCCAGACGTTCTGGTTGGTCGAGGTGGTGGTGGCCGATAGCAAGGCAACCTCGCCGCCATCGGGCAGGTGGTCGGCGGCCAGCTTGATGATCATGTTGCCGATCAGCGGGTTCGACGACGGGTTCAGGTGGACCTGACGGCCCTCGGGCGCGACGCCGCTGTCCCAGGAAATCACGGTGATGCCGCGCTGCATGGCCTTCTTCAGGGTCGGCACCAGCGCGTCCGTGTCATTCGACGACACGGCGATGGCATCGACGCCCTGCGCGATCAGCGAGTTGATGACCTCGATCTGGCCCTCGGCGGTGGTGTCGGTCGGACCGGTATAGATGACCTCGACGTTGCCCAGTTCGGCGGCGGCTTCCTCGGCGCCCTTGGCGGCCGCTTCGAAGAAGCCGATGCCCAGGGCCTTGACCACCAGCGCGATGCGCATGGTGTCATCGGCCATGGCCGTGGTGCCCATGAAGCTGGTGGCCAGGCTGACGCCGGCCAGAAGTTTGGTGAAGTTGCGACGGATCATGATGAGTTCCTCCCTATGGTCACAACGGAAACAACGTCCTAGGACGCTGCGCTTTCTTTCTGGCCGCGGCCCGTGTGGGCCACGATCAGTCGGATGTCTGCCGCTTCAAGCATGGCGGCGGTCTTGTCGGTGATGCCTTCGTCGGTGATCACCGTGTCGATACGGGTCAGCGGGCACAGCACCAGGCTGGACCGGTTTTCGAATTTCGAGCTGTCCACCAGAACCACCAGTTCGTCGGCCTGGTTGATGAGCTTCTGCTCGGCCTGGATCAGCAGCGGATCGGTTTCCATCAGCCCCACCGGCCCCAACCCCTGCGCGCCCATGAACATGCGGCGGGCATAGAAGTTGCGGGTCACGTCATTGTCGAAGGGCGACAGGATGATGTTCTGTTCGCGGTAGATCGCCCCGCCCGACAGCATGATGGTGTTCTTCGAATGCTTCAGCAGATGCTCGGCAATCGGGAAAGAGTTGGTGAAGACCTGGCAGCGGCGCGAGGCCAGGGGATGCACCATCTGGAAGGTCGTGGTGCCGCCGTTGATGATGATCGGTTCGCCATCGGCGCACAGGTCCACGGCAGCCCGGGCAATCGCCTGCTTTTCCTGCGTATGCATGGTTTCGCTGACTTCGAAAGGGCGCCCCGACAGGCCGACGAATTGCGGCGGGGTGACGGCCTCGGCCCCGCCGCGCACCTTGCGCAGCTGCTTCTTGGCATCCAGAGCCGAGATGTCGCGCCGGATCGTGGCTTCGGAAGCATCGGTCAGCGCGCACAGCTCGGCCACGGTCACGACCGGCCGATCCTGGACGGCGGACAGAATGATTCCGTGGCGTTCTTTCTCGTGCATGGCGTCCTCCCTGTTGCACAACCTGCGTGGATTCGTGGCGTTGTGTCAATCATAAAATGTCATAATCAATCATGCTGCATTGCAGTATGACCAAAGATGATTGTTTATGATTGACAACAGGGCTTCCAGATTTCACCTTGTGCGAGACATTACGCACCGGGCGCGCCGCGCTCATCGGGAGGAAGACATGCTTGAATCCGCAGAAAAACAGACACTTGAGAGCCGTTGGGACGAGAGCGTCGCGGATGGAATGAGCGAATCGGAGCTGCTGCTCTACCGTTCCAATATCCTTGGCGCCGACAAGCGCGTGACCAATTACGGTGGCGGCAACACGTCGGCGAAGGTCATGGAAACCGACCCGCTGACCGGCGACGAGGTCGAGGTTCTTTGGGTCAAGGGCTCGGGCGGCGACATCGGGTCGATCGAGATGGATGGTTTCGCGACGCTGTACATGGACAAGCTGCAGGCGCTGAAGGGCCTGTATCGCGGTGTCGATTTCGAGGACGAGATGGTCGGCTACCTGCCGCATTGTACCTACAAGCTGAACCCGCGGGCGGCGTCGATCGACACGCCCCTGCACGCCTATGTGCCGCGCAAACACGTCGATCACGTGCATGCGGATGCGATCATCGCGATTGCCGCTTCGAAGAACTCCCGCGAACTGACGCAGCAGATCTTCGGTGACAAGATCGGCTGGCTGCCGTGGAAAAAGCCGGGCTACGAGTTGGGCCTGTGGCTGGAAAACTTCTGCGTCGAGAATCCCGATGCCGACGGCGTGGTTCTGGAAAGCCACGGGTTGTTCACCTGGGCCGACACCGCGCGCGATTGCTATGACAAGACCATCGAGGTCATCAACACCGCCACCGCATGGCTGGCCGAGAAGACCGAGGGCGTTGCAGCCTTTGGCGGGGCCCGTCATCAAAGTCTGTCGGCTGCAGATCGCCGCGCCGTGGCCGCCCGCCTGATGCCCGCCATTCGCGGGTTCGTCTCGGGCAACCAGCACATGGTTGGCCATTTCAACGACAGCGATGCGGTGCTGGAATTCGTCAACTCGGCCAATCTGGAGCCGCTGGCGGCCCTTGGCACCTCCTGCCCGGACCATTTCCTGCGCACCAAGATCCGCCCGCTGGTGGTGAAGTTCGATCCGGCGCAGAACAACCTGGACGCTGTGTTGGAAGGCCTTCCGGCGCAGGTTGCGGCTTATCGCGATGACTATGCGGCCTATTACGCCCGCTGCAAGCATGACAACTCCCCGGCGCTGCGCGACCCCAACGCGGTGGTTTACCTGGTGCCCGGTGTCGGCATGATCACCTTTGCCAAGGACAAGGCCACGGCCCGCATCTCGGGCGAGTTCTACGTCAACGCCATCAACGTGATGCGCGGTGCCTCGTCGGTCAGTGAATACGTCGGACTGCCCGAACAGGAAGCCTTCGACATCGAATACTGGCTTCTGGAAGAGGCCAAGTTGCAGCGCATGCCAAAGCCCAAATCGCTGGCGGGGCGGGTGGCGCTGGTCACCGGCGGGGCAGGCGGCATTGGCGCGGCCACGGCGGAACGTTATCTGGCGGAAGGTGCCTGCGTGATGCTGGCCGACATCAACGAAGAGGCGCTCGGCTCGACCTCGCAGACCCTCGCGTCGCGCTTCGGCAAGGACGTGGTGCGCACCGTCACGATGAATGTCACCGACGAGAACGCCGTCGCGGCGGCCTTTGCCGAAACCGCGGTCGAATTCGGCGGCATCGACATTCTGGTGTCCAACGCCGGCATCGCCTCTTCGGCGCCGATCGAGGAAACCTCGCTGGCGCTGTGGAACAAGAACATGGACATCCTGTCCACCGGCTATTTCCTGGTCAGCCGCGAAGCCTTCAAGCTGATGCGCGTGCAGGACATGGGCGGCGCGGTGATCTTCATCGCCTCTAAAAATGGTCTGGCGGCCTCGCCCAACGCGGCGGCCTATTGCACCGCCAAGGCCAGCGAAATTCATCTGGCCCGCTGCCTGGCGCTGGAAGGCGCAGGGGCCGGCATCCGGGTCAATGTGGTCAATCCCGACGCGGTGCTGCGCGGCTCGAAGATCTGGGAAGGCGAATGGCTGGAACAGCGTGCGGGCACCTATGGCACCGACAAGGACGGGCTTGAGGAAATGTATCGCCAGCGTTCGATGCTGAAACGGTCGGTCCTGCCCGAGGATATCGCCGAGGCCGCCTATTTCTTCGCCGCCGACACCTCGTCCAAATCCACCGGCAACATCCTGAATGTCGATGCCGGCAACGTGCAGGCGTTCCCGCGCTGAGCGCGGGACCCCAACGGGAGGAATGAGCATGAGCAAGACCTATGACATGGCGCGCGAGACCTTCGCGCAGTGGGGGATCGACAGCGAAACCGCCCTGCAGCGTCTCGCGAGCATCCCGATCTCGATGCATTGCTGGCAGGGCGATGACGTGGTGGGGTTCGAAGCCAGGACCGGCAGTTCCGGCGGTGGCATTCAGGCCACCGGCAACCATCCCGGCCGGGCCCGCACGCCGGACGAATTGCGCGCGGATCTGGAATTCGCCTATGCGCAGATCCCCGGAACCCATCGACTGAACCTGCACGCGATGTATCTGGACACCGATGAGAATCCTGATCGTGACGAGATCGAGTTTCGGCATTTCGCGCCGTGGGTGGACTGGGCCAAGGGGCAGGGGATCGGGCTGGACTTCAACCCGACCTTCTTTGCCCACGCCAGGGCAGACGACAACCTGACCCTGAGCCATCCCGACAAGGGCATCCGTGACTTCTGGATCGAACATGGCAAACGCTCGCGCGAGATCGCGGCGCAGATGGGCGCGGCCCTCGGCAGTGCGGCGGTCAACAACATCTGGGTTCCTGATGGCTACAAGGACACGCCCATCGACCGCATGGCGGCGCGGGCGCGGCTGGAAGCCTCGCTGGACCAGATGCTGGCCGATCCGCTGGGCGCGGCCCAGATGCGCGACGCGGTGGAAAGCAAGTTGTTCGGCATCGGTGTGGAAGCCTGCACCGTGGGCAGCCATGAGTTCTACATGGGCTATGCGATCCGCAAGGGCACGCTGCTGTGCCTGGACATGGGCCATTTCCATCCGACCGAGAATGTGGCGGACAAGCTCAGCGCGGTGTCGCTGTCACTGGACGAGATCCTGCTGCATGTCTCTAGGCCGATGCGCTGGGACAGCGACCATGTGATCTTGCTGGACGACTCCATCCTGTCGATGGCGCAGGAACTGGTGACGGCGGATCTGCTGGATCGGACCCGGATCGGGCTGGACTTCTTCGATGCCACCATCAGCCGCACGGCGGCCTGGGTGATCGGCACGCGCAACATGCAAAAGGCGCTGCTCAGGGCGCTGCTGCTGCCGCTGGACCAGCTGACCAAGGCCGAGACGGCGCTGGATTACACCACCCGCCTGACCCTGACCGAAGAGTTCAAGGATCTGCCCTTCGGGGCGGTCTGGGACGAGTTCTGCGCCCGTCAGGATGTGCCCACGGGCCTGCCCCTGATCCGCGAACTGGATGCCTATCAGGCGGCAGTCGCCAGCCGGGGCTAGACCCGGGGTTCAGAAAAAAGCCGGAGTCGCGGATCGCAGGACGATCCGCGGCGCTTTTTCGTGTCTGTCAGGTGCCGGACGGGCGCAGCACCCGCGCTTTCAGTCGCCGCCACAGCGGTGTTTGCGACACGAAGATCAGCACCACACCGATGAACAGCACTGTGGACAGCGGGCTGGAGAAGATGCCCGCGAAGAAGCGGCCCAGATCCTCGCGCTCGGAAATGATCGCGCGGCGCCAGTTGTCGTCCAGCAGCCGCGACAGGATCACCCCAAGGATCACCGGCCCCAGCGGATAGCCGTAGTGACGCAGGAAATAGCCGAAGACGCCGAAGCCCAGCATCCAGTTTACATCCGCGATCGAGTTGTTCACCGCGTAGGCGCCGACGATGGACAGAAGCAGGATCAGCGGGATCAGCACCGACCGGGGCATCTCGACGATCCGGGTGAACAGCTTGATGCCGGTCAGGCCGAAGATCAGCATGAAGACATTGGCCGTCAGCAGCGCGCCGACGATGAACCAGAACATCTCGGGCCGGTCGATCATCAGCATCGGGCCGGGGTTCAGTCCGTGAATGAACAGCGCCCCGATCATGATCGCCGTCACCGCATCGCCGGGGATACCCAGCGTCATCATCGGGATGAAGGCGCCCCCCACGGCGGCATTGTTGGCGGTCTCGGGGGCCACCAGCCCCTCCATCGCGCCATCACCAAACGGCCGCTCGGGGTGTTTGGTGACGCGTTTGGCATGGTCATAGGCCATCAGTGCGGCGATATCGCCGCCGGTGCCGGGCAGGGCGCCGATGACAACCCCGATGGTCGAGGTTTGCAGCGACAGCGGCAGGTGTTTTCGCACCGTGGCCAGCGACGGCACGATGCGGTCGATCTTCTGGCGGATCGCGGGCTTGTCCACGTGGTGCAGTTGCAACAGCGCCTCGGACACGCCGAACATGCCGATCATCACCGCGATGAAGGAAATCCCGCCCTCAAGGATCTGCAGATCGAAGGTGAACCGTTCGGTGAAGGTCAGCGGGTCGCGCCCCACCGCGCCGATGGCAATCCCCAGGGCTCCCGCGAAGATGCCCTTCACAAGGCTGCCGGTGGACAGCGACCCCACCAGCAGGATGCCCAGCAGCGCCAGCAGCATGTAGTCGCGCGGCTGGAACCGCAGCGCGAAATCCGACACCAGCGGGGCGGCCAGCGCCAGCACGCCGATGCCGACGAAGCCGCCGATGCAGGACATCACCGTTGTGACGCCGATGGCGGTGCCGGCCTCGCCGCGCCGGGCCATGGGATAGCCGTCCAGCGCCGTGGCAATGGCCGAGGGCGCGCCGGGGATGTTCAGCAGGATCGCGGTGCGTGCGCCGCCATAGACGCCGCCCATGTAGATGCCGATCATCAGTGAAATCGCCGGGTAGACATCCCACGAGAAGGTGAAGGAGATCAGGATCGACACCGCCATGGTCACCGAAAGACCCGGAATGGCGCCGACATAGACCCCGGCAAAGGTGCCAAGGGCAACAAGCGCCAGAAGCTGCGGCTGGGCAAAGACGGTCAGCAGGGGCGTCAGCACCTCCATCAGCGGTCCCCCGCGCCGAGATCGCGGAAGATCTGGATGAACTCTGCCTCGGGCACGATCCCCGGCGGCATCAGGACGGTAAAGACAATGCGGAAGATCAGCCAGATCGCCAGCAGGCTACCGGCTGAGACCGTCAGCGCAAAGCCCCAGCCGCGCCCGGACAGGATGCGGATCGACACGATCAGGAACAGGCCCGAGGTCGGCAGAAACCCCAGCGGTTTGAGCAGCAGCGCATAGGCGATCAGCAGCAGCACGAAGATCACCACCACGCCCGGCAGGATGTCACGGCGCAGGGTTTCCCCGGCGCTGCGGGGCAGTCGGGCGGTGCGCAGCACCACAATCATCGAAGTTACCACCATCGCCGTGGTCGCCGCCATCGGCACCGATCCGGGGGCCGACAGCGCTTCGAAGCCGGAGATGCCATAGGCACTCCACAACAGCCCGAGGCTGGCCAGCAGCAACAGGACCACGAAGGCCAGTTCTCCGGGCCGGCGGGCATCGTCACAGCCGCCGGGGGTGGCATCCGCGGTGCCGTCGTGATGGTCGGGGTCAGGTCGTCTCATGGGGGTCCTTGCTGCCGGACAGGTGGCGGCCTGCAGAGAAACGGCGCCGCGCTTCGGGGGAAGGGCGGCGCCGGTAGGGGCCGGCGGCTGTCGGGCCGCCGGTCTTGCGATCATTCACCGGGGCGCGCGATCCCGAACTCTTCCGGCGAGGCCTTGGTGTGGCCGCCGTCCTGCAGCAGCCAGGTCGTGCCCTGCTGCCATTTGGTCAGGAAGTCGGTGGCCTCCTGTCCGGAAATGCCCATCAGCTCGAACCCGCGGTTTTCCATCAACTCGACAAACTCCGGGTTCGCGACGCCCTGGGCATACGCGTCTGACAATTTCGCCACGACCTCATCGGGCGTGCCCTTGGGGGCGAAGACCCCGAAGAACGGCCCCCACGGCAGGTAGGTTTCAAACGCCGGGTTGAAGGCGGTGACCGGGGGCACGCCGGGCAGCTTGTCGGTCTCGGCCACATCGAAAACCGCCAGCGGCTTCATGGTGCCGGCGCGGATGCCTTCGATGGCGATGCCCAGAACGGCCGGCATCACGTCCACGGCCCCGCCCTGCAGGGCGGTCAGCGCCGGGCCGTCGCCGTCATAGGGCACGGCGATCACGTTCAGCTCTCCCTCGACCGTGTTGATCATCGCGGTGATGACCGATGGCAGCCCGCCCGGCCCGGTGGCGCCGAAGCGCACCTCGCCGGGGTTGGCCTTCACATAGGCGACCATTTCGGCGTAGTCGTCAAAGGGGGCATCCACATTGGCCACCACCAGCGGCGTGCCGCGGGCCAGGATCGAAACCGGGACGAAGTCGTTGTAATCCTTGTCGCCCAGACCCATCACCTTGTAGAGCAGCGGGTTCTCAGCGCCCATCAGCAGGGTGTAGCCATCCGGGTCGGAGCTGGCCACATGGTTCAGCGCGATGGCGCCCACGGCGCCGGTCATGTTCTGCATCACGATGGTGCCACCAAGGGCTTCTTCGGCATGCGGCGTGACCGAGCGCATCACGGTGTCCGTAGAACCACCGGCGCCCCATTGGATGATGCCCTGGATTTCCTTGGTTGGATAGTCTTCTGCCTGCGCGGCCCCCAGGCCGATTGCCAGTACCGAGACGGCGCTCAGGATGACGTGTTTCATGTGGTCTTCTCCCCATGCGTGGTGATCTTCTTGGGCAGCACCGGCTGCCTGACGCCTGCGACTATCATCGCAACCGGGCGGGAAGGTCAAATATCAATCCGCGAAATCAAGGCCGTGCCGGGCGCTGCGGGGCGGCAGGCGCGGAGTGCGGCGGCTTGACCGGCGTCAAGGCCGACCCCTAGGGTGATACCATCCCGACACAACCTTATGGCCCGATCGCGTGCAGCTGTCTTTCTCTACCCTCGGGCTGCTTGTCAGCCTGACCCTGCCCACGGCCCTGCTGGACCGCTGCAGCCCCCATGAAAGCAACGTGGCGTTGGGAGAACTGGCGCGCGAGCGTGTGGCGCTGACCGCCACCGCGAACGAGATCATCGTCGGGTTGCCAGTGGCCGAGGGCAGCCGGGTGCAGGCCGGTGACCTTCTGGTGCAGCTCGATCCCGCGATACGGCTGGGCAACCTGGCGCTGGCAAAGGCCGATCTGGCAAATGCACAGGCCAATCTGGACAAGCTGCGCGACGGGCCGCGCGCCGAGGAGATCGCCATTGCGCGCGCCGAAGTGGACGGCGCCCGCGCCAGCCTGACCGAGGCCGAGGCGAACTTCGAACGCAACAGCATTCTGGTGGAACGCGAAGCCATCACCCAGGCGCGGCTGGATGCCAACCGGGCCGTCCGCGACGCCGCCCGCGCCAAGCTGGAGGCGACGCAGGCGCGCCTGCTGGAGCTGGAAAACGGCGCGCGTCCCGAAGACATCGCCATGGCCGTGGCCACGCTTGCGGCGGCGCGCGCGCGGCTTGACGTGGAACAGACGCACCTGGACAACCTCGCGATCACGGCCACCCGCGACGGCGTGCTCGACAGCCTGCCGTGGAACCTGGGCGAGCGGGTGACGATGGGCAGCCCGGTGGCGATCCTGCTGGCCGGGGACCGGCCCTTTGCCCGCGTCTATGTGCCGGAACCGGCGCGGGTGAAAGTGAACGAGGGCGACGAACTGCTGGTCAGTGTCGATGGGCTGGACGAACCCATGCGCGGGGTGGTGCGCTGGATCAGCGTCAACGCTGCTTTCACACCCTATTACGCCCTGAACCAGGAAGATCGCAGCCGCCTGATGTATCTGGCCGAGATTGACCTGCCCGGCGCGGCGGCGGCAGCACTTCCGGTGGGCATGCCGGCGCAGGCGCATCTGCCGTGACCATTTCCCAACAGACCGACCCCGAGGTCGTGGTGTCCACCGCCGGGCTGACCCGCCGCTTCGGGCCCAAGACCGCTGTCGACGGGGTGGATCTGACCATCGCGCGGGGCGAGATCTTCGGCTTTCTGGGCCCCAACGGCAGCGGCAAGACCACCCTGATGCGGATGCTCACCGGTCTGCTGATCCCGAGCGAAGGCCGGGCGCGGGTGCTGGGCGTCGATTTGCCGGGCAAACCCGAGCCGTTGAAACAGAAGATCGGCTACATGACCCAGAGCTTTTCGCACTACCGCGATCTGACGGTGATCGAGAACCTGGATTTCGCGGCGCGCATCTACGGCCTGCCGCGCCGCCGCCGCAAGACGCGCATCGAGACCCTGCTGCAACGCTATGATCTGGAAGCACAAGCACATCAGATCGCCGGCAGCATGAGCGGTGGCCAGCGGCAGAAGCTGGCATTGGCCGCAGCGGTGCTGCACGAGCCGCTGTTGCTGTTTCTTGATGAGCCGACCTCGGCCGTCGATCCCGAAACCCGGCGGCAGTTCTGGGCGCGGTTGTTCGATCTGGTGGACGGTGGCACAACAATCATCGTGTCGACCCATTTCATGGACGAAGCCGAGCGCTGCCACCGCATCGCCATCCTGGAAACCGGGATCACGCGGATCGAAGGCGCGCCGCCCGACCTGATGGCGGGGCTGAAGGCCAATGTGATCGAGGTGACCGGTGACCAGTTGCGCCATGCGAAGGACCTGCTGGACGCCGACCCGGCGGTGTTGTCCTCGGCCCAGATCGGCGCGCGGCTGCGGGTGCTGGTGCGCAAGGATCAGGCTGACCCCGAGGCCCATGTGGCCGCATTGCTGCACGACGCCGGTCCGGTCACCTGCCACCGGACCCGCGCCAATCTTGAGGACGTCTTCGTTGCCGCGACCGGGGGCGGGGCCGCGCGCCCGGCCGAGGCGGCCGCGTGATCTCGATCGGGCGCATCGGCGCGATCCTGAAAAAGGAATTGCTGCAACTGCGCCGTGACCGGATGACCTTCGGCATGGTCATCATGATCCCGCTGATCCAGCTGGTGCTGTTCGGCTATGCCATCAACACCAACATCCGCCACATCCCCGTGGGGCTGGTCGATCAGGATCAGAGCGGGCTGAGCCGGATGCTGGTGCAGATGGTGGGCACCACGCAGGTGGTGGATTTCACCCAGACCTATGCCACGCCACAACAGGCGCAGCAGGCCCTGACGGCGGCCGAGGTGCGCGCGGTCCTGATCATCCCGCCGGATCTGCCCGCGCGGCTGGTGCGCATCCCTGCCATCGGTGCCGCGCCGCCGCCGGCGACGGATATGGCCAGTGCCCGCCCGGTGGCGCAATGGATCGTCGACGGCTCGGACACGATGATCGCCGCCGGGATCAAGAGCCTGCGGTCCATGCCCCTGACCGAGTTGTTCCGGCAGCCGCCGAACCGGGTGGTCCCGACCTTCGAGGTGGCGCTGTTCTACAACCCCGAGCAACGCTCGGCGGTGAACATCGTGCCGGGGCTGGTGGGGATCATCCTGACCATGACCATGATCATGTTCACCTCGGCGGCCATCGTGCGCGAAAGCGAACGTGGCAACATGGAGATGCTCATCAACACCCCGGTGCGCCCGATCGAGCTGATGATCGGCAAGATCATCCCCTATATGGTGATCGGGCTGGTGCAGGTGGCGATCATCCTTGGGCTTGGCTACCTTTTGTTCAACGTGCCGGTAAACGGCTCGCTTTGGGTGCTGCTGGTGGTGACGCTGCTGTTCATCGGGGCCAGCCTGTCGCTGGGGCTGGTGCTGTCCACCATCGCCACCAACCAGCTTCAGGCCATGCAGATGACCGTGTTCATCCTGTTGCCGTCGATCCTGCTGTCGGGGTTCATGTTTCCCTTCGACGGGATGCCCGGACCGGCGCAGGCCATCGCGCAACTGCTGCCAGCCACCCATTTCATGCAGATGATCCGGGGCGTGGTGTTGCGCGATGCGGCGCTGATCGACATGGCGGGGGGGATGCTGTGGATGGCGGGTTTCATGGTCTTCGGCCTGATCGTCGCCACCCTGCGCTTTCGCAAGCGGTTGTAGCCGTCGCGTTCAGAAGGTGACCCGCGCCCGCAGGCTGGCGACATAGACCCGGTCCTGCGTCGGGTTGGCCGCAGGGTGGATGACCATTTGCACTGACGGCGTGATCGCCAGATGCTCCAGCAACTGGAAGCGGTAGAACAGCTCGCCGGTGTATTGATCCTGCAACCCGTCTTGCGACGGATCCCCCCATCCGGCAGCAACCCCCAGAACGCCGCCCGCCGCGCGGTCGTTCACGTCGAAGCCGACGCCCAGCCCGGCCACGAGGTCGGATTTCAGCAGGCTGGCCTTGCCATCGGAATGGCCGCCGAACACGAAGGGCATCCAGCGGTCGTTGAACATATGGCTGGCGGCGAAGGTGACGCCGCTGCTTTCGGGAATGCCCGCGTCGGTGCGGGCGTCCTGATGCCAGAGTTGCAGCTTGATCTGATCCCAGCGCCAGCGGTCCGGGGTCGTCGGATAATAGCGCACCTCGACCGACTTGTAGAACTCATGCGCGCCGATGGTGTCGAACGGGTTGCCGGTGGTCTTGCCGTTGGCATCGTGGATCCCGGCCACCACCACCAAATGTTCCCCCAACTGGGCACCGATCCCGCCGCCAAAGGCCCGCCCCGGTGCCGGTTTCGACAGGCTGCTTTGCATCGCCGTGTTCTGGAACCCGCGCATCGAGGACGACAGGGCGTGGGTGTTGTACCACGAGATTGCGCTGATCTTGCCGAAGATGAACTTGAACTTGCCCTCCAGCAGCGCCTGCCGCCAGGCGTATTCGGTGACGGCAAAGCCGAAGTCGCTGAACCCGGTGCCGGAGGAGGTGAAGCTGCCGAACTGATAGGCCAGTTGCGACGGCGGAATCTCGGTGCCGGCGGTTTGGCGGTGTTCCACGCGGAAGGTGAACTTGCCGACGTTCCTGGTTCCGCGTCCGACCAGTTCCCAGGCGCCCTGGATCTGCCCGCGGGCCGCTGCAGCACGGGTTTCGCCCAGGCTTTGGCTCGCCGCTTGTCCCAGCGCCTGATAGCTGAAGGACAGTTGCAGGCCGGTATTCTGGTAGAGCCGCGTTTTCCAGGCGAACCAGGGTTGCAGGGCGGTTTGCGCGCGCGCCCAGTCCAGCAGGCTTTCGCGCCGGATATCGTCTTGCGAAAGATCCTCGGCCACACCGCCGCCGCCTTCCAGCGGCGAGGTCAGGTTGTACCCCGAATGTGTCCCAGCCCCCTGATCGACGCCGCTCAGCGCGCCTTGGGATTGCGCGTTTGCGGTCCCGGCCGACAGCGCCAGAAGCCCCAGACCGGCAACGCTGCCCAGGGATCGGCGGAAGGCCCGTCGCGAAGGGGGAATTGTCCTCATCCGCCGGACGCCGGGTTCCGCGCGGAAAATTGTTGGACTTCGTCACCGATCCCCTTGTTGGTCTCGTCCGCCGGGTCCTGACCCTCGCAAGCATCCACGGCGGCAAGCGCATGCGTGGCGCAATGCACGGGACGGGGGGCTTTGGTCATGGGATGTCTCCTTGCCGTCATCCGCTGCCGCTGAACTGACCAGTCGGGCAGGGGTCTTGAGGGGAGAGAACGGGCGCATGGGACAGGCCCGGATGCGCGGGTCAGGAATTGGCGGGGCGGCGACATTTCCGCCCCGTCCGTTTGTCAGTTGGTACAGATCAACCGGCCAGCGACGCGTTGCAGGCGCGGGCGGCTTCGATGGCCTTCTTGGTGCCGGTCAGGTCGATCACGAAGGCGATCGGCTGGTCGGGGAAGGCGATCATGGTCTGGCTCTCGGCGATGGCGGTGACCAGGTCGGGATTGTTGGTCAGGACATAGCCGCCCCGGTAGTCGGCGGCGAGCTTGCCGCTTTTGATCGCGTGGGTTTCGCCGACAAAGACCTTGCCACCGACACCAAGCGCGATGTCACCGGATGCCGCTTCAATGTCGGCCTGGGTGAAAACGCCCACATAGGCAAAGTCGCGGTCGGCGGTCAGGCCCATCTGCATGGCATTGCCGGCCTCGTCGGTGCGTTCGATCAGGCAGGTCTTGGTCGAGCCGTCCGCATAGACGGTCCAGCCTTCGACGGTATCATAGACCGTAAACTGGTCGCTGCTGGACGGGATCGGGCTGTCGGACGCAAATGCCGGCGCGGTGGCCAGCAGCATGGCAGCGGCGGCCAGCGTGAAAGGTTTCAGGGACATGGTGAACTCCGTGTTGAGAAGGTTGTTGCAGACGATCAATTCGCCTGAAGGGGCAAGGGCTGCAAAACGATAAAGCCCTTGTCCCACATATAATAGAATCGCCCGCCGTAACCCGGAGAAAGCAGCGTATTGAAGCTCATGGGCTCGAAAAAGGGCGATTGCGCCAATAGGTCGCCGGTCCTGGCGTCCAGCCAGATCGCCTGCTGGCGATAGCTTGGTGCCGAGGTCTGGTTCAACGCCTCCAGCGTGGTGCCGGGTTCGGCCCGCGCGGTGCCCAGCACACGTGCGTCGGCCGGGCCATACAGCGCCTGCAGGGCGGTGGTGGCGCCGTCGCGGGTCCAGGCGGTGGTCATGGCGCCGCTGTTCTGATCGAAGGTGATCCCGGCAATCTGCATCATGTTCTGGTCGGCCGAGAACACCATGCTCAGTTCGGGATCGATGGCGGCCTTGGGCGGCGCCCAGCTTTGGCCGGTGGGCAGATCGGTGCCGAAAGGGTACAGCCGGGTGATGCGGGTCGGGTCGCTCTGGTGGATCGCGACGATGGCCGAGGCCACCTTGCTGGGCAGGCCGTTGACCTGCAGCACCACCCAATCGCCCAGGATGCCGGGGGCGTCGCCGGTGGTCTGGCCCGGATCAAGATAGGTGTCGATCACCCAGTCGGTGTCCTGCGACAGCCTCCGCGTCTCGGGATCCCAGTAGAAGCGATAGGCCTTGGCGACCGACGGCGCATAGATGGCGATCTGCCCGTCATGCTGGGTGATGGTATGCGGGACCACGGCGTTTTCCGGAACGCCGATCTGGTCGTAGATCTCGAAGGTGTCTGGGTTCACGGCCAGAATCGTCGATCCGGGGGCCGCGGCGATGCCGCCGGGGCACATGAAGGCTGCCAGCGTGCCCTGGATATCGCAGGGCGTGGCGCGGGTCTGGTTCTTGATGATCAGCGTGCCGTCAGGCGCAATGGTCAGATGCTTGAAGTTGCTGCCTTCGGGCGGGGCAACCCCGCTGGGCAGCGACAGATGCTGCAGGATGCGCCCGGTCTCGCCGTCCAGCTTCACCAGATGGTTGCCGAAGGCCACGGGGATATTGCCATCGGGCAGGATGTTCAGATTGGCCGCCCCGACCCAGGCGCCCGAGACATTGCCGTTTTCAAGGATCGTGCGCCAGATTTCCTTGCCGGTGGTGGCGTCGACCTTGGCAACCCAGGGGCCCACAGGCATCGGGCCCTTGGCCGGGGGCAGGTTGCCGCCGGTCAGGTACAGCTCTCCGGGGTAGCGGTTGTTGATGAACAGCACGCCCTGATAGTCTTCGGGGCTGCGCCACATGAACACCTGGTTGTCGCCCTTCATGGATCCAAGGAACGAGGCACAGGGGTAGAACTGGCTGCGGGTGGCATCCGCAACCTCGGCGCCGTTGAGCGACTTGAAATAGCCCGGCGTCTCGCGCTGTTGCGCACAGTCCCATTCCTGCTGGATGCGGGCCAGATCGCCGGGAAAGGGTCCGTTTGCATCGGGCGCGGGCGGCGGGCTGTCCTTGGCCATCCCCGGCAAGGGGGCGGTCAACAGTGTCGCCAAAAGCAGCGCGGACAGGAATTTCATCAAATCGTCTCCGGGTCGCGTCATCAATGTGCGGTGTGGCCATTGCCTTTGGTCCGCTGAACCAAAGGGCCGGCACGGCTTTCAGGCTTGCAGACTAACGGGCTGGAAAACGGATGATTTAGCATTTCGCGCCAAAATTCAGACGTGGGCGCAAGATATTTTCAGGAGGCGCGTTTCGCAGCCTTTTCAGCGAAACTGGGCGGTTTCCCGGTCCAGCGGCGCACGGCGCGGGTAAAGGCGGATTGCTGGGCATAGCCCAGACGTTCGGCCACGTCCCCAACCCGTATTTCGCCACGGGTCAGCAGGTCTTCGGCGATCCGGCGGCGCACGGTCTGCAGTTCGGTGCCAAAGCTGGTGCCTTCCTCTGACAGGCGGCGTTGCAGGCTGCGTACGCTGGTGCCGGCACTTCGGGCCATGCGGTCGATTTTCGGCGCGCCGTCATGGATCATGGACCCCAGGACCGCGCGCACCGAGGCCGCCAGGCTGGCATCCTCGGCCAGTGGCGGCACTTGCAAGGCCATCAGTTGCGGCAGGCGATCCCGCGCGGTGCTGCGGAACGGCGCGCCCAGAACATTCGGCGTCAGTTCGATGCGCAGCACCTTGTCGGGCGCGGTCGTCAACGATGGGCCGAAATGGGGTTGCAGATGCGCCATTCCGTGGGTCGGATGCGGCACCATCTGAACCCGGACATGTGCGGGCGGGCGGGTGCCGTTGAAGGCGCAAATGGTCTGCAACAGGGCCGTGAACAGCCCATGCACCGCGTGCAGCGCCTCGTCATCGATGTCGAAATCGAAGCGCTGGGTCAGGACGAACATGCCGTCTTTCTGGTCCAGCCCGATGTGTTCATGGCTGGAATGAAAGGGCAGGGCGCGCGACACGCGCATCAGCGCCTCGGCCGGGCTGCGCGCACCAAGTGCCACCTGCCCGATATAGCCCAGTTCCGGAAGGCTGGCCTGGGTCACGATCTGCGGTCCGATATCGGGGCCATAGGTGCGCGACAGCGCGCGCATCACGTCCAGTCCGTTGCGCAGCGGGATCGGGTCGATGGGTGACAGGTGAAACCAATAGGCCAGATCAGCCTCGTCCAGAAGCTGCGCGGTGTTGCGCCCGTGGGTTTCGGTGAACCGGACAAGGGGCAGCAGATTTGCCGCGCGGATCAGGGGAATTGTCTTGGCCATCACATGTGCTCGCGGTGGGGTACCACACTGACCTTGGGGCAGACGGGGGCCGGGTGCAACGCCACTGCGGATCAAGGGGTCGTGGCGTTGCCGCATCGGGCGCAGGCGGTCAGCCCGCTTCTTCGGAGCGTCCGGTTGCCGGTTCCAGTGTGGGTGTCAGGGCGGTGAGCCGTGCGCGAAGTTCGGCATCCATGTCAAAGCCCATGGCGTCCAGCGAAGGCTGGAGTTGCGGGACCGAGCGGGCGCTGATGATCGGCGCGGCGACACCGGGATGGCTGGCCGCCCAGGCCACGGCCAAAGTGGCGGGCGATTGCCCCAGGTCCTCGGCCAGCGACTTCAGGTTCGCTGCCACATCCTGCATCCAGGCATCGCCATAGCGCACGCGGTAACGATCGTCGGTCTGCAAGCGTCCGCTTGCGCCGTCAAGATACTTGCCAGTCAGCAGGCCGCCGCCCAGTGGCGAATAGGGCACGACCGCGATGTCCTGATCGGCGGCCATGGGCAGGATCTCGACCTCCACCTGTCGTTTGACCAGATTGTACATGGGCTGCATCAGCGAGATGTTCAGGTCGAACCGGCGCGCCACCGCCACCGCCTTCATGGTCTGCCATGCGGCGAAATTCGACACGCCCACTTGGCGGATCTTGCCCGCATCGCGCAATCCGGCGAGGGTTTCGAAGGTCTCTTCCAGCGGCGTGTCCGGGTCGAAACGGTGCAGATACAGGCCGTCGACGCAGTCCAGCTTGTGGCGGGCGCGGCTGATGTCGAACTGCGCAAGGATGTTGTCGCGGCCCGAGCCACCGGTCGAGGCAACCTTCGAGGCCACGAAAACCGCCTCGCGCTCGTCCCGCACCATCTCGCCCAGCCAGGTTTCCGACAGCCCGCCGGTATAGACGTGCGCGGTGTCGAAGAAGTTGATGCCGGCCTTCCGGCAGGCGGCATACATGGCCTCGGATGCGGCCCGGTCGGCCCCGACGCCGAATTGCATGGCACCGAAGCAGAAGCGGGACAGGGGGGTGCCATCGAGGGTTTTCAGATCATGCGACATGTGGAGACGTCCGTTGTCAGGGGTGTGCCGAAGTCTAGGGCAGAAAAGCCGGTGATCAAAGCTGGCGCAGGCGATGCCGTTCCAGCAGGCCAAGGATCATGTCGCGGGCCCGTTCGCGGTGCGCGCGGTGCAGATCACGGGCGCGCTGCGGGTCGGCCTTGGCAATGGCTTCGAAGACGCCGCGGTGATCCTCGTTCGATTGCACCGGCAGCGGGCGCATGAACAGGGTGACGGCGCGGGCGCGGCGGACCTGATCGCTCATCATCGCGGTGATGGCCATGACGCGGGCATTGCCGCCCAGACGCACCAGTTCGGTATGGAACCGGTCGTCAGCCTCGGCCCATGTGTCCAGATCCTTGCCATCGAGTGCGGCATCCATATCGGCGATGGCCCGCGCCAGATCGGTCAGATGGGTGGCGGAATAGCTCTGTTCGGCGGCCCGTTCGGCGGCCAGGCTTTCCAGTTCGGTCAGCACGTCATAAATCTCGCGCATGTCCTCGGGAGAAACCGGCAGGATGCGCACGCCCTTGCGTGCCCGCAGTTCCAGAAGCCCCTGGCTTTCCAGCGTGCGGGCGGCCTCGCGGATGGGCGTGCGCGACATGCCCAGGCGCTCTGCCAACTCGCTTTCCAGATGGTCGGACCCGGCGGGCAGTTCGCCCGAAAACACCAGACGCCGCAATTCGGTGATGGCGCGGTCGGTGTTCGAAACCGGCTTGTCGACCTGTGTTTTCACTCTGCCTCCAACATGATCTTGCGCCCCTCCTGCGCCGATTTGTAGATCGCGGCTTCGATCTCCATGACCGACAGGTAATCCGGGGCGAGGTTCTCCAGCGGCGCACCGTCCAGAAGGCCAGAAACCACATGGGACTGCAAGGCGTGGACGCAGTCGCCGCCGAAACCGTCCCAACTGTCAGGCGGCAACAGGGTTTCGGTGTCGGACCCGCCGAAACGGCGCAGGGTGACGGCGCCGTCGCCGGTCAGCGTCAGCGTGCCTTCGGTGCCTTCCACCAGCGCCTCACCCATGGTGCGGCGGGTGTTGTCGGCGGCGTGGTCCAGGCAGCGATTGCCGTCGAACAGGGCGCGCACGCCGCCGGGATGTTCGAACAGGACATGGCCCGCATCCTCGCCGGCGATGACCGGATTGACCTTGCGCAGATCGGCATAGACCGAGACGGGGTCGCCCAACAAATACCGGAAGGTATCGACCCAATGAACGCCGGTTTCGCGGATCAGGAAGGGGTTCATCTGCTGAAAATAGGGCTGACGATCCAGATAGGCGCGCGGGCCCTGCCCGTCGCCGGGGCGCAGGCGGAAAGTCACTTGCAGCACCTCGCCCACCGCGCCGTCGTCGAGCGCGGCCTTGATCCGGCGATACCACGGCTGGAAGCGGAAATTCTCGTGCACGATGATCCGGGCCCCGGCAGCCTCGGCCGCAGCGATGGCCTGTTTGGCCTCGGCCAGATCGTTGCAGAAGGGCTTCTGGCAGATGATGGTTTTTATCCGGGCGTCCAGTGCGGTTCGGATCGCCTCTGCATGGGCCACGGGCGGCAGGATGATGTCCAGCACATCGGGCCGCGTTTCGGCCAGCATCCTTGCCAGATCATCAAAGGCGGGCAGGCCGGTCTTGCGCGCCTTGTCGATGTGCCGGTTGTACGACCCCACCAGCGCCACCCGATCCAGGCGCGCCCAACTGTCGTACTGGAACTGGCTGAAATAGCCAGCACCGGCGCAGGCGACGCGCAGGGTTGCGGGGGCACTCATGCGGTGCGGCCTTTGCGGGCGGGAGTTCGGGTCGGTCGCATCATTCCTCGTTCCTTAGGGTTCTGTGCGGCAATTGCCAGCCCGCCGCAAACAGTGTTTGACAACGTGTAATTTAATGAATACGCAAATAAACGCAATAAAGAACGCACAACTGTCGGGAGGACGTGTTGATGAAGAAGATGTTTGGAACGTTGGCGGGGGCCGCCCTGCTGGCCGCAGTGGGAACTTCCCCGGCGGCCGCGCAGGACTATCCCTATCGTGACATCACCACAGCGGTGGTCTGGGGGGCCGGTGGCGGCACCGACACCATCAACCGCATGATCATGGCCGAGATGGAAAAGCATCTGCCGGTGTCGATCAACGTGATCAACCAGACCGGTGGCGTCGCCGGATCGAACGGAATGGTCTACGTGATGAACCAGCCCGACGATGGCTATACGCTGGTCGGCCTGTCGGAATCCAATGTGACCGCCGCCGTGCAGGGGGGCTGGGACAAGAAGTTCGACTATTGGTATCCGTTCATCGTCGGCGGCTCGCCCGATCTGATCTCGGTGCCGGCCAACAGCCCTTATTCGACGCTGGCAGACCTGGTCGAGGCCGCCAAGGCCGCGCCGGGGTCCATCCCTGCCGCCGCCTCGGGTGCCGGATCGATCCACCATCTGAACCTGCTGGCCATCGAGAAGGGCGCGGGCGTGACCTTCAAGTTCGTCCCCTACAAGGGCTCCGCGCCGGGTCAGGAAGCTGCCATTGCCGGCGAAGTCGCGCTGGTCGTGACCTCGCTGGCCGAACAGGCACCGCTGATCGCAGGCGGAGAGTTGAAGCCGTTGGCCATGCTGACCCCTGAAACCGCCGAGATCGCGGGCATGACCGTACCGTCGGCCTTCGACCTCTACGACGGGTTGGACGCCTACTTGCCGCTGAAGCAGGCCATCGGATTTGCCGTGCACAACTCGGCGTCGGATGACGTCAAGGCCACGCTGACCGAGGCTTTCAACGCTGCCATGGCCGGCGAGGCTGTCGCCGAATGGGCTGCGGCCAACAACTATGACATCGGCGGCCAGTCCGGGCCCGAGGCGCAGGCGCTGTTCGAGACGCTGGAAGCCAATTTTGCCTATACGCTGCAGGATCTTGGCGTGGCAACCGTGGACCCGGCCTCGCTGGGTATCGAGAAGCCCTGATCGACGCGCAATCGCAACGATGTGGGGGCGCCGATGTGCGCCCCCTCTGACAGGCCGGGAGGGGCTAGGTTTGGAACCCAGCGAAGACAAGAGCATCATGCGCGCCCGCGACTTCTGGGCGGCCCTGATCCTGATGGCCGTTTCGGTCTTCTTCCTGTGGCGCACGGCGGATATTCCGCTGTTCAACACCACGCAGGGCGGGGTGGCCGGGGTGGCCTGGTACAATTCTGCTGCCATCGTGCCGCTGGGCATCTTCCTGGCCATGCTGGTGCTGTCGGTGGTGCTGCTGGTGGTGGCCATTCGGGCGGGCGGCGCGCAGCGGGCGCTGACCGCCGTCGGGCTGGGCTGGGACCGGGACGAGGCGCTGCGCTTTGCGACGCTGGCGGTGATCTTCCTGTCCTATATCGCGGCCTTGGTGCCGCGCGTGGATTTCATCATCTGTTCGGGGTTGCTGATCACCGCGCTGATCTATGGCTATCACGAAGGGCGCACCGGGCGCATGACGCTGGCCGCCGGGATCATGGCCCTGGCCGGGGCCGCCGCGATGGTCCTGCATTTCCCGCAATCCGAATGGAGCGCTCACGGCGATGACTGGATCGCGCTGGTGCTGTGGATCGGGCTGACCTGCTGGATGCTCTGGAACGGCCATAGGTCGAGAGTGTTCCGCATCACCCCATGGATCGCTGTCGGCGCGCCGCTGATCCTTGTCTGCGCCATGGCCTTCGGCTTTCGCCAGAACGTGCCGAACCGAGGCGGGCTGATCTTTTCGAAGATCGAATACCACTACTACGTGACCCTGCGACCGCTCTGGAGGACCTGAGGTGGAATTTGTCCTGTCCCAACTTGCAGGCTTCGGCGGGGCCTTTGCGGCACTGGTGGTCGATCCGCTGACCTATGTCTATCTGGTGACTTCGGTGTTTCTGGGGATCACCTTCGGCGCGCTGCCGGGGCTGACGGCGACGCTGGCGGTGACCATTCTGACCGGCTTTTTCGGCAACAAGATCCCGCTGGACTATTCCCTGATTGCCCTGCTGGGGGCCTATGTCGGGGCGATCTACGGCGGCTCGTACCCGTCGATCCTGCTGAACATTCCCGGCACGGCGGCCAGTGCGGCCACCGCCATGGACGGGCACCCGCTGGCCAAGGCGGGCCGGGGCGGCGAGGCATTGGGCCTGACCACCACGGCCAGCTTCATCGGCACGCTGATCGGCACCTTCGCGCTGCTGGTCTTTGTCTGGGCGCTGCTGCTGGTGTCCAAGAACATCGCCAGCCCGGAAAAGGCCCTGCTGGCCCTGTTTGGCATCCTGTTGTCGGGCACGTTGATGAGCGAGGATCTGGTGATCAAGGGCTGGATCGCCGGGCTGATCGGTCTGGCCATGGCCATGGTCGGCATGGATCCGCTGCTGTCCGAGCCGCGCTATACCTTCGGCTGGTCCTACATGATGTCGGGCTTCCAGGTGGTGCCGGTGCTGATGGGGGCCTTCGCGGTGCCGCAGATCATCGAAGGGCTACGCCATGCCGACGTGGGCAAGCTGGTGCAGTTCCGCGACCGGATCGTGCCCAATCTGGCAACCGTGCGCCGCTACCTGCCGACGATCACCCGGTCGGGCGTGATCGGCACCGGCGTCGGCGCATTGCCCGGCGTGGGCGAGGATGTGGCGGGCTGGGTCAGCTATGGCGTCGGCAAGACCGTCTCGAAGGATGGCAAGAACTTCGGCAAGGGCTCGGTTGAAGGGCTTCTGTCGGCGGAAACCGCCAACAACGCCTGCATCGGCGGTGCGTTGATCCCGCTGCTGGTGCTGGGCATTCCCGGCTCGCCGCCCGCCGCAGCCCTGATGGGCGCGTTCAAGATCAACAACGTCATTCCCGGCCCGACCATCGACCCGGCGATCATCCTGCGCGTGGTGGCGATCCTGGTGCTGGCGTCTTTCACCATGTTCCTGATGGGGCTGTTCACGGCGCGGGTCTTCATCCGAATCCTGCGCATCCCGCAGACCGTGTTCCTGCCGGTCGTCATGGTGCTGACCACCATCGGATCCTTCAGCGTCGGCGGCGGCATCAATGATCTCTACCTGATGCTGGGCGTCGGATTCGTGGCCTATTTCATGAACATGCTGGCCTTTCCCATCGCCCCGCTTGTGATAGGCGTGATCCTGGGCGGGCTGTTCGACGAGACCTTCCGCAGGTCGCTGTTCCTGTCGGACGGGGATCTGTCGGTCTTCGTGTCCCGGCCCGGTGCGGCGATCCTGCTGGCGCTGAACGTCGCGCTGATCCTGAGCCATATCCCATTTGTGCAGCGCGCCTTCGGGCGGCTGAAGCGGAGGACCGCCTGATGTACGCCGTAACCGTCACCTTCACCATCGCAGCCGGACGGATGTCCGAATTCCTGCCGCGGATGATTGCCAACGCGCGAACCTCCCTGAACGACGAACCGGGGTGCCAGTTGTTCGACGTCTGCACCGATCCCGACCTGCCCGACACGGTGTTCCTGTACGAGCTTTACGACGATCGCGCGGCCTTTGACGCGCATCTGCACAGCGCCCACTTCAAGGCCTTCGATGCCGCGGTGGCCGAGATGGTCACAGACAAGCAGGTGCGCTGCTTCGCCGAGGTGCGCTCATGAGCAGCTGGGAAATCCATGCCATTAAATACGCCGACCGCAATGCGCGGGTGCGCGGCGACAGCTTCGTCTTCGACGACAACCACGACGCGCCGCATCCGATGGATTACTTCATGTGGCTGCTGCGGCGCGGCGACGAGGTCATTCTCGTCGACACCGGCTATGACGATGCCGAGGCTGCGGCCCGCGCCCGTCCGATCCGGCTGGACCCGGTGGCCGCCCTGGCCCCGCTGGGCGTGCGTCCCGATCAGATCACCAAGGTGATCGTGACGCATCTGCACTATGACCATGCGGGCGGGCTGCGACTGTTTCCCAATGCGACGCTGCACATGCAGGCCGCCGAAATGGCCTATGCCACGGGGCCCTGCATGTGTCACGACACGCTGCGGATGCCCTTCACAGCAGGCCATGTCTGCGAGGCGGTCACGCGGCTGTTCTCGGGGCAGGTGGTGTTCCACGACGGCGATGGGCAGGTGGCCGAAGGCGTCACGGTGCATCGCATCGGCGGTCACAGCCGGGGGCTTCAGGCAGTGCGGGTGCGGACCGAAAGCGGCTGGATGGTGCTGGCCTCGGACGCGGCGCATTTCTACGAAAACCTGTTCGCCCGCAAGCCGTTCCCGATCGTGGTGGACGTGCAGGACATGCTGGACGGGTTCGACCGGCTGCTGGGGCTGGCCAGCCGTCCCGAACTGATCATCCCCGGCCATGACCCGCTGGTGTGCAAGCTGTTTGCCCCCGGCGTGGCCGATCACATACGCCGTCTCGATCCCGGCCCAATCGCCGAGGTGCCGCGATGACCGAAGAGACCCGCCTGCGCGAGGACATCTGCCGCATCGCCAAGTCGCTGTTCGACCGCGGCCTGACCTGCGGCGCTTCGGGCAACATTTCGGCCCGGTTGTCGGATGGCAGCCTGCTGATGACGCCCACCGGAAGCTCGATGGGGTTTCTGGACCCGGCGCGGATCAGTCGGCTGGATGCAGACATGCGGTTGCTGTCGGGCGACCCGCCGACCAAGGAAATTCCGCTGCACAGCGCCTTTTACGAGACGCGGCAGCAAACCGGGGCGGTGGTGCATCTGCATTCCACCCATTCGGTGGCCCTGTCGATGCTGCCCGACACCGACGCCGACAACATGCTGCCCGCGCTGACGCCCTATGGGATCATGCGGTTGGGCAAGGTGCGCCGACTGCCCTTCATCCTGCCCGGCGATCCCGCGATGGCGGAGGCCGTGCGCGGGCTGGCGGGCAAACGCTCGGCGGTGGTGCTGGCCAATCACGGGCCGGTGGTGGCCGGCAAGGATGTCTGGGCCGCGACCTATGCCATCGAGGAACTGGAAGAAACCGCGCGGCTGGCGTTGCTGACGCGCGGCTGCGGAGCGGTCGGGCTGACAGACGCTCAGATCCAAACCGTCGTCCGCAGGTTCGACATTGACTGGGAATGAAAGGAACGGCCGCATGACCACGAAGGCTCGGATTGCGCTGATCAAGGGGGACGGGATCGGCATCGACGTGGCCGAGGCCGCCATGCAGGTGGCGCTTGCCGCCTGCGAACAGGCCGGAGCGCCGGAGCTGGTTTTTGACGAGATCCGCGCCGGGGCCGGGTATTTCGCCGAAACCGGGCAGGACATCGAACCGGGGGGAGAGCAGCGCGCCGGCGAGGCCGATGCGATCTTCCTGGGCGCTATTGGTCTGCCCGCCATCCGTCACGAGGACGGCACCGAAATCTCGCCGCATCTGCGCCTTCGGGATCGCTATGGCCTGTATGCAGGCATCCGCCCGGTGCGCGCCTATCCAAATGCGCCGCAGCGTCTGGCCGATCCGCGAGCCGCCGGGCTGGATCTGATCATCCTGCGCGAAAGCACCGAAGGGCTGTTTTATTCGGCAGCCGCCCACAAGCGCGCCGAAGTGATCGGCGACAGCGAGGTGCGCGAGACCCTGCGGATCACCCGCGCCACCACCGAGAAGCTGCACCGCTTCGCCTTCCGTCTGGCCGAGAAACGCCGCGCGCGCGGAAAACGGGCGCGGCTGACCTGCGTGGACAAGGCCAATGTCTTCACCTCGATGGCCTTCTTCCGCAAGATCTTCGACGAGATCGCCCGCGACCATCCCGACACCGAGATCGGCTACAACTATGTCGATGCGCAGGCGCTGGATCTGGTGCGGCGGCCGTGGGAGTTCGACATCCTGGTGATGGAGAACATGTTCGGCGACATCCTGTCGGATCTGGCCGGGGGTCTGGTCGGCGGCATGGGCATGGCCGCCTGCGCCGAGATCGGCGACAGCACCGGGTTGTTCCAGCCCGCCCATGGCAGCGCCCCCGACATCATGGGGCAGGACAAGGCCAACCCGCTGGCGGCGATCCTCAGCGCCGGGCTGATGCTGGACTATCTGGCCGATAAGACCGGAGTGGCCGCCTATGGGCGGGCCGCAGAACTGGTGGACCGGGCGGTGGATGCGGGGTTTGCCCGGAACCGGCTGCGCCCGATGGAGTTTGGCGGTGACATGGGCACACTTGCCGTTACCGCCGAGATTATTTCGCAGATTGCCGCCGCAACCGAAACACAGGCGGCGGGCTGAATGCCCCTTGAACCGCAGGAGACGTCATGACCGTAGTTCTGGGCGCCATCGCCGATGATTTCACCGGGGCCACCGATCTGGCCAACACGCTGGTCAAGGAAGGCATGCGGGTGGTGCAGGTCATCGGTGTGCCGGATGCGGACACCGATGTGGGCGATGCGCAGGCCGTGGTGGTGGCGCTGAAGTCCCGCACGGCGCCGGTGGACCAGGCGGTTGGCCAGTCGCTGCAAGCGCTGGACTGGCTGCGTGCTCAGGGGGCCGAACAGATCCTGTTCAAATACTGCTCGACCTTCGATTCCACCGAACGCGGCAACATCGGTCCGGTCACCGATGCCCTGCGGGCGGCACTGGACACCGATTTCGCGCTGGTCTGCCCGGCTTTTCCGGCCAACGGGCGCACGATCTATCAGGGGCATCTGTTCGTCGGCGATCAACTGCTGTCGGACAGCCCGATGAAGAACCACCCGCTGACGCCGATGCAGGATGCCAACCTGTTGCGGCTGATGGATGCGCAAAGCGAAGGCCGCGCCGGGCTGATCGGGCTGGGCGATGTCATGGCCGGGCCCGAGGCGATCCTGGCGCGGATCGCGGCATTGCGGCAGGCCGGTATCAACCACGGCATTCCCGACGCGGTGCGGGACGAGGATCTGCGCCATATCGGCCGCGCGGCGGCGCGGCATGTGCTGGTCACCGGCGGCTCGGGCATCGCCATGGGTCTGCCCGACAACCTGCGGGCACAGGGGCGGCTGGATCCGGCAACACCTACGGTCACGCCAAAGGTCGCGGGCCGGTCGGTCGTCTTTGCAGGCAGTTGTTCCGAGGCGACGCGCGGTCAGATCGCGGCGGTCCGTGACCTGTGGCCGGTGCGGAAGCTGGACTTGGACCGGATAGCCGCGGGGCAGGACGTGGTGGGCGAGATGCTGGACTGGGCGGGCGCGCAGCCAAGCATCGCCCCGATCCTGATCTATGGCTCTGCCGATCCCGAAGAAGTCCGGCGCACGCAGGAAAAACACGGCGTCGCGCGCGCGGGCCAGATGGTCGAGGATGCCCTCGGGCGCATCGCCACCGGGCTGCACGCGTCGGGGTTTGCGCGCATGGTGGTGGCCGGGGGGGAAACCTCGGGCGCGGTGGTATCCGCGCTTGGCGTCACCGCGCTGCGCATCGGGCCCGAGATCGCCACGGGTGTGCCGTGGACCGAAGCCGTGGGGGGTACGCCGTTGGCACTGGCCCTGAAGTCGGGCAATTTCGGCGGCCCGGCGTTCTTTCAAGAGGCTTTCGCGGTTCTGGATCAGGGCTGACACTGTGGCCTGACGGCAGCGGTCACATGGCGGCAAAGATGCCATGGCCGTCGTCCCCGTGGCGGGTACAGTTGCGCCCGTCAGACTGAAAGCAGCGTGTGCCAGCGACGGATCGCCCAACACACCGCACGCGCCAGCGCCCGGTTGCCCCTGACAAGTCGCACCAACAACCAGAGGCGGCCAACGCGGCCTGGGGGGTCGTTACGTCAGGTCTCGCTACGGGTGCCGGATCGCGATAATCTGGGTTTGGTCCTTTGGACAGCGCCGTTGCGCTCGGCCTAGGCTGCGGCATCCGGGGCCTGCGCAGAAAACCTCGCGTGGGATCCAGTTCTGGAAGGGAGCACCCGTGAAATCCATTCGCCGAATTCTGATTTCATCTCTCTTGACTGCAAGCCTCGCAACGGCCGCCGGTGCCGATGACATGCGGTCCAAGCAGCTTGTGTTTGCAGCGGGGACAACGGGCACACAGGTGAGCGACAGCCTGACCGGCCGCGAAACGGTTCTGTACATGGTCGGCGCCGAAGCCGGGCAGACGATGACCGTGTCTTTGACCGTCAACAACACGGCGGGCTATTTCAACGTCTATGCGCCGGGCGCGGGGCCGGGCGACGCAGCCCTTGCCGTGGGCTCTCTGATCGGGCCGATGATGCCTGACCTCAACCGGTTCGAAGGCATCTTGCCGACCTCTGGCACCTACACGATCTCGGTCTATTTGTACCGTGCGGCGGCGCGGCGGGGAGAGGTTGCGGACTATACCCTGGATGTTGCCGTGACAGGTGCAACCGGCGAGGTGGTGCAGGGCGACTTTGCCGATGGTCTGGCGGGCGGACCGGATTTCTATCAGGTGGCCACCTCGGCAGGCGGGCCATTGAACCTGCGTGCAGGGCCGTCACAAGGAGCCGCCGTCGTGATCGCACTGGCGAACGGGACCAACCTGCGCAACCTGGGCTGCCGAATGGCCGAGGGCCGCCGCTGGTGCCGGGTGGCAACGCTGGCTGATCCCGGTGACGAGGGCTGGGCCGCAGGCGATTTCCTGATCGAGGGCAGCGGGACGCCCGCGCCCGCCCCGACGCCCGCATCGGATGCCGCTGTCGGGGGAACCGATGAACAGCGCGTGCACTTTGATCCGGGCGCATCGGGTGCGGAATTGACCGGCACGCTGCCCCCCGGTGCTTCGCACCGCTATGTCCTGGGGGCGAAGGACGGACAGTTTCTGACCGTGCGGGTGGCCGGGCAGGGGCCGGGCCTGTCGTATCAGATCTTCAATCCCGATCGCAGTTTCCTGCTGGATCAGATGTCTCGGGAACAGGACTATCGCGGCCAGCTTTGGCAGTCGGGCGATCACGTGGTCGAGGTCATCAATCGCGGCAATGACACCGCAAGCTACACCGTGACCTTCGGCATCGAATGACGGGCGGCGCGGGCCTGACAAATGGGCCCATCGCTGCAAACTCTTGACCCCTTAGAAAGGAATACTTCCATGGGAAAACTCTTGATTGGCGTAATCATGCTGGTCGTCGGCCTGTTGATCGGCGCCTTCGTCGGCGCGCCGATGATGATTGGTACGGCCGCAGGTGTGGGCATTGCCACCGGGCTTGGCGCCGGGATCTGCACCACCGTTCAGGCCGCACAGGATGAAGGCCTGCTGAGCGCCGAGCAGGTTGACCAGGTGCTGACCCGCGCCAGCCGCAACCTTGATACTGACGGCAGCTACGACGGTGAAATCGTCGGAAGTGCGGCCCAGTGCGAAGAGGTTCTGGCCAATCTGAAGGAAGCCGCCGCCAAATAGGCACACTGCGCGCTGGACATCCAAGACCAAGGCCGGGACCGCGAGACCCGCGGTCCCGGTATTTCTTCCCCCGGTTTGCGCAGCTCAAGGCGCCCCGGTGGGATGGCGCGCCATGAACCGCCGGATGCTGGCCGCATCCGGTTGGCGCCCCGTGAAGATCTCGACATAGCCGGGCATCAACGCAAGGCGCTGGTCCAGATCCTCGGTCACCTGCAGCGAGATATAGCCGATCTGGGTGTAGATCATGGTGAGCGCGCGCAGTTCCGCCTCGGTGCGGTCATAGCCGAACCGCAGGAACATCCCCACCATCGCCTCTTTGCGGCGCGCGTCGGCCTGATCAAGCCGCTGTTGCAGATCAGGATCATTGCGCGCCCAGTTGCGGATCGCCAGATCCAGCCGCGAGTCGAACAGGCTGTCGTCCAGCCAGCAATCGAACAGGTTGAACACAGCCTCGCAGATGCTGGCGGCATAGGCATCGCAACGTGCGACCAGATTGCCGGTGTTGGTGTCTTCCCAATGCCGGATCATCGCCTCCAGCAGCGCCTCGCGATCCTTGAAATGCCAGTAGAACCCGGTGCGGGTCAGGCCCAGCCGCTTGGCCAGCGGCATGATCTTGACCGCCTCGACGCCGCTTTCGGTCAGCACATCGTAGGCAGCCTTCAGCCAGATTTCTTCGGTGGCACGAGGACGGGCGGTGTCGGTCGGGGTCATGTTGGGAGTGTGGATTTACTTGACAGGTATGTCAAACAGCCCAACACTTATGTCAACAATTCGAGTCGAAAGGCACCGGCGATGCGTGAAGGGGTGGCGGAGAAACGCAGATCACGGCGGCGCACGCGGGGTGCCGGTGGCGCCCCCCGCAGCGGTGTTCCGGGCCAGAACCCGCATCTGGAAGTGCCTTTCATCACCCGTGGCATCCCGCCCTATGATCTTCTGGGCGAAGACGGGCTGGTTCGGATCGAGGCAACCGCCGACCGTATTCTGGCCGAGATCGGTGTTGAGTTTCGGGATGATCCCGAAACCGTGCAGTTGTTCCGCGACGCGGGCGGGCAGGTGACGGATCTGGGCGCGGGGCGCAGCAATATCCGGTTCGAACCGGGCCTGATCCGCGAGATCCTGCGCAGCGCGCCCGCGCGCTTCACCCAGCACGCCCGCAACCCGGCGCACTCGGTCGAGATCGGCGGCGACGCGGTGGTCTTTGCGCCCTCCTATGGGTCGCCCTTTGTCATGGATCTGGATCGCGGCCGCCGCTATGGCACGATCGAAGACTTTCGCAACTTCGTGAAACTGGCGCAGTCCAGCCCGTGGCTGCATCATTCCGGCGGCACCATCTGCGAGCCGACGGACATCGCCGTGAACAAGCGGCATCTGGACATGGTCTATGCCCATATCCGCTATTCGGACCGGGCTTTCCTGGGCTCGATCACAGCGCCCGAGCGGGCCGAGGACAGCATCGAGATGTGCCGCATCCTGTTTGGCGCAGAGTTCGTGGACCGCCATTGCGTCATCATGGGAAATTTCAACACCACCTCGCCGCTGGTGCTGGACGGGGTCACGACGCGCGGCATCCGGGCCTATGCGGCGGCCGGGCAGGGCTCGATCCATCTGCCGTTCCTTCTGGGCGGGGCGGTGTCGCCGCTGACCATGGCCGGATCGGTGGCGCAATGTCTGGCGGAAAGCATGACCTCCTGTGCGCTGACGCAACTGGTGCGCCCCGGCGCGCCGGCGGTACTGGCCAGTTTCCTCAGTTCCATGTCGCTGCGCTCGGGCTCACCCACCTTCGGCACGCCGGAACCGGCGCTGGGATCGCTGGTCATGGGGCAGTTGGCGCGGCGTCTGAACCTGCCGCTGCGCTGTGCGGGCAATTTCAGCACCTCGAAACTGCCCGATGCGCAGGCGATGCAGCAGGCGATGATGTCGATGCTGTCGGCGGTGCAATGCGGGGCCAACTACATACTGCATTCGGCGGGGTTTCTGGATGGGTTGCTCAGCATGTCCTACGAGAAATTCATGCTGGACGCGGATCTGTGCGGGGCCTTGCACGCCTATCTGAAGGGGGTCGAGGTCAGCGACGACACGCTGGCCTTCGACGCACTGGCCGAACACGGCCCCGGCGAGCATCTGTTTTCCACCGCCCACACCCTGCGCCACTACAAGACGGCCTATTGGGACAGCGCGCTGGACGACGCCCAGCCCTGGGAAACCTGGGATGAACAGGGCGGCGCCGACGCGGCGACACGGGCCAACCGGCGCTGGAAGGCGGTGCTGGCCGACTATGTCCCGCCCGCGCTGGATCCCGGCATCGACGACGGGTTACAGGACTTCATGGCTAGGAAAAAGGCGTCGATGGCCGACGCGTGGTACTGAGGTTGCCCATGTCCAAGGATCCCTTGCTTCAACCCTATCAGCTCAAGCATCTGACCCTGAGAAACCGGATCATGACCACCAGTCACGAACCGGCCTACCCCGAGGACGGGATGCCCAAGGACCGCTACCGGGCCTATCACGAAGAACGGGCCAGGGCCGGTGTCGCGCTGACCATGACCGCCGGATCGGCGGCGGTGTCAAAGGACAGCCCGCCGGTGTTCAACAACATCCTTGCCTACAAGGACGAGGTGGTGCCGTGGATCCGCAACCTGACCGACGCCTGCCACGACCACGGCTGCGCGGTGATGATCCAGCTGACGCACCTTGGCCGGCGCACCGGCTGGAACAAGGGCGACTGGCTGCCGTCGGTGTCGTCGTCGCGGCATCGCGAACCCGCGCACCGTTCCTTTCCCAAACTGATCGAGGATTGGGACATTGACCGTATTCTTGGCGACTTCGCCGATGCCGCGGAGCGCATGCAGGCGGGCGGCATGGACGGGATCGAATTGCAGGCCTATGGCCATCTGCTGGACCAGTTCTGGTCGCCGCTGACCAATGATCTGACCGGCCCCTACGGGGCGGATACGCTGGAAAACCGGCTGCGGTTTCCGCTGGATGTGCTGGCGGCGGTGCGCAAGCGGGTGGGGCCCGAGTTCATCGTCGGCTTCCGCTATACGGCGGACGAGGTGCAGAAGGGCGGCATCACGGCCGAGGAGGGGATCGAGATCTCCAGACGGCTGGCCGACACCGGGCAGGTGGATTTCCTCAACGTGATCCGGGGCCGCATCCACACCGATCCGGCGATGACCGACGTGATCCCGGTGCAGGGCATGAAGAACGCGCCGCATCTGGATTTCGCGGGTGCCGTGCGCAAGGCCACAGGCATGCCGACCTTCCATGCCGCGAAGATCCCCGATGTGGCGACCGCACGCCACGCGGTGGCGGCGGGCCTGCTGGATATGGTCGGCATGACGCGGGCGCATATGGCCGACCCGCATATCGTCCGCAAGATCGTCGAAGGCCGCGAAGAGGACATCCGCCCCTGTGTCGGTGCCACCTACTGCCTGGACCGGATCTATCAGGCGGGCGATGCCCTGTGCATGCACAACGCCGCGACCGGGCGGGAACTGACCATGCCGCATGAGATCGCGCGGGCGGCAACCCGCCGCAAGGTCGTCGTGGTCGGCGCCGGTCCGGGTGGGCTGGAAGCGGCCCGTGTCGCCGCCGAGCGGGGCCATGAGGTGGTGGTTCTGGAAGCCGCCGCCGATCCGGGCGGACAGGTGCGGCTGACCGCGCAATCGCCGCGCCGGCGCGAGATGATCTCGATCATCGACTGGCGCATGGCGCAATGCGCCGCGCGGGACGTGGACTTCCGTTTCAACACCTGGGCCGAGGCCGCGGATGTGGCCGCGATGCATCCAGACGTGGTGATCGTGGCCACCGGTGGTGTGCCCAACACCGGGCTGTTCGAAACGCGGGGGGAACCGGCCCATGTGGTCAGCACGTGGGACATCCTGTCGGGCGATGTGAAGCCCGCCGGGTCCGTGCTGATTTATGATGAAAGCGGTGATCATCCGGGGCTCCAGGCCGCCGAAATGGCGGCCCTGGCCGGATCGACGGTCGAGGTGATGACCCCCGACCGGGTGTTTGCCCCAGACATCATGGCGATGAACCTGGTGCCTTACATGCGGGCGCTGCAGGACAAGGACGTGACCTTTACCGTGACACGGCGGCTGCTGGACGTGCGGCGCGACGGCAACAAGCTGACCGCCACCATCGGCACCGACTACAGCGATCACCGCTTCGATGCGCAATACGATCAGGTGGTGGTGAACTATGGCACCCTGCCGCTGGAGGACCTGTATTTCGACCTCAAGCCGCTGTCGTCAAACGGCGGGGCGGTGGATCACGATGCGCTTCTGGAAGGTCGGCCCCAGACCCTGTGCCGCAACCCGGACGGCCGGTTCCAATTGTTCCGCATCGGCGACGCGGTCAGCGCCCGCAACACCCATGCCGCGATCTATGACGCGCTGCGGCTGGTCAAGGACATCTAGGCGCTGGCTGCCAGGGGGCGGGCCATCAGGACATCCACCTGCGCGACGATCCGATCGATTTCGGGTATGGTCTGACCCAGTGCACGGCCACTGAGTTGGATGATCTTGTCAACGCGTTCGATGTTCGGAGCACCCGCTGCGATGGCACGGGCGAAAGAGGAAGGCCGGACCAGGCCACGCGCGGCACGTGCATAGTGCGAAAACGGAACGATATCGCCGTCACCCGCACCGGCAGCGCGCACGACCTCCAGCGTCTGGTCATAGATCCTCTGGCTGGCTTCGGGATCCGCGCCAACGGCTTCGGCAATGGACACGATGCTTCCATCCGGGCCGACACAACGGCAGTTGCCGGCCATCAGCATGGGCCATTTGGCCATCGGAACATGCAGTGCGTCATGCGCAAGCAGGCGCACTGGCAGCGGTCGACCATCCTGACGATAGGCAGACACATCGCGCGAGAGCGTTTCCAGCAGTTCTTGATGTGCAGCCTGTTCGAACGGAGCCACCTTGAAATTCGACGCCAGCGTGACCGACAGTTCGTTGGTCCTTTCGGGATCCATGCGCACGGCCTGGGCGTCGGGACTGGCGGCCGAGATCAGCGCCGGGTCAAGATGCTGCCACACCGACCACGCGGTGTAGGCCGGGCGCAGCTGTACGGTGTCGAATGCGTTCAGGCGCGCCAGGAAGGGCGGCGGCAGGGCATTCATCAGCGATACAACCGGCAGGCCGGATGCGCCGATCCGGCGTACAAGCCCGGCCACATCCTCGGACGCGTATTGCGGCTCGCTCATGGCAAGGAACACCATGTCGAAGGGCGACAGATCCACATCGACCCCGGCAAGGCACAGCGCGTTGTCCTTGACCGTTCCGATGGTGCCCGGCGCTGACATCGTGGTGTTGGGCGTGCCGTCCCGCTTCAGGAACGAGATCTGCGCGCCGTCGCTGGCAATACTGGATTGTTCCGAGGCGCGGCACACCACAGTCACACGATGGCCGGCCAACAGGATGCGAACCGCGGGCAGCAGCCCATAGGCCGCCCCCAGCATCAGGATGTTCATCTTGGACATGTCTGGCTCCTCTTCATACTTGTTTCTTGGCCAACTTGCTTTGGAAGGACAGCGGGATGTCGGCCAGCCGATAGATGCCCAACCGCGTCAGCAGCGGGCGCAGGGCAATGCCCAGCAGCACACCGAAAGCCAGTTGGAATACCACGCTGGCCCCTCGCAACTCGCCACGTCCGAAGATGTCCGAGAACACCGATCCGGTCGCATGGTGGGACAGGTAGATGATCAGCGAATGTGCCGCCAAGAGCATCACGACGCTGGTTACGATCCGCGGCAGTGTGATCTGAGGCATCAGCACGCAGAACAACAGTGCAATGACCCACCAGCCTTCGGCGTGAGATCTGTAGAACAGGGCGCTGACCGCAAAATGCAGCAGCACGAAGGCGAAGCTGGCCACCACCCGGCGCTGCGTGTCGGCAGCGGCAACCACGGCGCCAATGACCAGGAACGGCATCGTCGTGGTCGGCCATGAGAGCAGGTAGAACGAGGTCTTTTCGAAGTCGCCGGTCCACTGGGCCAGCGCCGCGATGGTGCCCACCCCTGCCAATTCAGAGATGCAGAACAACCCGACCAGGCTGCGTCACAGATCCCGCCGCAGCAGTGCACGGATGCGGGGCACGGCCAGCAAGACACCGATCACCAGGAACATCTGCAAATAGCTGTGCAGGAACCACAGAAATTCCAACTGGATCTGGTAGTGATCCCGGCCAAGCACCATGAATTCGAAAAAGGGTGCCAGATTGCGATAGGGCAGCAACGTGGACAGATGGGCGTCGTTGTCCATCACCGTGTGTTTCAGATAGTAGACCAGCGAAATCGCGGCCATGGGCACTATGAGCCGCGCCATCAGCGTCAGAATCCGTCCGGCATGGTCGTCCCGCAGAATGGCGGGCAACTGCATGCGTACGAAGGCAAAGCCGGTCAGAACAAACAGGATGATCGAGGCTCCGACCGGCAGCTTCAACCCGGTGTGGAAGGCCACGATCACCGCAATGGCAAGGGCCCGGATCAGGATGAAACTGTCCATCCGGCCCATGGCGATCCAGCGTTTCGACGCCGACCCGCTGGATTTGGCCGCCGGTTGTTGGGCGGCCAGTTCCGAAACGGTCAGCCATTGCCAGCCGTCTGGCAGGGTGAAGCCCGCGCCTTCCAGATCCAGTCGCGCCTCGATAGTGCCAATGCTGTCGATGCCCAGATCGGCCAGCGACTGGTTGCGTGCGACAAAGGTGCGGTTTGTGTTTCGGGCCAGCAGCTTCGAAATCGCGATCTCTTCCGCACCTTTCGGCTGGGCATCGGGCTTGCCAGTCTCGGCTCTGGCCGCTTTTGCCGCCAAAGCCACCAGCGCAGGCTTGTCGACCTTGCCATTGGGCGTGGCCGGGAATCCATCAAGCACCAAGATCTGCGCAGGCACCATGTAGGCGGGCACGTTTTGGGCCAGTCGCGCCTTCACGGTCCCTTCGGCGACGGAGGTGCCGGGCGCCAGCACGAACAGAAGGATGCGATCGTCCGCAACCAGGGCCGTCGCCTGCTTCACCCCGGAAATCCCCTCGGCAAACGCCTCGATCTCGCCCAGTTCCACCCGGAACCCGTTGATCTTGACCTGACCGTCCCGTCGTCCGGCAAAGGTGATCTCGCCGCCCGGCATCATGTAGGCCAAATCGCCGGTGAAATGGCGCAGCGCGCCCGCGCCCTTTGTCTCTGACAGCTTGTCGTTGGCCCCGATGATCGGGTCGGCCAGCATGGCCGTCAGTTCGCCGACCTCGCCGATCGCCACCGGTGTTGCGTCTTCTGCCAAAACCGCCGCCCCTGTCCATGGCAGTGTTCGCCCCAAGGGAATTTCCCCGGCGGGCGGCGCGTTTCGCTGGATCTCGTGGATCAGGAAGGCTTGTGGCGTTTCGGTGGTGCCGAACACGTTGAACTGGCGGGCTTTGGGCACGCGCGACTGCCATTCCGCGACCACGGACCGGGGCAGGCGCTCTCCGCCCCAGAAAATGGCGCACAGATGGTCGAAGCGGTGGTCCTGGGAAGCGCCCGTTGTCAGCAGCCTTGCGGAGGCAGGGCTGAACCGCACGACGTTGCATTGTGCCGTGGCCATGAGTGCGCGCAGCCGCTCGGGCGTTGCCATTTCGCAGGGTGTCGGAACCGCCACGGTGCCACCATGCGACAGGGGCAGAAGCACGTCGCGCAGGGTTGGATCATGGGCCAGGCCCGCCATCATCATGGTCACAACGGGGGTGTCCAGCGCCAGTGTCGCGGCCTGCCAGGCGACAAATCTCTGAACAGTCTGATCGGGATGGCTGATCAGTTTCGGCTGACCCGTCGTGCCCGATGTGAACATGTGGCAGGCCGCGTCTCGGGGTGGTCCGTCGATCACCCTGGCCCTGGCTGGATCGCCACACGCAACCAGCGTCCGCCCGCTGCGCAGGTCCGGCGGCAATTCCGCCCCGGCCTCGATGACGAAGCGCGCCTCAAGCCGGTCGAACATTTGGGAGATGCGCGCCGGCGGATAACTGGCATCAATGATCGCAAAGGACGCCCCGCTGGCGGATACCGCCAACAGGGCTTCGACCAATGCGGGATCGCGTTGGGCGAATATCACCACGCAATTGCCGGGCCCGGCTCCTGCGTCCTGCAGGCCTGCCACTCTGGCCCGAAGACGGTCTGCCAATGCCTTGTAGGTCAGGCGGTCCTTCGAAGTGACAAGTGCCACGGCATCCGGGGTCCGCGCTGCCCATTCCAAGAACGCGTTGTGCAGGCGATGCCTGGGGGTGGGGACCGTTGTGCCTTGCGGCAGCAATGCTTCGGCACCGGAGCGGGCTTGCTTGAGAATGTCCCGGCAGGAGGCCGCAGGATCCGCCAGAACGGCGCGCAGCAATCGGGCTTGCTGATCCAGAAAAAGCCGCGCGCGGGTGTCGGACAAATGCGCCTTGTCATAGAACGCCCGCGCGGTCAGAACGCCGCCATCCTCGGCCCAGACAAGGTTCAAATCGAATTCCGTCCGGCGATCCAGAAACTCGCGCGGGCCGACTTCCAGCGCGCCAGCCTTGATGCGCGCCGCCGGTGGGAACATGTTGATCGAAACGCTCGGTCCTTTCTGGGCGGCCAGAACGGCATCAAGGATCGGCGCACGCTCCAGCGCGACGGTGTTTCCCACCTGCTTGGCAAGATCCCGTGCGAAGCTGCCAAACGCACGGCCCGGATCAAAGCTCAGATCAAGGGGCAGGGTGTTGGAATAGGGCCCGACGATGGAATTGGAAGCCCCGAACACCTTGCGCCCTGAGGTCTGAAAAAAGCTCGACACCTGTGTTTCACCGGAATAGCCGTGCAGCCCCAACGCGTAGACGGCCGAGAACAGACCGAATTTCGTTGTGCCGATCGACTTGGCGGTCATCCGCACCGAGCGAGACAGATCGTCAAAGGACCGCTCGACGAAATGGCCTGCCGAGGATTCTTCGCCGGTTTCGAACCCGTCTCCGATCAGGCGCACGGGTTGTGGTAGCGCCGTCACCAGATCATTGACAGCGCGCAGCTCGGACGGGTCCTGGGCCGCTTTGATATCGATGTCGTAGTAGGAGGGCGCCGACGGCAGATCCTCCCCGGCATAGAGCTTGAGCAATTCCCGTGTCATCACGCCGCGAGAAAATCCATCGGTGGTGGCGTGATGGGCCGCAATGGTAAACCGCCATTGCTCGCCAAGGTTGGCGACGAGAACACGGATCAGCGATCCTGGCACCCTTGGATCCACGTCTTCGAAAACCAGCGGCAATGCCCAGGACCGGAACGCAGAGAGGCTGTCATCTGCAAGCCTGCAGCTGTGGTACTGAAACTGCGGTTCTTCGGAAATACGCGCCTGAACAGCCCCTTGAATGATGTCAAAAGAGGTGCGCAACGCGTCATGACGCAGAACCAGTTGCGTTGCCGCTGCCCGAAACCTTGTCTCGTCCAGTTGGCCCTGCACGAGATGGCCCATGGAAATCATGTACGACCCCGCCTCGGCGAGTTCGGACCTCACATAGCGGGTCTGGTTGGGCGTGGCCGTGACGGTTCTGAAATTGAACGCAGCAATGCGCTGAGCAGCACCGGACATGTCGTATCGTATACTCCTGATGCTGCGCGAGAGTTGTGAAGTCAGGCAGCCGCTTCACTCACAATTAAGCTATGGGTTGTTTGAATGTGTTGCAACTCTACTTTTCCGGGAATTCAGGAAACGTGCCCTTCGGCCGGGTTTTTGTCGTGGTAGCAAAACCGTTGCCAAGTCCAATCTTGCCCCGTAGCGTTCGGTGTGGGGGAGACGTTGCTTGAAAATCACCAAACCAAACTGTGGCAGGCAAGCGCCCGTTTCCCATGCCGGGACCTTTTGATCGTGTGAGTTGCTGCCCTGATGGAACGATTTTTCTTCAAGAAGATTGAGCTTTGGTTTGTTCTCCTCCTGCTTCTCCTTGCCGCGATCGGCGCGATCCTGTTCGGAGCCGCGGTCCGCAACGAGACGCTGGGCCACAGTCGCTTCGGGGCGTTCGGAACCTTTGCCTACAAGCTTGCTGCGGCCCCCGCAGACCTACAGGACGCATTGAGTGCAAAGGACGACAACTGGATGTCGGTCCGGGATCCGCATCGCTTTCCCGGTCTCTCGGGCTGGAACTTTGACCAATCTACCCCTGAGGAGCGTCCTGACGGGTTCATCCTGCTCAGCCGCTATGACCGTGCGGTCGAACGTCATGTGGTGGAACTGGTCGACCTGAAGTCTGGCGCGACCGAACACCGGCTGGTGACCCGCCCGGAAGAGTTCTTCGCCGGCTGGACCCCGGAAATCGAGAACGACATCGCAACGGCGCATATCCCCAAGCGCTTTCGCGCCATCCATCCCTATTTGCTCGATAACGGCGATCTGCTAATCAAGGACCATCACTCTCCGCTGGTGCGCCTGACCCCCTGCGGCGATCTGGTCTGGCGCAGCAAGCGCGGCTACTATCATCACGCCCTTGAGCGTGGACCGGACGGGCATTTCTGGCTGCCCGACAAGCTGCCGCTGGAAGCTGACTACACGGTCAATGACAACTTCGGAAATGTGGCCATCGCGCAGATCAGCGAAGACGGAGAGGTCCTGTACAGTCGGTCCATCGGTGATGTCCTGATCGAACACGGATACGAGTACCTTGTTTTCAACTCGAGCGAATACAACAACAACCCGATGCACCTGAACGATGTGCAGCCGGTTTTCGAAGACGGTCCCTATTGGAAACGCGGCGATGTGTTTCTCAGCTTCCGGGACTCCTCGATGGTGCTGCAATTCCGCCCCGAAACCGACGAGATCATCTGGATGCGTCGGGGGCCGTGGCGGGCACAGCATGATGTCGATATCGTCGACGACCACACCATTGCCATCTTCAACAACGACGTGATCAACACCTCGGGCCGCGCCTATGTGCGCGATGCCAACAAGATCAGCTATTACGATTTCCAGACCGACAGCGTCAGTGGCCCGCAAGACGATGCGCTGGCGGAACTCGAGGTGAAGGCCCTGTTTGGCGGGCTGTTCGAACGTCTGCCGGGCGGCTTCGTGATGGTAGAGGAAACCTCGCAGGGGCGGCTTGTGATCCTTGATTCCGAGGGTCAGGCGGTGGTCGAATATGTCAATCGCGCCGAGGACGGTCTGGTCTATTTTCTCGGCTGGACCCGGTACATGAGCCGCGCCGATGGTGCGCGGGCCGTCGAAGCCATCAAGGCGGCCAACTGCGAAAGCTGACACAAGGGATCGCGGGGAAGACAGGCCGCTTCTGCCGGTTTCGGTTCCAGCCGCTGGGCGGTGCGGGACGTCTTTGATGGGTGGGCCTGCCGCTGGCCGCCGGTCACCTAAATAGGCCGCCATGGCCAGTGTTTGCGCCGCACGCCATTGAAGACCGGCCTGCGACCGCTCTAGGTTGCGTCAACGAAATGCGCAGGGGATTTTCAGGGCATGGGATTTATCGGGACGCCCACGGGCAGGCATCCAAGGCGCGGTCTGCGGCCATGAGGCTTGCGATTGCCCTCAGCGGGGGCGGCGCTGCCGGGATCGGGCATGTGCCGGTGCTGGAGGTCGTGGACGAGTTGGGGCTTCACCCGATGGCAATATCGGGCACCTCGATGGGGGCAATGATTGGTGCGGCGTATTCCGCGGGCATGTCGGGCCGGGACATTCGGGAGTGGATCCTGAGCATTGCCGACAATCCAGCCCGCGAGATGAAGCGGTTCCTGGCGTCCAGACCGGGCCGGTTCCCGATCATGCCGGGATCTCTCAACGCGCATCACGCCGTTCAGATTGCCTTGCCACCGACCATGCCCGACCGGTTCGACATGCTGGGGATCCCCTTCACGGCAGTTGCGACGGATTTCCACGCGCGCGAAACGGTGTTTCTGCGCGAGGGGCTTCTCAAACCCGCGCTGGCGGCGTCGATCGCGATTCCGGGCGTGTTTCGGCCCACGCTTCTGGACGGGCGGGTGCTTATGGACGGGGGCGTGACCAACAATCTTCCGCTCGATGCGCTGCCGGATGCGGATCTGGTGCTCGCGGTGGATGTGGCCAGTGTTACAGCGCAGGACAGCAGCGAGGTGCCTGGCCCGATGGAGGCCGCAGTCGGGGCGATGCGGATCATGATGCACCGGATGCTGAGGCAGCAGCTTGAAGATCGGCCCGGGGCGGTTCTGATCGCTCCGAAGGCCAGCGCCTTCCCGGCATTGGCATTCCTCAAGGCCGCCGAGATCCTTGAGGTGGCGACGGCCGACAAGGACGCCATGAAGCGCAAGCTGGAACGGGCGCTGGCCTGACACGGCACGGAAGCGGCGGCGCGATCCAGCGGCCGCCAAACCGTGTCTTCATCTATGTCACGCTTCAGGGGCGCTCCCATCCTCTCTGTTTCCGGTGAATTCGTGGGCATCGCGCTTTCTCCAATGCCCCGTTCAGTCTACGTATTCTGGAACTTCGAACACATACACGACAACCGGGCGGCGCGTGCCTGCCCAAAAGACCGTCGACAAGGAGAACCGCCATGCGCCTCGCATTTGCCCTTTGCATTGCCCTTGCGATCCCGCTTTCGACGACAGATGCCACGGCGCAAACAGAGACTTTCCAGGATCGCGTTGCAGGTGCCGAGCTGCGGTCAGGGGCATTCGACCTGTACCAGAAAGACGGCGAGCTGTTGCTTGCGATCCCGCGCGACATGTTTGAACGCAGACTGATCTGGTACGCCGAAGTGTCCGGGTATCCCACCGATGCGGTGGCTTTGGGCGGAAACGCCCTGGGCGCACGACTGATCCAGTTGGAACGGCGCCCGGATCGCGTCATGGTGCGGTCCCTGTCTGGCACCGCGTTCGAAAAGGTCTCGGGTGATCCGCATTACACCGGCGGTCGCGACAAGCTGCGCCCGGTGAACCTCGCCGTGGAGCGCGCCAATCTTGGTCCCATCATCGTCGATTTCCCGATCCTTGCGGAAGACGACACCGGGGCCGTACTTGTGGATTTGCGCGATGCGTTCGGGGGCGATATCGTCGGCTATTCGGTCGCCGCGCTGCTGGCCTCCACCGGTCTCGCGCCCGGGCCGAACGACCCTGACCGGTCCTACGTTGTCGAGGCGTCGGTTTTTCCCGACAACCTCTTTGTCCGGTCGCAACTGACCTTCGAAGCGACCGATCAGTCCGGGCTGGCACAGCCGGTTTCCGTGGAAACGGCGCATTCGATTGCCGTGCTGCCGGAAACCCCGATGGAGCGTCGCGCCCATGACGACCGGGTCGGCTTCTTCTTCACCGAGTATCTGGTTTATGAAAGCGCGTTCGGCGATGTGCAATCGCGCGACCGTGCCGCCCTTCGCTTTCGTCTTGAGCACGCCGAACCGGATGCGCCGCGTCCGTCGGACCCGGTTGAACCCATCGTTTTCTATCTCTCGCGTGAAATCCCCGAACGGTGGCGTCCCTACATTCGCCAGGCGGTCGAGGACTGGCAGACCGCATTCGAGGCCGCGGGCTTCACCAACGCGATCATTGCCCGCGATGCGCCAAGCCATGAAGAGGATCCTGACTGGTCCCCGGAAGATGTCCGTCACAGCGTGATCCGCTGGGTTGCGCAACCGGTGCAGAACGCCATGGGTCCGAACATTCACGACCCGCGTTCCGGCGAAATTCTTTCCGCCCATATCCTGGTGTGGCCCGACGTGGTGAACCTTTTCAGCCGCTACTACTATATGCTGATGCATCGGACCGACCCCGCCGCGGCCAAATTACCGCTGCCGGAGGCGTTGCAAGGGCGCATCCTGCGCTATGTAGTGTCCCATGAGGTCGGCCATACGCTTGGCCTGCGGCACAATCATCGCGCCTCGACGGCCTGGACAACGGCACAGCTGAAAGACCCTGAATTCACTGCGCGGAACGGCAGCACGTCTTCGATCATGGCCTATGGGCGCTTCAACTACGTGGCGGCCCCGGATGATGGCGTGTCTCGGTTCATTCCAATCATCGGACCCTACGACCGGCACGCCATCCGATGGGGCTATTCCACCGGACTGAACGCAGAGGAACTTGCGGCCATCGCAGCAGAGGCGGAGGATCGCCCGGAACTCAGGTGGGGCGCCGGCGAGCTTGGCGAAGAATATCTTGCCCGGTTCGATCCTCGGGTTCAGACCGAGAATATCGGGGCGGACCGGATATCGGCGACGCGCGCCGGGATCGATGCGTTACACGCCAGTCTGGCGGCGCTGCCTACGGCTGTTGAAGAGGCGCGCAATCCAGAGGCGCTGCTGGTTGTCACCTACGACGAGGCGCTCAGCCGGTACGTCGGGATCGCGGGAAGTGTCGGCAAACTGATCGGCGGCGTTTCTCAGACGCTTGGTGGTGACAGGCCGTTTGCCTATGTCGACCCGCAGGAGCAACGGCAGGCGGTTGAGTTTCTTGCAGGGGAAGCCATTCTAGGTCTCGATGCCTTCGCCGAACCGGGGTTGCTGGCCCGCTTCCGACCCATCGGCGGGCTGATCACTGTCGAAAGCGCGGCGGCGGAGATCATGAGCGAGGTCCTGAACCGCGAGCGCGTCAGGATGGTTTACATGCAGCGGAAATTGCATGGCGACGCGTTCATGTCTTTGCAGGACTACATCGGACAGATCACAGAGACCCTGTTGGCCGACCTTCCGTCAAAGGGCCTTGTTTCGCCAGCACGGCAGGGCGCAATTCTGGCCTATATCGACATCCTGACGGACCTGACCGCCGAGGACGGCAATGGCGAGGATCTGGCTGCGCTGGTCGACGCCGGGTTCCCCATGGAAGTCGCCATGGTTGCGACGGGCGAATTGAAAGGGACGTCCATTGGCGAGATTGCGACCGCGGAGCTTGAGCGCATGATCGCGTTGCTGGGTGCGGGGTCGTCCGAATCCGGCGAAGGGGAAGAATAGGGCGGGGGGGCTGACAGAGCGGCGCTGGAAATGATGGACGGAGCAATTCCTTTCCTGTTGGACGCAGCCTGGTGGCGCGCTAACCTTGGACAGGAATGGACAGATACGGACATCTGAAAGAGGTTCTCAATGCACAAAGTTGTCGGTCTTTGCCTGGTCCTGGTCGGTGCGGCCAGTGCTGCCCAAGCCTTTGACAGGCAGACAACAAACGCCCTGAAGACCTGTCACGACTACCTTTGGCAAGTTCCCGAGTTCATGGATATGCCCAATGCAGCGATTTCGGTCTTTCCTGCATCTCAGAATGGCGACACCATCATCGTGAACTGGAATGTGAACTGGGACGAGCCGACCGTGCGGGCGGCTGGAAACTGCACCGTCATCGACGGGAATGTCGAAGGTTTCGAAGACTACACGAAGTGACGTCTCGCAAATGACAGACACCGACCGCAGCACCAACCCACGGGCTGAAGGCACGCGCTGGAAAGGGTGCCAGCGCAGATGACGTGCCAATGGCAACAACCCTTGGCGCTTCGGCAGTGCTTGCTGGACAATCACGTCTCACATGAAGCGGATGAGGCATGAGACGGGTGGCATGGTTCGGCTTGCTTTCCTGCATGGTGCTTGTGGTCGTCGTTTTGGCGGTTCCACAGGTTCGGTTCCTGTTCTTCGGGCTTCCGGAAAAACGGCTGGAAGGAAGTCCGATTTCCGAGGGGAAAACAGGCCCGGCGCCGGTGGCCGAGGTGTCCCGAAATGAAGTGCACCAGGCGTTGCGGGACGCGGGGCTGAGCGAACAGCCGCTTCTGGGGGACATTTCCATCGCCGGCCATCTCGCCCGGCTTGATGAGGGTGCGGTCACATCCGCGCAACTGATGGAATATGCGGATGGGCTCAGGGTTCTCGCGCTTCGAACCGGCGACGCCGGCCGCCAGATTCCATCCGCGTTCTGGGACGTGGATACCGACCAGTTGCGCGCAGATGGTTGGGACGCCTATGGCGTTGTCGAAGCGCTTGCCTCGGCAGAGGGCGAACCCTATCTTGCGGCGCTTGGCGCGGCCTACACCCGGTTTCACGCCTTCAAGCTGGCTGATCTGTCGGGGGCCGACACCGATGATACGGCGCTCGACACGGCGCTGGACCTGTTCGAGCCCGCCAACGACCTGATTGATGCGGTGCCGCCGGAGCATATGCTGGAAACGTCTGAGTTCATTGGCGGAAAGGAACAGGCGGCCCTTTACCTTTGGCAGCAACTGGTCGTGGGCTCGTCGCGCCGCAACCCGCTGACACATATCAAGTTGTTCAACCATGGCTTCACCACGCGGTTCCACGTCGGAACGATCTGGCAATACGACACCGGGATTGCTCAGGACAACTCTACGATCTGGGGCGTTTCCGGCTTTGCGCCCGTGTTCGTAGGCCCGCCCGAGAACAACAACCAGATCGAGCATATGTCGATCAGCATGACGGTTCAGGGCATCCTGCGCGAGCCGCTTCTGCTCCTTGAAGCCTTCGAGGAGATCGAAGCCCTTGTGGGGTCGTCATCCGCAGGCGAGGCCGCTGCCGACGACGCGTTGAATGCTGCAATCCAGCAGGCGTTCCTTCCCGGTTTCGAGGACGATCTTCCGTCGGCGGTTGCCGCGCTGCGTCGGCAATTGCGCGCGCGCTAGTGGCTGCCATTCCCGCGCGTGGGTTAAATTCCATAACAGATGGTTGTGGGAACGCCGCCTGCCACAGACGCGTTCTCACGGGTGTGCCGCTTGCAGGGGCGCGGCGTTGCGCGTGCGAACCAGCGGCGGGCACCACGAGCAAGTCGGCGGATCTGACGGCCATGATCCCATTCCTTGCCTTTGGTCCTTACCTGATACAGATTTATAGGCGGGGCCGGGATGTCTGTATTGCTGCTGGGTCTGTAGGACACCGGACATGCGCGGAACCCTGCTTTGGGAGGAGTGTGTCATGACATCAAAGATCGAAGGGTCCACACCACCGGACAATCAGGCGCCGCAACGGGGCCTGCCCAAGGTGAACAAGGTGACGGCGGATGATATCACCGCGTCGCTGAAAGAAGGGTTTTCCGACTTTCTGGCGCGCCCCGTCATGAGCGGCTTCTTCGGCCTGTTCTACGCGGTGTTTGGACTGCTGCTGGTCTGGTGCCTGGTCTGGCTCGACATGCTCTGGATGATCGTTCCCGCGGTGGTCGCCTTTCCGCTGGTCGCGCCTTTCGCGGCTGCCGGGCTGTATGAAATGTCCCGCCGGCTGGAGGCAGGGGAGAGCTTCGGCTGGTCTGAAATCCTCACCGTCATGGCCAATCAGCGCAAGCGCGAGATGGGCTGGATGGCCTTCGTCACCCTGTTCATCCTGTGGGTCTGGTTTTACCAGTTCCGCACCGTGTTGGTGATTGTCCTGAAGGATTCATCCTTTTCGGATCTGGACGGGTTCCTGCACACCGTGTTGTTCACGCCGCAGGGCTGGACCTTTCTTGCGATCGGGGCCTGCGTTGGGGCATTGCTGTCTGCGGTCCTGTTCTCGGTGACCGTTGTGGCCATGCCCATGCTGCTCGACCGGGACATGGATTTCGTTTCCGCCATGATCACTTCCGTTCGCGTCGTCGTGGAAAACCCGGCGGTCATGCTCACCTGGGCGGCAATCATCACCGTGACCATGCTGTTATCGCTGGTTCCGGCGTTTCTGGGCCTGATCTTCACCCTGCCGATCCTGGGCCACACCACCTGGCATCTTTATCAGCGGGCGGTGGCCCCGGCGGAGGGGGAGTCCGTGCAGCCATCCCTCTGACTGGCTAGGTGCCTTTTCGAGTGACGGGAAGAAAAGTCCGAAAAAAGGTCATTGGGGAGCGCGTCCCCGGACCGCCGGAATTGTGCAAGTACAGCAAACTGTGAACGCGTAGTTCGCCTGTCCTGAAAGCGGCCGGAACAATCGGCTGTACGTTTCCAAGGCAGGCCGACAGCCATATGCGCGTGAATCCAAGATGATCTCGGCACCGCCAAAAGCCGACTTGGAGCCGGTTGTGATCAGATCTTTCGACGGTCGCGATAGTCCGGGTTTGCAACTGCCCACCGAGGTGTCAGGCGAAACGATCTACTGCTCTGCTGCGCACTCGACTGCGGCAAAGCACACCTCGTCTCCACCCAAGGGAATGGATCCGGTCCTGTCCCGGATTCCTGAAAGCATCAGCGTAGCGATATCGACCTCCTCGCCAGATACGGTCACCAGGGTTACATGGTCTTCCGACATCCCGAGATCCGGAAATTGCTCGCCACTTGTTGTGGCGAGTTGGATGTAATCCCGCCCGTGTCTTTGTCTATAGTCGTAGACATGCTCGTGGCCGTTGAAAACAGTGTAAGACCGGTCGGACAAAGCGGCTTCGATGGACGAGAAAGCCACATCTCCCTCCCGTTTCCAGGCCGGTTTGTGAACGAACAGGAAGGTCCAACGGACATCTGGATTGTCTGCAATGACCGCCCGAAAATACGCGGCCTGTCCGGCGCTGATCGTGCCCGAAGCGCGTTCCGGCATCTGGTTGTATTCGGTCGCCGCGAAGGCTTTGGGCCCTTCTGTCTTGTAGATTTCAACCGCTTGTGCACGGGCGGCCGCGATCTCGTCTATCCGGGACGGGGTGTTGTCTTCGGTGTCGAGTACCAGAAACAGGACATCCTTGTAGCGGAAATGGTAAAAGCTTGGCCCGAGCCGTGCCTGCCAGATGTCCTGCGACAGTTGCGTCGACAGGTCGTGATTGCCCCCCACGTAGAAGATCGGTGCTTTCAACGCCTCCACTCTGCGGTCGTAGTCCTCCCATTCACGCAGATGCTGGTCGCGGTCCACGTCACCGCCTTCGATCAGGTCGCCGACGCTGATTACAAATTCGGGGCGCAGCAGATTCAACTGCGCCATGGCGATTTCGAACACTTGGGGTCGCTCGCCGCCTGTCAGGTCGGAATGGATTGCGAACATGAACCGGTCTTCTCCAACGTCAAAGACCTTGTCGGTCCATGGGGTGGGGCCATCCGCGATGCCGTGCGAAAACGGCTGGGCGACAATGGACACGGCCGAAAGGAGGAGAGTGGCTGTTGCGGCGACCAGGTGTTTCATACTTGTGTCCTCAGAACACGATCCGTGCCCGCAGGCTGAGGATGGTCAGGTCGTCCTGACCGGGATCAAGCAGCGGGTTGTTGATATACTGGATCGAGGGCGTGATCTGGAGATCCGGTGAGATATTGAAGCGGTAGAAGACTTCGGTGGTGAACTGGGTGTCATCGATATCTTTCGCCTCGGCCCAGTTGAGGCCGATACCCGCAAGGTCAGTGTTCCGTCGGTACCAGCCCAGACCGGTGGAAAGAGACCGTTGGTAAAGCGAGGCGGTGCCATCGGCAACGCCGGCCCGCAAGAACGGCATCCATGTATTTTCGAAGAACCAGGCGGCAGAGAAGGCGGCACCCTTGTCTTCGGCCCGGCTGCCATCCTCGGCCTCGTCCGATTGCCAGACGGTCAGGTGGACATTGTCGAAATAGATCCGGTCGATGCCGCTGGTATAGCCGATCTCGATGGATTTGAACGTTTCACCGGTTTCGAACACATCGAAACTCGGCTTGGTCGGGTCCCCGTTCGCATCGGCCACCGCACCCACAACATAGAAGTTCTCTCCCAACTTCGCACCGCCCGCAATCCCCAGGCCGGGATTGGGCGCGTTGATCGTGGGATTGGTGTTGAATGCCAGGTTCTGGAACGAGGTCCAGGGACTGACAAGGCCATAGACATCCACGAAATCGGTCAGGTCAAGTTGACCGAACTGCAATGTCCATCGCCCCTTTGCATCCCGCTGGGACCAGAAAAGGTTCGTCAGCATCGTGCCGTTGTCGTTGAAGCCAGTGCCGGTGATCGACATTGCGCCGGAATCAAAGCCAAAGAACTGGGGCGCGACAGTGCCGTAGGCGTGCCGGTTTTCGACCTTGAAGGTCAGCGACCCGTTTTCGGTGGCCTGCCAATTGCCATAGAATCGGAGGATGCCACCGCCGGCCTGTCCTTCGCCCAGGTCGCTGTCGCTCCTCTGGCCGAGCGCAAGGTAGTCGATGTTGAACCGCAAGCCATTGTCGGCCAGCCCGTCTTTCCAGGCAAAGTACCCCGGCAGCACGTTGCGTGGAAAGTCTGTGCGCGGCTGCGGATCGGTGAGCCCGTCGCCGGGTGTCAGGTCCGCCTCGACGGATGACGGGCCAGAAAGGCCCTGTTGGGCCCATGCGGCATGCGGTAGAAGCGTCAGGGCCAGCAGCATTGCCCCCGCGTAAATGAATCTCGACATGGGGTCTCCCGCTTGCCGGTTTTGGCTTGGTTCGCTTTCAGCTTTGCGCATCGGTCACAAGCGTGCGTGCCAGATCGGTCTGGTCGATCGCAACCGAACAGTCGGTCGCCGACAGTGCCGTGACATTCAGTGCCGAAAACCGCATCGCCTTTGACCGGTCCCCGACAGTGTCTGCCAAAGCCAAGGTGCACGCACCCCGGTCGGATCAACCGGGGTGCGGCCCTGCGCTCAGAGGTTTCCGAAATATGCGTCGCGGCTTGGTTCGGCGGGTTTGAAGGCCGGGGCGTTTTTGCCGGGCAGCCAGTTCTTGTAGACGTCCCCATCCTTCATCACGAAATCCACCCGGTCGCGCGAGATGGCATTGATGTCCTCCAGCGGGTTGCCATCGACCAGAATGATGTCGGCGTAGCCCCCTTCGACGATCGTGCCCAGGGTGCCCTCCTTGTAGGGGTTCATGCCGCCCGACCAGGACAGCACTTCGGCGGCATTGCTGGTTGCGGTTTTCAGGGACAGAAGCGTGTTGTTTACAACCTTGTCGTTGAACCAGATGATGTTGTCGGCCTGACGCACCACGTCGGGTCCGAACATGTCGCCGCCGGTGACCATCAGCAGGTCATGCTTGACCGCCCATTCCATCATCTGCTGTGCGCCTGCATTGACCTGGGCGGCCTTGGTTTTCTGGTCGGCGTTAAAGAAGGTGATGCTCTCGGGATCGCCGAAAGCTTCCAGCGACTGGACCGCTTGAACGGAAAGGGCGACGCCCTCTTCCTTCATGCGGATGATGGTATCTTCCGAGACGAGGAAGTTGTGTTCGATCACGCGGACACCGGCGTCAATCGCGCGGTTGACCGACCGGTCGTGATAGGCGTGCACCAGCACGTAGGTGCCGTAGTCTTCGGCAACGCCAACGATCGCCTCAAGCTCTTCTGGCGAGTACTGGGTCGTGTGCAGGGGATCGAATTCGCTGGCAACGCCGCCGCCCGCCATGACCTTGATCTGGGTGGCCCCGGCGCGCAGGTTGTGACGCGCCGCGCGGATCACCTCGGGAACGCCATCGGCGATGAAGCCGAACATATGGGCTTCCAGGTCATCCACGTCGCCGGGAACATCGTTGAACGATCCGGTGTCGGCGTGGCCGCCGGTCTGGCTCAGGAAGCCTCCGCTGGGGTAAAGGCGCGGTCCGGGGATGATGTCGTTGTTCACCGCCTTCGCAATGCCAAGGATGTTGCAGCCCGCGTCGCGCGCGGTGGTGAAGCCCTGGTCGAGATAGTCTTGCAGGACCAGCCCGGTGTAGGCGCCGTTGGCCATCTGGTCGTAATTGTCGCGAAACTCCAGCATGCCGTTCCGGATGCACAAGTGCGAATGCATGTCGATCAGGCCGGGCATCAGCGTGCGCCCTTCGCCATCCACCATGACGGCATCCGGGGCGTCGATGGCATCGGCGGACACCTGCGAGATGAGATTGCCTTCGACCAGGACCGAGCCGTTCTCGATCAGGGCATCGCTCATTCCATCGAAAATATTGACGTTGGTGAAGAGCACCTGGCGCGGGGCGTTGTCCTGCGCGAAGGCGGCGGTCGCAAACCCAGCGGCCAGCGCAATGCTTGCAGCCGAGGCAAGGAATCTCATCATATATATCTCCCATTGGATCAGACCCCGATGCGGGGCGTTTGAGTGGGAAACACTATAGCGCTAGAATATTGCTTCTCTTGTCTTTCAGGGTCACGAGGAACGGGTTTTTTACCCATCCAGACTGTTCTTGAGAGTTTTTCCTATTCCCGCGGCTGTCAGACGCTACGCTGCGTGACAAGGGGCGTGCGGATATCAAGCCAATGACACACAGACTGCCACTCGTCAAACTGAGCCTTCTTCGTCCGTTTGTGGGTGAATTCCATGCGCGCGGCATCGACCCGGAACCGGTCTTCGACAGCGTAGGCCTGACCGAAGAAGCAACCCTTGACCCGGATCTGTCCGTTCATGTCATGGTTGCCACCCAGTTTGTCGAGAACGCGGCGGACGTGGCCAACGATCGGTTTCTCGGCGCGCGCGTGGGCGCCAAGCTTGATCTCGGCGGCTGGCCAATTCTTGCAGATGCGGAAGCCCGGGCGACCACCGCCGGAGACTACCTTTCGATCTTCATCGCGGGCGCCAACGAGGTTTCAAGTTCGGCCACTGAGTATCTCAATATTTCCGGTCAAACTGCGACCTTGGGCGAAAGACGAACCTTCAAGCCGACGATCCTGCCGGCACAGAACGACGTGTTCATGCTGGCGCTGGGCTGGGCCATCCTCCAGCGGGCACTTCGGGACGGGATCGACCCCTCGAAAGTGACCGTTGTTGTCAGCGATCCATCGGTCCTTCCCCCGGAGTTCGACCTGATGCACCTGGTGAAAGGCAACCGGATGGGGTTCAGCATTCGTTTTCCGACTGCGTGGTTGTCGTCATCGTTCGATGCACGTTCTCCCGATCTGACCCCGATGCAGCGGCGCGACGCCGATGTCGGCGAATTCGTGCATTCCTTTCGGCAAGTGGTGCGCGCCTACATTGGGCAAGGCGCCCTGAGCGCCGCGGATTGTGCCGTCCTCGCATCGATGAGCCAGCAGAAACTGAAACGCCGCCTTGCTGCCGAAGGAACCGGGATCAGCAAGGAGATCGACTTTGTCCGGCAAGAATATGCCCGTGCCGCCCTTTTCGAGACCAACCGGTCCATCTCTGACATCGCCACTGCATTGGGCTTCACGGACGTTGCCAATTTCACCCGAGCCTTTCGCCGCGCAAACGACATGACACCAACCACGTACCGAAGCCTGCAAAGAACCCAGAAGGACGGATCCGCTGAATAGGTCACCGAACCTTGCATGCATCGCCTCACATGCATCGACCGCAGAGCTCCGCGATCTGTGCGGTCGACCCCATCCGGGTTTGCGCGTGCTGCGAAGGGCGCCTTCGACGGGCCGCACCGCAGCAATATGAAAGGGTGCCCGAGGTCGGGATCGGGCCGTTCACGCGCGCGCACTCAAGCCGGGACACTGCGCATGGGTCAGATGCTCGGCTGATAGCCCATTCGCGAAAGGGCGTCACCGAAAACGCCCCGGTCCGTATCGGCGACAAACATTGCGTGGACGGCTCGTGGCAGGACGACCTTGGAATTTGGCAAGGCGCACCGGATTTCGTCCGCGCAGGCGTCCAATCCGGGCCGGTCCCCGAGCGCCACGCTTGCAACACTGTCGAACAACGGAAGCCAGAAGTTCGATCGGAACGCGGAAGAGCGGGTTCGGACGGCCAGTGCTTCCCAATCAGCGGCATCAAACAGGGACACGATTTCGGACGCCGTGGCAAAGAAGGATTTTTCCGGATCAAGGACATCCCTGTTCCGCATCGGAAGGCGACACAAGGATCGAAGTAGCACGACATCCGCATCGATTCCCGACAGGCTGACCGCTGCCGGAATACTGCAGGCTGCCTGTCGGGCCGCTGTCTTTTGATCTGTGGCAAGGCAGGCGTATCCCAGCGACAGCACCGCGGCTGCGTTGTACGGTTCCCATTCAACGGCAGCCGCGGCCATCTCCAGGGCGCGACTGCATCCTCCGCTTTCCGGGCCGATCGCAAAGACCTCGCTGATCCGGCACATGTCCGCCTTCAACGCCAGGGTGGTCGCGGACCGGTATCCGGTGCCTTCCAGCGCCGCAAAGGCATTCATCGCCCGTTCCGCCCAGACAGAGGACTGGGTGCACATGAAGCGGTAGGCCAGCAGGATCAGCGCAAGGCGGGAACTCGGCCAGATCCGCGCGGCCTGGTTCGGAACCAGACCGCTTGCCGGATCGGCCAAAGCGTCCGCAACCAGTTGCACGAGAGGGTCCTCGGGCTGTCCGGGGGAATGACCAACCGTCATGGGCAGTTCGATTCCGGCAACAAGCGCCTCACGATCTGTCCGGCAGAGCGTCAGCCAAGCTCTGGAGGGCCCGGGGTCGGACGGTGAAAGATGCAGATGTGCCGAGATATGGCAGGCATTTTTCCGGGCCTCATGGCAGGCTTGCGCCGCGCTCGTCGCAGTTGCCGGGCACAGCACGAGGGCACCGTCCAGCAAAAGCGGAGACCTGGCAGATCGGCACAGGATCGCGGCAAGCAGCGCGTCTTCACGATCCGGCTGTCCGGATCCCGAAAGACTGAACTGAACCCTCAAACCACCAGGTCTGGGTTCAACTGCTGCCAGTGATTGCCGGGATGCAGCCAGACAAAGCAGGTACTTTCCCTTGGGAATCTCCAGCCGTTGTGCGCCGGCGGGCTGGTCGGCGAAATAAAGCTTCAGGGCGGTCCGCAGGCGACCTACTTCGATACGCGCATGGGGGTCGATTGCCGGATCGAAATCGGGGCCCTTGCCGAGGATCTTGCATGCAATCTGCTGTTGGGTGGTGCCAGCCCCTTCCGGATCATCCGACGTGTCGGCAATGAAAAGCAGCAGCCTGCGCAATCGGTCGGACGCCTGAAACACCGGATCTCGGGCGACACGTCGCGCAAGCGCCTTCACGCCTTCGGTTTCGATCAGGCCGTCGGGTCCGTTCATCCAGCGGTGTCCTCCCCCGGTGCGGCTCAGGATTTCCGTTACGTTAGTTACTTACCACCTGTTCGGCGCCGGTGCTACGCGTTTGGGACGATTGCGCAAACAATGGGAAGGACCAGCGATGAAAGGCATCGACTGCCCGGCAGATCTGCGTTTGCTCGCATGCCTGACCTGCGTCGCCTTTCCCTTTGCAGCAACGTCCCAAGAGCAGACCGATGCACCGGATTTCGACTACGGCGAGTTTGGCGTGGTGTTCGAGAACCCGGTCGCGCGCGACGGCTATCTTTCGTTCGGGGCGGTCGGTCGGGCAGGGCTGCAATATTTCGAGTTCAAGGAGCGCGTACAGGACGAGGCAGGGTTCTACTGGGTGATCGAGGATCGCCTGATCAACCAATGGGCTGACGGATCCAGGATCAATGACAACGAGTTGAACGTGATCGCCCGACTTGATTTCGCCGGCGACGCCCCGGGGCACACTTCGCTCAACATCTGGGGGCAGTTCGCCAACAGCCTGGGGGGCAACACGGCTGGCCAGTTCCAGTCCGATCTCGGAATCCTGTCGCCGTTGAATGGCGGAAACGGCGGGCCGGACAATTCCGTCGAGATCCTGCAGATGCTGGCGCTGGAACACATCACGGCGGACGAGCGCTTTCGGTTTCAGATTGGCAAGTTGGCCATGCGGACATTGGTCAACCTGAACCGCTATGCGCATGGCGACAGCGAGATGTTCTTCTCTCCCATGCTCGGCAACAACCCGGTGGTGCCTTACACCGCCTTGCTTGGAAACGGCATCTTCGCGCAGTGGAAGGCCGAGACCTGGTATCTCTCCGGCGTGGTGCGGGCGCCGGATGTGGAGACGGGTCTCAGCCTTGAAGCCTTGCAGGACGGCAATCGGGAGTACGTGATCGAGGCGGCGCTGCAACCTGCCATTCCCGGGCTCGGCTATGGCGAATACCGCCTGACCTGGTCGCTGGACACGGCCACCGACACCCAGTCCGAAGTCCGCAGCCTGTCCGCCAGTTTCGATCAGGACATCGGCGATCGGCTGGGTGCCTTCTTCCGGTATTCGGTGGCCGAGGATACCTTCCGCGCCTTTCGGGAACGCACCGCCATCGGTTTCCAGGTCAAGACACCTTTCGGGTTCCGCTATGACCGGATCGGCGTCGGGGTCTGGCAGGGCGATCCCACGGACGAAAACCTCGGCATGGAGCGCGGCTTCGAGGCCTACTACCGCGCCCAGGTCTCACGTGCCTTCGAGATCACCCCGGACATTCAGTACATTGCCAACCCCGCCCTGTCCGGCGCCGACAGCGAGGTCGTCTTCGGCCTGCGCTTCCGGCTCGTGCTTTAACTTTCAGTCTTCGAATTCGAACAAGGAAACGCAATGAAACACCCCCTGACAGTCCTTCTGCTTGCCGGACTTCTGCTGCCGGAAACGGCGTTCGCCCAGATGATGGGAGCTGCCGACACACCCGCGGAAATAGATCCGATCAACGAGGGCGAAGAGCCGTTGATCCGATTGAACAAGGACGACCCCAGCTATGATGTCTGGCGCAAGATGCGAGACGACCTGTCCAGCGGGCGCGAGCCGGGCCCAATCAACGTGCAGCGATACGTCGGCGGGTTCCCTTGGGTCGGTATTCCCACGTTCTTCCATCTGCCCGTTGCCCTGACCCCGGCAGACCTGAAGGCCGGAGAGGTGGAAGTCGCGATTTTCGGTGCCGAAATGTACAACGGGATGCGAGTGCAATCCTACGGCCCGATGGAAATGCGCGCGCCGATGAAGTCCGAGATCTACCACATGTGGGGGGCCTTCACGATGCCGGAGCTCGACTCCGGGCTTGCGGCCCTCGAAGAACTGACCGTTGTCGACTACGGCGACGCTCCGGTTCATCCGCTCAGCATGGAGAAATCCATCCCCGAGGTGCGCAGGATGGTCGCCGAGGTGGCGGGGGTTGAACTGGAAAATGGAAAGCGAACCATTCCGATCATCATCGGTGGCGGACACGTGCTGATGTATCCGGACGCTGCGGGGCTTGCTGACGTCTATGGCAAGGGTAACCTGACGATCGTTCACTTCGATGCTCATGCCGATCAGGCACCGGTGGGATTCGGGGTTTTCAACACGCACGGAAACCCTGTCCGGAAACTTGTGGAAGAAGGGTTGGTCAATGGTGAGGACATCATCCAGATCGGTTTGCGTGGTCCGAATTCGACCGACATGAACGGTGTCGCCTGGAATCGGTCCGCGGGCCTGCGCTATCACATGATGGCCGAGATCGAACGCCGCGGCTGGCAACCTGTGGTCGATGATGTGCTTGCCGAAGCCCGCGCCAACGGCAAGCCGCTGTTTCTGTCTTTCGACATCGACGTGGTGGACCCGGCGTTCATTCCCGGCACCTCGACGCCCGAGCCGGGCGGGCTCTACATGCGCGAAGTGCTGCCGCTGGTGCGTCGGATCTGCGCCGAAAACAATCTGGTGGGCATGGAAATCGTCGAACTCCGCCCCGAGCGCGATCCAGGCTACACGAGCGTTCTCAACTCCAAAGCGGTCCTGCGCCAGTGCCTGAACGGCATTGCCATGGCCAAGAACGGTTTGCCCGACAACTATCTGCACCCGGATCTGGTCGATGACGGCAAGTGAAACCACGCTACGCCGGGGCGGGCGCCCGTGGCGCCTGACCGGCTGGATGCGGCGGCTAGGCTCAGGACCCATTGATTTCCGGCGATCAGCGTGATTCACCGTTCGAAAAACGAGCGGTGACATGTCTGATCTCTTCTGGCTTAGCGACGCGCAGATGGCGCGGCTTGCGCCTTTCTTTCCCAAGTCTCACGGCAAGCCCCGCGTCGATGATCGGCGCGTGTTGAGCGGAATTATCTTCATCAACCGCAATGGCTTACGTTGGCGGGATGCGCCCGCCGCATACGGTCCGCACAAGACCTTGTACAACCGCTGGAAGCGGTGGAGTGACAAAGGTGTTTTCGCGAGGATGATGGCTGGGCTGGCCGCCGAACACAGTGAAGAAAAGACCGTGATGATCGACGCGACGTATCTGAAGGCACACCGCACCGCGTCCAGCCTGGGCGTTAAAAAGGGGGGCGTGGCCGCCTGATCGGCCGAACC